>DATJWY010000085.1:0-2198 GCA_035500775.1 Acetobacteraceae bacterium
CCCCGGCATACGCCTGATATCACGAATAACCGTTTTGTAAGCGGCCGTGGCAAATTCGGCCAATGGATCGTCGGCTGACGGGGCAGCCGCATCGCGCACGCGGGATTTATTCTCGATGCCCTGGAGCAGACCCCGCATGCGCGCAGGCCGGCGGGCTGGTCCACCACGCCAATCGCGGCGTGCAGTACGTATCCACCAAGTACGGCTAACGCACCAACGCCGGCGTGTTTAAACAGGACTCCGGTGATTACCCAGAAGATCCACCCGACTTCATCGTCCGCATCGGGGCACACACAGGCTTTGTTTGAAAAGCACTGCGCCCTGTATGGAACTGGTCGTGAGCAAAGTCGCGCCCCCTCGGCGGCGGTGACAACCGCCTTCAGCGAGGCGGCGATATTCGGGATGGACCGGAACAGCACCATCGCGTCGTCTTTTGACGGCAGAAAGCCCCTGCGGTGCCAAAATGAGGCCACCTCATCATCAACGGCATTGACGATCAGCGCCCGCCCGCCGATCAGCTCGGCACCGCTGACGCTCCCGGCCAGCGCGTGGTTGAACAATCCTATACCAATTCCTTGCCCAGCCCAGGCCCGCTCTGTCGCAAGCTGCCCGAGCAGAATGCACGGCACCGGGTTTGGCGGCTGGCCAGTGCGGATCGAGCGCGGCAAAGTGCCGGGCACGATGGCGGTGGGCGCCAGTCCGTAATCGCCGACCACCCGGCCCGCCACATGGACGGCCATGAACCCTTTTTGCTGATTGGCCTGCGCCCGGGCCTTCAACCGATGGTCGAGCGAGGGCTTCCCGCAGGGGAATTTGGATACGTTGTGGCTGGCATTCAGGAACTCGGGCGCGGAGAGCGACGGCTCCGCCATCAGCGCTTCGCCGCGCCCTTCTCCGACGGCGCCTTTCGGCGAAGGCACGCCACCATTTCCGGCACGGGAGCGGCCGGGGCGGAGACAGCTTGGATGAACGCCTCAACCCCCTCCGGGCTCATGCGCACCAGCGCGCTTTCCATGAGAACCTCTTCAGCAGCCCGTACCGCGGCTTCGCGCACGAAATCGGTCCGCGAGCGCCCGCGCAGATCGGCGGCACGGTCGATGATGGCGATATCGCTTTCCGGAAGCAGCATCGAGAGCGGATGGTCTTTGCGTTTGACTAAGGTGGTCATGGCCGTTGTCTTTGTCATGGAAGGAATGTAGCGCGTTATGCAATACAAACTACTCGACGCTCCTTATCTCCCCGGCGGCCACAATCGGACGACGAAGCTGCCGCGCCTCTAGGCGCCATCGATCGACATCCGAGCTTCCAGCAACGCCAACAGCGCGGCCACTGGCACCATTTTGTATAGACGCGTACGATGTTGGTCACTTTTCGCCCTTTCGCCCGCAGATCTATGGAGGACGCCGACCGGCATCGTCGGGCTGCTTCGTCACGTGCGATCGGTTGCGAACCGATCCGGTAGACGTACCGATTTTGCCGCAAGTTGAGCCTCCTGCCGCAAAAGTGTACGGCCGTAGCTGGCCCCACGCCAGTCGCATGAACGGTACAGCGTGCAGGCGGTCCCGCGAGGGGCCGCACGTCGTCGGGATGCTGTGCTGCTTAGCGCCATTGTTGGTAGCGCAAAGCCTCCACCAGCAGCGTGAAGGCTGGCGTGGGCTGGCGGCGGCTGGGGTAATAGAGGTGAAAGCCTGGAAAGGGCGGGGACCAATCGGCAAGGACCCATTCCAGCCGCCCCGCCGCCAGGGCCTCCCGCACATGATCCTCCGGCAGAAAGGCGATACCGAACCCGGCCTCGGCGGCCTGCAGGATGAGCCGCGTGTTGTTGAAGGCCAGGCGGCCCTCGACGCGGACATTCAGCGCCCGCCCGTCTTTTTCGAACTCCCACGGGTAGAATCCGCCCAGCGTGGGCAGGCGCAAATTGATGCAGTCATGCCGGGCGAGGTCGTGCGGCGTCTGCGGCGCCGGGTGTCGCGCCAGATAGGCGGGGGCGGCCACGGCGGCCATGCGCAGGTCCGGGCCGATACGCACCGCCACCATGTCCTTCTCCACCTGCTCGCCCAGGCGCACCCCGGCGTCGAACCGCTCGGCCACGATGTCGGTGAGGCCGGAATCGACGCTCAACTCCACCTTGATGTCAGGGTAGCGCGGCAGAAAGCGCGCCAGCACCGGCCAAAGCCGCGTGGCGGCGGCGTGCTCCG
>DATJWY010000086.1:0-36073 GCA_035500775.1 Acetobacteraceae bacterium
CTGGGGCCTTGAGGCCCCAGACCCCCAATACTTTTAAGTAATGGATTCCAAAGGTTATGCCTTTGGCGGGGTCCAGGGGCAGAGCCCCTGGCCTTCACACCGCCCCGAGCAGACTATCGGCGGCCGCCCGCGCCGCTTCGGTGATCGTCTCGCCGGCCAGCATGCGGGCGATTTCCTCGCGCCGCGCCAGGGCGTCGAGCGCCGTAACATCCGTCTCCGTGCGACCGTCGCGGCTGTGCTTGGCGACGCGCAGATGCGCCGCCCCGCGCGCGGCGACTTGCGGGCTATGGGTGACGACCAGCACCTGCACGTCCCGCGCCACGCGGGCGAGCCGGTCGCCGACCGCCGCCGCGGTGGCGCCGCCGACGCCGCTATCCACCTCGTCGAACACCAGCGTCGGCACCGGCGAGCCGCTGACCAGCACCACCTTCAGCGCCAGCATCAGGCGGGAGAGCTCGCCGCCGGAGGCGACGCGGCCGAGCGGCCCCGGCGCCTGGCCAGGATTGGTGGCGATCAGGAAGCGCGCTTGGTCGGCACCGTCCGCGCCCCAGGCGGCTTCGTCGAGCGGCGTCACCTCGACGAAGAAGCGGGCCTTGTCGAGCCGGAGCGGCGGCAGTTCGCGCATCACCGCCGCTTCCAGCCGGGCGGCGGCCTCGCGCCGGGCGGCGGAGAGCGCGGCGGCCGAGTCGGCATAGGCGGCGCGGGCGGTGGCGGCGGCGGTTTCCAGGGCGTCGATTTCGGCGGCGCCGGTTTCCAGCGCGCCGAGCCGGGCGCGCAGGGTCGCGAGCAGGCCGGGCAGTTCGGCGACCGCGATCGCGTGCTTGCGGGCCGCGGCACGCAGGGCGAACAGGCGCTCCTCCGCCCGCTCCAACAGGCGCGGATCGGTTTCCGCCTCGGCGCCGAGCCGGGCCAGCAGTGTCTCGGCCTCGGCCAGCGCCTCCTCCGCCCGTTCCAGCGCGGCCAGGGCCGGGGCGACAGGGTTCGGCGCGTCCGGCGCCTGTTGCGGCGGGATCAGGCGTTGCAGCGCCCGGGCGGCGGCGCGCAAGGCGGCGGCGGGGCCGGCATTGCGGCGGTCGCGCGGGGCGATCTCGGCCAGGGCGGCGGCGATCGCCTCGGCGCGGCGCTCGCCTTGTTGCAGGCGCTGGCGCTCGGCGGCCAGCGCGTCCTCCTCGCCCTCCTCCGGGGCGAGGACGGCGAGATCCTCCACCGTATGGCGCAGCCAGTCCTCCTCGCGCCGCGCCTCGGCGATGGCCTCGCGCGCGGCGGCGAGGTCGCGCTCCGCCGCGCGCCAGGCGCGGTGGCATTCGGCGACGCGGGCGCGGAGCGCCGGGGGGACTCCATAGGCGTCGAGCAGGGTGGTATGGGTGGCCGGGTCGGCGAGGCCCATCTGGTCGTGCTGCCCCTGCACCTCGACCAGCAGCGCGCCGGCGCGGCGCAGCAGGGCGGCGCCGACCGGCTGGTCGTTGATATAGGCGCGGGAGCGTCCGTCCTTCGTCACCACGCGGCGGAGAACCAGCTCATCCTCGTCGCCGATACCCTGCTCGCGCAGCAGGGCATGCACCGGATGGTCGGCGGCGAGGGAGAATCGGGCGGCGACCGAGGCCTGATCCGCGCCGGTGCGCACCAGGCCCTGCTCCGCCCGGTTGCCAAGGGTGAGCCCGAGGCTGTCGAGCAGGATGGATTTGCCGGCGCCGGTCTCGCCGGTCAGCACCGTGAGGCCGGCGCCGAAGGCGAGATCCAGGCGCTCGATCAGCACCACATCGCGTATCGAGAGCGCGGTCAGCATGGGGCGGATAGAACAGAACCCGATTCGCTCTGTCCACCGCCGCGCCCGGCGGCGGCGCGCCGGCGGAGGGGCCGGGACGGCGGGAAGGCGGCGCCGCGCGGCGCCGGCCGGGCGAGGTCTGCTGGCATGGGGCCGCGTCGCCTCGGGGGCGCGCCCGTCGCGGTCAGAAGATCCAGCCGAACGCGCGGGAGAAGAAGCCCTGCCCGGTGTTGCGCACGGGCTTTTCCTCGCCCGTGACGGCACCCGCATCGACCAGGTCGTTCCAGCTATCGGCGTACCACGGGCTGCCCGGATAGTTGTAGGCCAGCACCGAGGCGGTTTTCTTCGCCTGGTCCTTGAGGCCGAGTCGCAGATACACCTCGGTCAGCCGGTGCAGCGCCTCGGGCGCATGGTTGGTGGTCTGGAAATCATCCACCACGCGCTGGAAGCGGCCGATGGCGGCGCCGTAGAGGTGCTGCTTCTCATAGAAGCGGCCGACCTCCATCTCCTTGCCGGCGAGGTGGTCGCGGCAGAGGTCGATCTTCAGGCGGGCGTCGCGGGCATAGGCGCTGCCCGGGAAGCGGTTCACCACTTCCTGCAACGCGTTCATCGCGTCCTGGGTGGTCTTCTGGTCGCGCTGGATGTCGGCGATCTGCTCGTAATAGCAGAGGGCGCGCAGGTAGTAGGCGTAGGCGATGTCCTTATGCGTCGGGTGCAGCTGGATGAAGCGATCAAGCTGCGACACCGCCTCGGTGTATTGCTGACGCTTATACTCGGCGTAGCCTTCCATCAGCTCGGCATTCACCGCCCAGGGCGAATACGGGAAGTTCTGCTGCACCTGGTCGAACTGCTTGACGGCCAGGGAGTAGTTCTTCTCGTTCAGCGCATCGATGCCGTTATTATACAGCTGCTGCGCCGTGACCGTGTTCGCGTCCTGCTTCTTGATGCGGTCTTCCACCGATTGGTCGGGATCGCTCTTGCTCCCGCTCCCGCTCCCGCCCCAGGGCATGACGGAATCGACCGTCTGGCATCCGGCGAGGAGGGTGAGCACGGCCAGGCAGAGCCCTGAGCGGCGGAGCGAAACGGTCAATGTCATCCGAGAAACCTCAATAGCCCCGCCATGCACCTCATGCGGCCAGCCTCTGGCCGCGCGAATCGGACGGGATGGTTCGTTCACGTCGCGCGACAGAGATCCGGCGATCCGGCCGGTGCTGCAAGCCCGGAATGGTTATATCACGCCGCCAGCCGCCGGAAAGGCGGGGCCGCCCGGGGGAAGCGGGATAAACGCGCCTGGACGTGCCGGAGCCGGACAAAACCGGACGGGTATCAGGCGGCCCAGGCGGCCGGGGCGGTGGTGAGAGCGGTCCAGCCGGCCTGCGCGACCGGGACAGGACGCCAGGCCGAGGCATCGGCGAACAAGGCGCGCAGGAGCAGGTTGTTCAGCCTGTGGCCGGAACGCTGCGCCACGAAGCGGCCGCGCAGCCGGGCGCCGGCCAGGGAGAGATCGCCGACCGCGTCCAGCAGTTTGTGGCGGACGAATTCGTCCGGCATGCGCAGGCCGGTGGGGTTGAGCACGCGGTCGCCATCGACCACCACGGCATTGTCCAGGCTGCCGCCGCGGGCGAGGCCGGCCTGGCGCGCCGCCGCGATCTCCGAGGCCAGGGTGAAGGTGCGGGCGGCGGCCAGCTCGGCGCGGAAGCTCCGCTCGGTCAGCCGCAGCGAATAGGCCTGCCGGCCGATGGCGGCGGCGTCGAACGCGATGCCGAGGGCCATGTCGAAGCCGCTGCCGCCCGGGCGCAGTTCGGCGGAGGCCGCGCCGTCCTCCACCCGGATGGGGCGCAGGATCTCGATTTCCGGCCGCGGCGCGTCCTGTTCCACGGCGCCGCAACAATCGATCAGGAACGCGAACGGCGCCGCCGAGCCGTCCAGCACCGGGACTTCCGGCCCGTCCACCTCGATCACCGCGTTGTCGATGCCGCAACCATGCAGCGCCGCCAGGACATGCTCCACCGTGCCGATGCGGATGTCGGGAGCGGCGGGATTGGCGAGGACGGTGCAGAGGCGGGTATCCACCACCGCGTCGAACCGCGCGGGGATGTCGGCGCCGAGATCGGTGCGGTGGAAGACAATGCCGGCGCCAGCCGGGGCCGGGCGGAGCGTCAGGTTGGTGCGCCGCCCGGAATGCAGGCCGACGCCGACGCAGCCGATCGTCGATCGGAGGGTCCGCTGCGGCGCGGCCGGAGATTCGAGCATCAGGGGGTCGGCGTATCCGTCCATCGCGCCACTCTCTCCATCGTGCAACGTTCTCGCCACGAGGCGGCGGGGCGCGGGGTGGTCCGGCCCAGGACAGAGTTAGAGCCTGGCCGGGAGGGGTGCGAGTCAATGATTATTGCTGAATGTTTCTCTGTAGTCCATTGAAAAGGCTGCAAATTTTGCGGGTGCACAGCGCCGCAATATAAGTCTGCCCGGGGATTGCGGCGCGAAAAGGGCGGGGTCGCCATGGCGGCCCCGCCCTGATCAGCATTGTCGGCCGGAGCGCGATCGCTTGAGGCTGACAGCCGGAAAGCGTGAATCGTGCTCTCAAAACAAGGTGCCAGACCGTGGTCGGATCAGGTTAACTGACCCGATCACGGTCTGGTTCGGGGACGAACCCCGAACGCCGTGGTCAGGAAGACTGGCGGCGCAGGAAGGCCGGGATTTCCAGCCCCATCTCGTCGGCCGGCGCCATCCGGGCCGGCTGCTCATGGTAATGCTGCGGCGCCTGCGCGACCCCGGCCATCTGCGGCTCCGCCCGGGCCGGCTCGGCGACCTGGGTGGTTCCGGCCGCGGCCCGGTTCGTCCGCCCGGTGACGATGCCGAACAGCGAGCGCGGGGAACGCGCGGGCGCGGCCGGCTGGGCCGGCTGCGCGGGGGGCTCGTTGAACAGGATGCTGCTGCGCGGCGCGGCGCTCGGCTTCGGCGCGGCCGGAGCCGGGCGGGTGGCCGCCTGCAGCGACGCGGCGGCCGGGTTCGGCGCCGGCTGTGCCGCGGCCTGCGCCTCGGCGGCGCGGGCCGCGAAGACCTGCGCCGGATTCATCGACACCGGCGCCGCGGCCTGGGCCGGAGCGCCCGTAGTCACCGGCGGCTGCGCCCCGGCCGGCATCGCGCCGCCACCCACCGCGACGAGGCGCGGCCGCTCCTGCTGTGCCTCGGCGTAATGCGGCGCCGGCGTGTCGATGCCGGTCGCCACCACCGAGACGCGCACCCGGCCGGACAGGCCCTCGTCGATCGCCGAGCCGAAGATGATGTTGGCGTCCTCGGCCACTTCCTCGCGGATGCGGTTCGCGGCCTGATCCACCTCGAACAGCGTCATGTCCTCGCCGCCGGTGATGTTGATCAGCAGGCCGCGGGCGCCGGCCATGCTGGTGTCCTCCAGCAGCGGGTTGCTGATCGCGGCCTCGGCGGCGCGGATGGCGCGGTTCTCGCCCTCGGCCTCGCCGGTGCCCATCATCGCCTTGCCCATCTCGGCCATCACCGTGCGGATATCGGCGAAGTCGAGGTTCACGAGGCCGGGCGCCATCATCAGGTCGGTCACGCCGCGCACGCCCATGTAGAGGACGTGGTCGGCCATCTTGAACGCCTCCTTCCAGCCGGTCCGCTCATTGGCGAGGCGGAACAGGTTCTGGTTCGGGATGACGATCAGCGTATCGACGTATTGCTGCAGCTCGGTGATGCCGGTATCCGCCGCCTTGGCGCGCCGCCCGCCCTCGAACGAGAACGGCTTGGTGACGACGCCGACGGTGAGGATGCCGCGCTCGCGCGCCATGCGGGCGATGACCGGGGCGGCGCCGGTGCCGGTGCCGCCGCCCATGCCGGCGGTGATGAACACCATGTGCGCGCCCTCGAGCTGGCGGACCAGCTCATCCGCCGCTTCCTCGGCGGCGGCGCGGCCGATCTCCGGCTTCGCGCCGGCGCCGAGGCCCTGCGTCAGATGCGGGCCGAGCTGGATGCGGCGATCCGCCTTGCTGTGCATCAGCTGCTGCGCGTCGGTGTTGGCGACGACGAAATCGACGCCCGCGAGGTTGAGCGCGATCATGTTGTCGACCGCGTTGGTGCCGCCGCCACCCACGCCGATGACGGTGATGCGCGGGGTGAAGTCCGTGTGCATCTGCTGCGGGATCGTCAGGTTGAGTGTCATCGGTGAATTCCCCCCATGGGCAACCGAGTCGTGGATGAAGCGGAAGGCGTTTGGCGCAGGAGCATCACAGGCGCTCCCGGAAGAAGGCGACGATGCGATGGATCAGGCCGGTCGGCCGTTCCGTCTCAAGGTCGATGTCGTGCAGGGCACGGCCGTCGCCGGCGGCCCAGGCGAGTAGCCCGGCGGCGACCGCGAAACCAGGGGCGGAGACGGCCTCCGGCAATCCCCGTAAGCCGAAGGGCCGCCCCAGCCGCACCGGCCGGTCCAGCACGCGCTGGGCGAGGTCGCGCGCCCCGGCCAGTTGGCTCGCGCCGCCGGTGAGGACCACCCGGCTTTGGCCGGCGCGCCCGAGCCCGGCGCCGTCCAATCGGTCGCGCAGCAGTTCGAAGGTCTCCTCAAGTCTCGGCTTGATGATGCCGACGACAGTGCTGCGCGGGACCTTGGCGAAATGATGCTCCGCCTCGCCGATCAGCGGCACCGGCAGGATCTCGCGCTCGTCATCCGGGCTCGCATGCGCGTTACCATACATGATCTTGAGCCGCTCGGCGCTGTCGAGCGGCGTGGAGAGCATGCCGGCGATATCCCGCGTCACGTGCAGGCCGCCGAGCGGCAGATGCGCCGTGTGCAGCAACTGGCCCTCGGCGAACACGGCGAGGCTGGTGGTGCCGCCGCCCATGTCCACCACCGTCGCGCCGAGTTCCCGTTCGTCCTCCACCAGGGCGGAAAGCCCGGCGGCGAAGGGCGCCGAGACCAGCTCGCCGATCATGAGGTCGCAGCGTTCCACCGCGGCGCCGAGATTGCGCAGCGCCATCGACGCGGCGTCCACCACATGCAGGCGGGCGCTGAGCTGCTCGCAATGATGGCCGCGCGGATCGGCGACGCCGGCGGTCACGTCCACCGCGAAGCTGAGCGGCAGGGCGTGGATCGTCTCCCGCCCCTCGCTCTGGGCGCGGGCGCGGCCTTCCTGCACCACGCGGCGCACATCCGCCTCCACCACCTCGCGGCCGCCGACCGGCCATTGCACGTTGAACAGGCGGCTTTCCGGCTGGCCGCAGGAGAGGTTGACGGTGACGCGGGCGAGGCGGAGATCGGCCATGTCCTCGGCCTGGCCGACCGCGGTGCGGATCGCCCGCTCCGCCTCGTCGAGATCGGTGATGCCGCCGGCGCGGACGCCGCGCGAGCGGGTGAAGCCGCAGCCGAGGGCGCGCAGCCGCCCGTCGCTCTCGGTCCGCCCGATCAGGCACGTGACCTTGGTGCTGCCGATGTCGAGCACCCCGAACGGGCCGGTGCGGCCGCCGCGCGGGCGGTAGGACGACTCCGGCCCGGTGGGGGGCACGCCGGTGGGCGACCCCGGGGGCGGCGGCAAGGCGGACAGGCCTCGGCGGGACATGCTGGTCATGTCGCCCTCTTGGGACCGATGGGGTGTGGCGGTGGAGGCACGGGCAGGGAGGCGCGCACCACCAGACGGTCCGGCAGGCGCAGATCGACCACGGCGAGCGGCCGGTCGAGCAGGGATTGCGTGGTTTGCAGCTCCGTGAGGCGCGCCAGGGCTTCCGGCACATGGCCCTCGGGCAGCAGCACGGTCAGGTGGTTCCTGAGCTGCAGGTTCCAGCGGCGCTGGCCGACCCGCACGGCCGCGGCGATGCGGTTCTTGATCTCCGGCGCGGTGTCGAGCGTGTCGATCAGCGCGGCCGCCTGTTCCGGCGCACCGGTGCCGACGACGAGCGGCAGTTCGGCGAAGGCGGCGACATCCTCGTCGGCGACCACCTGGCCGTCGCGGTCGATCAGCACGAAGCGGCCCTGGGTCTGCCAGATGGCGAAGGGGCGGCGCTCGGTGATCTGCACGACGATGGTACCGGGCAGGCGGCGCTCGACGGCGACGTGCTGCACCCAGGAGAGGCTCTCGATCCGCTGCCGCGCGCCCTCGACGGAGAAGCCGAGGATCGGGTCGCCGGCGGAGACGCCGATCGCCTCGCGCAGCAGCGGCTCCGGCGTGTTGACACGGCCTTCCACCACGATGTCGCGCACCTTGAGGCCGAGCGCGCGGGCGATGCCGTCATCGAAGCCGGGTAGCCGGCCGCCCACCTGGTCCGAGGAGTGGCTCGCGACCATCGCCGTCATCACCCCGACGAACCCGACGAGGCCGAGCACCGCCGGGCCGAACAGCCGCCGCTGGCGGCGCAGCAGCAATCGCCAGCGCGTCGGCCGGTCCTTGGCGTTGCTGGTGCGCGGCGGGGCTATGCGCGACATGCGGCGTTCTCCACCATCCAGGCGCAGAGCGCGGGAAAGTCGATGCCGCAATGCGCCGCCTGTTCCGGCAGCAGCGAGGTCGGGGTGAGGCCCGGCTGGGTGTTCACTTCCAGCAGCACGAGCCGTCCAGGCTCGCCCGCCGTGTCGTCGTAGCGGAAATCGGCGCGCGAGGCGCCGCGGCAACCGAGGGCGCGATGCGCCGCCAGCGCGATCTCCAGCGCCCGCGCATGCGCCGCCGGATGGATGCGTGCCGGCAGCACATGGCGCGAGCCGCCGGCCGCGTATTTGCTCTCGTAATCGTAGAAGGCGTGCGCCGCCTCGATCTCGGTGACGGTGAGGGGGCGGTCGCCGAGCACGCCGACGGTCAGCTCGCGGCCGGGGATGTAGTCCTCGACCAGGATCGGGCCATCGAACGGCCAGTCGCGGGCCAGCGTCTCGCGCCGGTTGTCGCCCTCGCGCAGGATGAAGACGCCGACCGAGGAGCCCTCGTTGACCGGCTTGACCACGTAGGGGCGGGGCAGCGGGTCGGCGGCGGCGAGGTCCGCCCGGCTCACCACCCGGCCGCGCGCCACCGGCAGACCGGCGGCCTCGAACACGGCGCGGGCCTGCGCCTTGTCCATGGCGGTGGCCGAGGCCAGCAGGCCGGAATGGGTGTAGGGGATGCCGAGCCAGTCGAGCACGCCCTGGATCGCGCCGTCCTCGCCGAAGCGGCCATGCAGGGCGTTGAACACCACATCCGGGCGCGGGCCGCTGGCGGGGGCGAGGGCGGCCAGCATCGCGCCGAGATCCGGCCCGGCCTCGACCGGGACCACCTCGAACCCGGTCGCGCCGAGCGCCTTGATCACCTGTTGCCCGGAGACGAGGCTGACCTCGCGTTCCGAGGAGAGGCCGCCATAGAGGACCGCGACCCGCGTCATGCCTGGCTCTCCTTCCCGTCGCCCGGCACGGCGACGGGCTTGTCGGCCGGGACGCCGATGCGCTTGATCTCCCAGTGCAGCGACACGCCCGAGGCGGCCAGCACGCGGCGGCGCACCTCCTCGCCCAGCCCTTCCAGGTCGGCGGCGGTGGCGCTTCCGGTATTGAGCAGGAAGTTGCAGTGCTTCTCGCTCACCTGCGCGCCGCCGAGGGTGAGGCCGCGGCAGCCGGCGGCGTCGATCAGCTCCCAGGCCTTCATGTCCGGCGGGTTGCGGAAGGTGGAGCCGCCGGTGCGGGCTCGGACCGGCTGCGTCGCCTCGCGGGCGGCGCGGATCTGCGCCATGCGGGCGGCGATGGTGGCCGTCTCGCCCGGCCGGGCGCGGAAGCGGGCGCGCACCACCACGGATTCCGCCGGCAGCGCCGCCTGGCGGTAGCCGAAGCCGAGTTCGTCCGCGCGCAGGCGGCGCAGCTCGCCGGAGCGGGTGAGGATCTCCGCCCAGTCCAGGCAGGCGGCGACGTCGCCGGCATAGGCCCCGGCATTCATCGCCGCGGCGCCGCCGATCGTGCCCGGAATGCCGGAGAGGAATTCGAGCCCGGTGAGCCCCGCCTCCGCCGCGTGCTCGGCGACGGTGGCGTCCAGGCAGGCAGCGCCGGCGATGATGCCGTCCGGCTCAGCCACGATCTTGCTGAAGCCGCGGGCGAGGCGGATCACCACGCCCCGCACCCCGCCATCGCGCACGATCAGGTTGGAGGCGGCGCCGATCACCGTCACCGGTATGTCGAGCGGCAGGGCAGCGAGGAAGGCGGCGAGATCCTCCGCGTCAGCCGGCCGCACCAGCGCCTCCGCCGGCCCGCCGACGCGGAACCAGGTGAAGGGGGCGAGCGGCGCCCCGGTCTCCACACGGCCGCGCAGGGGCGGCAGCGTGGAGGCCAGCTGCGACGGCGTCGTTTCCGCGATGCCGGGCGGCGCGGAGGGGAGGATCTCGGCCTTCATCATGCGACGCCGCTCGGACGTTGCAGCCGGGCCAGTTCGCCCGGCAGGGCCTGCGCCCAGTTGGTGATGGTGCCGGCGCCGAGGCAGACGACGTAGTCGCCCGGCTTGGCGATGGCGTGCACCATCTCGGCGAGCATCTCCGGCGCCGGCAGCGGCACCACGCTGCGATGCCCGCGGGCGCGCAGCCCATCGACCAGCGCGTCGCGGTTCACGCCTTCGAGCGGCGTTTCGCCGGCGGCATAGACATCCGCCACGATCACCGTGCCGGCGTCGTTCATGCAGGTGCAGAACTCGTTGAACAGCGTGGCGAGGCGGGAATAGCGGTGCGGCTGCACCACGGCGATGACGTTGCGCGCCCCGGCCTGCCGCGCCGCCTTCAGCACCGCGGCGCTCTCCACCGGATGATGGCCGTACTCGTCGATGACGGTGATGCCGCCGGCCTCGCCGGTGCGGGTGAAGCGCCGCTTCACGCCGCGGAAGCTGGCGAAGGCGCTGCGCAGCGTCGCGTCGTCGATCTCCATCTCGACGCCGACCGCGACCGCGGCGAGCGCGTTCTGCACATTGTGCTGCCCGAGCATCGGCAGGCGGAACGGCCCCATGCGCCGCGTGCGGTTGTGCGCGCGGTCGGTGACCATGACCTCGAAGGTGGCACCGAGCTTGTCGGCGACGAGCTTCTCCGCCCGCACATCCGCCTGGGGCGAGAAGCCGTAGGTGATGATGCGCCGGTCGGAGAGGCGCGGAATCATCTGCTGCACGCCGGGATGGTCGATGCAGAGCACGGCGAAACCGTAGAACGGGATGTTGGCGACGAACTGGTCGTAGCCCGCGACCATCGCCTCCGCCGTGCCCCAGTGGTCCAGATGCTCGGGGTCCATGTTGGTGACGACGGCGATGACGGCGGGCAGGCGCAGGAAGCTGCCGTCGCTCTCATCGGCCTCCACCACCATCCAGTCGCCGGAGCCGAGTCGCGTGTTGGTGCCGTAGGCCTCGATGATGCCGCCGTTGATCACGGTGGGATCGAGCCGCGCCGCTTCCAGCACCGAGGCGATCAGGCTTGTCGTCGTGGTCTTGCCATGCGTGCCGCCGACCGCGATCGCCCAGCGCAGGCGCATCAGTTCCGCCAGCATCTCGGCGCGGCGCACGACCGGGATCAGCCGGTGGCGCGCGGCCACCACTTCCGGATTATCCGCGCGCACGGCGGTGGAGACGACCACCACCCTCGCGTCGCGCAGATTGGCGGCGTCATGCCCGACCATCACCGAAATGCCGGCCTCGCGCAGGCGGCGCACATTGGCGTTGTCCGAGATGTCGCTGCCCTGCACGGAATAGCCGAGCGTGTGCAGCACCTCGGCGATGCCGGACATGCCGATGCCGCCGATGCCGACGAAATGGATGGTGCCAATGCCGAGCGGTAACGCCCTCATGCGCGGGTCTCCTGGGCTGCCGCAGCGGGTCTGGCGCGGGCGATACGGGTTTCGACGAGATCGGCGAGCCGGGCGGCGGCATCCGCGCGGCCCTGCGCGGCGGCGGAAGCGGCGGCGCGGGCGAGCGCCGCCGGGTCGGCGAGCAGCGCGCCGACGCGCTCGGCGAGGCCATCCGGCGTGCAGGCCGGTTGCGCGATGATGACGGCGCCGCCGCCGGCGGCGAGGGCGCGGGCATTGGCGGTCTGGTGGTCGTCGATCGCGCCCGGCAGCGGCACCAGGATGGCGGGGCGGCCGGCGACCGCCAGCTCCGCCACGGTGGAGGCGCCGGCGCGGGCGATGACGAGATGCGCGTGCGCGAGCTGGGCGGCGATGTCGTTGAAGAAGGGCGCGAGCGTGGCGGCGATGCCGGACGCGGCATAGGCGGCGCGCACCCGGTCGAGATCCTCCGCCCGGCATTGCTGGGTGACGGAGAGGCGGGCGCGCAGCTTCGCGGGCAGCAGGGCGAGCGCCGCCGGCACCACATCGCTGAACACCCGCGCGCCGAGCGAGCCGCCGACGACGAACAGCGCGATCCGGTCATCCGGCGTCGCGTCGGGATGCGCGGCGAACGGTGTGTAGGGATGCGCGGCGAGCGTCATGATCGCCGGCCGCACCGGATTGCCGGTGACGACGGCCGGGACGCCCGCAGGCAGCCGGGCGGTGCCGGCGAAGCCGAGCGCGAGCACGTCGGCGCGGCGGGCGAGCCAGCGATTGGCGCGGCCGAGCACGGCGTTCTGTTCATGCAGCACGGAAACCGGGCGGGCGCGGAGCAGGGAGGCGGCGAGGATCGGCGGCACCGAGGGATAGCCGCCGAAGCCGACCACCGCCGCCGCGTTCAGCCGGGTGAGCAGGCGGCGGGCGCGCAGCGTGCCGGCGCACAAGGCGAGGCCGGCGCGCAGGCCGCGCCAGGGGCCGCGCCCGGCGATGCCGGCGCCGGGCAGGACGTGGCGTTCGCGCCCGGCGAAGCTGCCGGCGGCGCCGGGCTGGTCGAGCCGGGCGGCGGCGCGCTGATCGGTCATCAGCACGATCCGGTGGCCGCGCGCGATCAGGGCGGCGGCGAGCGCCTCGGCCGGGAAGAAATGTCCGCCGGTACCGCCGGCGGCGATGACGATCGGGCGCACCTCGGGGCCTCTCATGCCCGGTCTCCGTGCGTGCGCCGGCGCGTCAGGCCGAGCAGCATGCCCATGCCGAGCGCGACCGACATCGCGGAAGATCCACCATAGGAAATGAACGGGAGGGTCATGCCTTTGGTCGGGATCAAATGCAAGGAAGAAGCCATATTCACGAAGGCCTGCAATCCGAACCCGGTGATGAGGCCGCTCGCGCCGAGAATGATGAACTCATCCGTTTCCTTCAGCAGACGCAGCAGGCCGCGCAGCACGATGAATGCGAACACGCCGAGAATCAGCAGGCAGATGAGCATGCCGAATTCCTCGCCGGCAACGGCGTAGACGAAATCGGCGTGGGCGTCCGGCAGCAAATCCTTGACGCGTCCCTCGCCGGGACCGCGCCCGAGCAGCCCGCCATTGCCGAAGGCTTCCAGCGACATGTCCACCTGGTAGTGGTCGCCGACATTCGGGTGGAGGAAGCGCGTCACCCGGCTGCGCACATGCGGGAAGAAGGTGTAGGCGCCGATCGCGGCGACGACGATCGAAGCGGCGCCAACGGCGACCGCGAACAGATTGAGTCCATCGAGGAAGAGCTGGGCAAAGAAGACCGCCGTGACCACGGTCAACATGCCGATATCCGGCTGCGATTTCAGCAGCAGGAGGATCAGGCCGAAACCGCAGAAGGCGAGGACGCGCCCCGGGAATCGCTCCGATCGTTTTGCTTCCGACAACAGCCAGGCGGTGACCACGGCGAAGCACGGCTTGAGGAACTCGCTCGGCTGGAGCGAGAGCCCCGGCAAGGCGATCCAGCGGCGGGCGCCCTTGATCTCGACGCCGTGCACGAGCGTCAGCGCCGTCAGCCCCAGGGCGATGACGCAACCGCCCAGGGCGAGGCGGCGAATCCCGCGCGGCGACAGCAGGGAAACGCCGACCACGATCGCGCTGGCGATGGCGAGGAACACCACCTGCTTGAGGATGAACATATCCCGCGACTGGCCGATTCGTTCCGCCACGGCGGGGCTCGCCGCCAGCATCAGCACGTAGCCGAAGCCGATCAGCGTCCCGATGGCGAACAGCGTCCAGCGATCCACCGTCCACCACCAGCGGCCGAGCTGCGAGGTATCGGCGCGGGAGAGCACGGGCATCACGGCGCCTCCCGGGTCAGTGCGGCTTGGGGGGCGGCGTTTGGCGCGAGCGCGGCGGCGAGGGCGGCGAATCGGTCGCCGCGCGCCTCGAAGCCGCTGAACTGATCGAAGCTCGCGCATGCGGGGGAGAGCAGCACCACGTCCGCGCCGCCCTGCCGCGCCGCCGCCAGCGCGGCGGGGACGGCGCACTCCAGCGTCTCGACGATGGTGAAGGGCGCGCCGTGCGCGGCGAGGGTTTCGGCGAGGAGCGGCGCGTCGCGGCCGATCAGCAGCGTGTGCGCGATGCGCGGGAAATACGCGGCGAGCGACGCGATACCGCCTTCCTTGGCGACGCCGCCGGCGATCCAGATCAGGCGGTCATGGCAGGCGAGGGCGCGCGCGGCGGCGTCGGCGTTGGTCGCCTTGCTGTCGTTGATGAAGCGGATGCCGCCGGTGGCGGCGACGAGCTGCTGGCGGTGGGCGAGGCCGGGGAAGGAGGCGATGCCGGCGGCGATCGCTTCCCGCTTCACGCCGAGCGCGGTGGCGAGGGCCGCGGCGGCAGCGGCGTTCTGGGCGTTGTGCGCGCCGGGCAGGGCGCGCGCCTCCGCCATGGCGAGCAGCTTGCCGGTGCGGTCGCGCAGGATGCCGTCCGCGCAATACACGTCTGCCGGCTGTCCGCCGGACACGTCGGCCGGCTGTTCGCCTGAAATACGGATCACAGGGCGGCCGAGCGTGGCGGCGAGCGCCCGGCTGTCCGCGTCGTCAATGCCGATGATCGCCGTATCCTCAGCCCGTTGCCGGTCGAAGATCGCCCGCTTGGCCCGCGCGTAACCGCGCATGTCGCCGTGGCGGTCGATATGGTCGGCGCTGAGATTGAGCATGGCGGCTGCATCGAAGCGCAAAGCCGCGAGTCTCTCCAACATATAGGAGGACATTTCCAAAACGTACACGCCATCCTGATGCAGGAGCGGCAAGGCCAGGGCGGCGGGGCCGAGATTGCCGCCAGCGGCATTGGGGATGCCCGCGGTGGTCAGGATATGCGCGAGCAAGGCGGTGGTGGTGGATTTGCCGTTGGTGCCGGTGATGCCGGCGAAGCGTGCGCCGGAGCCGGCCCGGCGCACCGCCTGGTACAGCAGATCCGCGTCCGAAAGAATCGGCACGCCCGCCTCCGCCGCCGTCTGAGCGAGCCTGTGCGGACGTGGCAGGCGATGCGGGATGCCGGGGGAGAGAATGAGCGCGTCAAGCCCTGCCATCGTGGGCTCGCGCACCGTGAAGCCCTCTTGCGCGGCGGCCTCGCGTGCCGCCGGCTGATCGTCCCACGCGATCACCTCCGCGCCCATGCCGGCAAGGGCGCGTGCCGCCGGCAGGCCATTGCGGCCGAGGCCGACAATGGCGAAACGGGCACCGGCGAACAGGGATCGCGGGAATCCGTTCATCGTATTTTCAGCGTCGCGAGGCCAAAAAGGGCGAGGATCATGGAGATAATCCAGAAACGGATGACGATGGTCGGTTCTTGCCAGCCTTTCTTCTCGAAATGGTGGTGCAACGGCGCCATCAGGAAAACGCGGCGTCCGGTGCGCTTGTACCAGAACACCTGAATGATGACGGAGATTGTCTCGACAACGAACAATCCGCCAACGATCGCGAGAACGATTTCGTGCTTGGTGGCAACGGCGGCTGCGCCGAGCGCGCCGCCCAGCGCGAGGCTGCCCGTATCCCCCATGAACACGGCCGCCGGCGGCGCATTGAACCACAGGAAGCCAAGTCCGGCGCCGATCAGCGCGGAGAGAAACACGCAGAGTTCGCCCACGCCCGGCACGTGATGCAGTTGCAGATAGTCGGCGAACACATGATTGCCGACCAGATAGGCGATCAGCGCGAACACGCCGCAGGCGATGATCGTCGGCACGATGGCGAGTCCGTCGAGTCCGTCGGTGAGATTCACCGCATTCGAGCTGCCGAGCATCACCAGCATCGCGAAGACCGGGAACAGGAAGCCGAGCGGAATCAACACGTCCTTGAACACCGGCAGCGCGAGCCCGGTGCCGAGCGACCCATGCGTCAGCCAGCTGATCCAGATGCCGGAAATGAGGCCGATGCCGAGCTGGCCGACCAGCTTGCCACGCGGCGAGACGCCCTTCGTGTTGCGCCGGGACAGCTTCATGTAATCATCCGCGAAGCCGATCGCGCCGTAGCCGAACGTGCAGAACAGCACGGCCCACAGATAGCCGTTGCGCAGATCCGCCCAGAGCAGCGTGGAGATGAGCAGGGCCGAGAGAATCAGCACGCCGCCCATCGTCGGCGTGCCCTTCTTCTCGATCAGATGCCGCTCCGGTCCGTCCTCGCGAATCGGCTGCCCGCCGCGCTGCACGGATTTCAGCCAGCGAATCACCCTCGGGCCAAGCCAGAAGCTGACCACGAGCGCTGTCATGCACGCGGCGCCCGAGCGGAAGGTGATGTAGCGAAACAGATTGAACAGAAAGAATTGGTCCGCGAGCGGACGGGAAAGAATATACAGCATTAATCCGCTCTTACTTCGAGCGCCCGGACCACCGCGCTCATGCGGCTGCCCAGGCTGCCCTTGACCAGGATTGCGTCACCTGGAGCGATCGCCGCCACGACCAGCGGCGCCAGCTCCTCCGAATTCATGGCGAATCCGCCGCGGTGACTTGGATCGATTTCATCGAAAAGATAACCCATGTGCGGGCCACAGGCGAATAGCAGATCAGCCGATTCCTCCACAGCGCGGGCGAGGGCGCGATGCTCCCGCTCCGCATGGTCGCCGAGTTCACGCATGTCGCCGAGCACGACGAGTCGCCGCCGGGCCGGCAGCATGCGCAGCACCGCCAGCGCGGCGCGCACCGAGGCGCCGGAGGCGTTGTAGCTTTCATCGAGCAGCGTGGCCTGGCCGCCGAGAATCGGGCGCCGCGCGCCACGGCCCGCGACCGGTGCGAATCCGGCAAGCGCCGCCGCGCCGCGCGTGAGATCCGCGCCGAGCAGCGTCGCGGCGGCGAGGGCCGCGAGCGCGTTCATCGCCATATGCCGCCCCGGGGCGCCGAGTCGGACGTGCACCGAGGCGCCGGCGATCACCGCGTCGATCGTGCTGCCATCCGGCCCGAGGCTGAGTCTGGAAAAATGCGAATCGCCCGACTCGGCGCCGAAGGTGAAGACGCGGGCCTCGCCGGCCTGCCGCCACAGCAATGGCAGCATCGGGCTGTCGCCGGGCAGCACCGCGGCGCCGCCTTGCGGCAGGCCTTGCAGCACCGCCGCCTTTTCCTCGGCGATCGCTTCCAGGCTGCCCATATGGCCGATATGCGCCGCCTCGACGCTGGTGATCACCGCGACATCCGGCATGGCGAGGCGCGCGAGCGGCGCGATCTCGCCGGGATGGTTCATGCCGATCTCGACGACGCAGTAATCGAACTCCGCCGGCAGGCGGGCGAGGGTCAGCGGCACGCCCCAATGATTGTTGTAGGAGGCCTCGGCGGCATGGGTGCGGCCGCTCGCGCCGAGAATGACGCGCAGCATCTCCTTGGTCGTGGTCTTGCCGACGCTGCCCGTCACCGCGACGACCTTGCCGGTGAAGCGCGTGCGCGCGGCGGCGGCGAGCGCGCGCAGCCCTTCCAGCGTGTCGCCGACGATCAGCAGCGGGACATCATCCGGCAGGCCGTCACGGTGATGCACGAGCGCGCCCGCCGCGCCGCGCTCGAAGGCGGCGGCGACATGGGCGTGGCCGTCGCTGTTCTCGCCGCGCAGCGCCACGAACAGATCGCCCGGCCGCAGCGTGCGCGTGTCGATGGAAACGCCGGTGGCGTGGAACGGCGTGGTCATCACGCCGCCTGTCGCGCGTTCCAGCGCGTCCGCGGTCCAGAGCGGGGTGTCGGTCGTCGTCATGCGGTCCCCACGAGGTCGCGGATCACCGAGACGTCGTCGAACGGGATCGTCTCGGCGCCGATGATCTGGCCCTGTTCATGCCCCTTGCCGGCGACGGCGAGCACGTCGCCGGGGCCAAGGCTCGCGAGCCCGGCTTCGATGGCCCGGGCGCGGTCGCCGATCTCGCGCGCGCCAGGGCAGGCGGCGAGGATGGCGGCGCGGATCGCCGCCGGCTTCTCGCTGCGCGGATTGTCGTCGGTGACGAGGACGGTGTCGGCGAGGCGGGCGGCCACCTCGCCCATCAGCGGGCGCTTGCCCGGATCGCGGTCGCCGCCGGCGCCGAACACCACCACCAGCCGGCGCGCATGCGGCCGCAGCGCGGTGAGCAGGCGGGCGAGCGCGTCCGGCGTGTGCGCGTAATCGACATAGGCCGCGGCACCGTTCGGCAGCGTGGCGGCCCGCTCCATGCGGCCGCGCACGCCGACGAGGCGGGGCAGGCGGTCGAACACGTCGCGCCCGCTGGTGGCCTCGGCCAGGGCGGCGGCGAGCAGGGCATTATCCGCCTGGAACCGGCCGGGCAGGGCGATCTCCACGGTGTGGCGGACGCCCTCGGCCTCGATCTCCAATGCCTGTCCGTCCGGACGCGGGATGGCGCGGAGCAGGCGGAGCGTCGTGCCGGCCTCGCCGACGGTGCGCAGGTCCAGATGCCGCTGCGCGGCAATGTCGCGCAGCGCCGCGAGGGTCACGCCGTCCATGTCGGCATTGACCACGGCGTGAGCGCCCGGCGGTAGCAGTTCTGTGAATAGACGCAACTTCGCAGTGCGATAAGCTTTTTCGGTGCCGTGATAATCGAGGTGGTCTCGGGTGAGATTACTGAACGCCGCCGCGGCGAGGCGCACGCCATCCAGCCGGTACTGGTCGAGCCCATGCGAGGAGGCTTCCAGCGCCGCGTGCGTCACCCCCTTGCGCGCCAGGGCGGCGAGGCTCAGCGCGAGCGCCACCGGGTCGGGCGTGGTCAGGCTGCCGCCTTCCGGCCCGTCCGGGCCGATAAGGCCGAGCGTGCCGAGGCTCGCCGCGCGCTTGCCGCCGAGCGTCCAGAGTTGGCGCAGGAAATCGACCGTGCTGGTCTTGCCGTTGGTGCCGGTGACGGCGACCACCGTTTCCGGCTGCGCGCCGGCGAAGGCGGCGGCCATGCGGGCGAGGGCGAGGCGCGGCTCCGCAGCCTCGATCAGCGGCAGCGGCGGCACGCCGGGCGGCCATTCCGTGCCGACCGGCGCGAGCACGGCGGCGGCGCCGCGCGCCACCGCGTCGGCGATGAAGGCGCGGCCATCGACGCGCGCGCCGGGCAGGGCGGCGAACAAGGTGCCGGGGCGCACCGCGCGGCTATCGGCGGTCAGGCCGGTGATGGCGATACCGCCGCCGCGGAAGCCGGGAGGGACGTGCATCTCGCCCGCGCGCATCATCTCATTCAGCGTCATCAGCGGGGACCCGGAACGCGGCTTCGTGGCGCAGGGGGGTATTGGCGGTGCGATGCTTGGCTGCCGGCGGCGGCACGCCGTCGTCCTCCTCGTTCATCGCGGCCGCGGCCGCAGCTGTGGCCGCGGCGAAGGCGCGGATCGCCTCGGGGTTGCCGGTCGGCTCGCCGCTGCCGCGCCCCGGCTGCAGCGGGATCGCGAGCGAGGCCTGGATCTCGTCGAAGTTCTTGATCTCCGGGAACAGGCCGAGCATGGGCGCGATGCGCGCGATGACCCGCCCGGCGCCGGGCGCGCTCACCTGGCCGGCGGTCGAGTAGCCGCCGGTGCTGGCATTGCCGTGCGGCTCGTCGAGCATGAAATAGACCGCGTAGCGCGGCGCGTTCATCGGGAAGACGCTCATGAAGGCGCTGACATTGGTGTGCTTCTTGTAGCCGTGTGCGCCGACCTTTTCCGCCGTGCCGGTCTTGCCGCCGACGAAATAGCCTTGCACGTCCGCCGCCTTGCCGTAGCCGTTGGTGACGACGAGGCGCATCAGCTTGCGGACCGTGTCGGAGGTCGATTTCGCCATCATCGGCACGCCCTGCGGCGGCGGCGCGTCAGGGGGCAGCGCAAGCATGGTCGGAGTCAGCACGTAGCCGCCATTGGCGAGCGCCGCCGTGCCGCGCACGACATGCAGCGGCGAGACGGCGATGCCGTGGCCAAACCCGACCGTCATCACCGTCGGATCCTTCCAGTTGCTCGCGGGCGGAATGATCGGCAACCCCGCCTCCGGCAACTGCACGCCGATCCGGCTGAACATGCCCATCGTCTTCAGCCAGGTGCGCTGGCGTTCCGACCCCACCGTCAGCGCGACATGCGCCGCGCCGAGATTGGAGGAGTAGGCGAGCACTTCCGGCAGATAGAGGAAGCGGTTCTTGCCCTTGAAATCAGTGATGGTGAAGCGGCCGATATGGATCGGATGCGCGGCGTCGAATTCGTCCCAGATATGAGCGGTACCGTAATCGAGCGCCATCGCCGCGGTTTGCAGCTTGAACGTGCTGCCCGGCTCGAACATGCCGGTGACGGCACGGTTGAAGCGATCGTCCGGCGGAGTCGCGCCGAAATCATTGGCGTCGTAATCGGGCAGGCTGACCATGGCCAGCACCTCGCCGGTGCGCACGTCCATCACGATGCCGCAGGCGCCGATCGCCTGGAACTCGGTTTTCGCCTGGTCGAGTTCTTCGCGCATGACCGCCTGCACGCGCACGTCGATCGAGAGGTGCAGCGGATCGGTGTTGTTGCGCAGGCGCTTGTCGAAATACCGTTCCACCCCGGCGACGCCGCGGCTATCCACATCGACGCCGCCGAGCACCTGCGCCGCCACGCGGCCGAGCGGGTAGCGCCGCTTCTCCCCCGGCTCGAAGTAGATGCCGGGAATGCCGAGATCGTTGATCGCGATCTCTTCCGGCGGCGTGATCTGGCGCTCCAGATACACGAATTGCCGGCCGGAGGTGAGGCGGGCGCGCGCCATATCCTCATCGAGCCGGGGCAGCACGGATTTGAGCCGGTGCGCCGCATCGGCCGGGTCGATCATCTCGCGCGGATTGGCGAACAGCGCCGCGGTGGGCAGAGAGATCGCCAGGATCTCGCCGTTGCGGTCGGTGATCGTCGCCCGCACATGCGGCATGTTCAGGACTTCGGGCTTATCCGACTCCGGTCCTGGATCGGGGGGGACGAGCGGCGCGATCTGCGCCTTGTTCGGCCGCATCGGGAACAGGATGGTGGCGCCGGCGAGCTTGGCGGTCACGGCGCCGAACAGCAGGCAGAACCCGCCGGCGGCGATCACGAGGCGCGAGCGCGTCAGCTCCAGCGCCGCCCGGCGCTCCAGATCGGGGGCAGTGATCCGCACCGTCTCGATACGCGGCACGGCGCCCCGGTCCGGGGCGCCGTCGGCGCGTATCGACAGGTTGCTCAGCCGGGCCCCCGGGGGCGGCCCGTCAGGCGGGGGAGCGCCGGGCGGAGGGCCTTCCGTCATTGCGACTCCGCCCAGGCCAGGGGAACCGGCGGCGGCAGCGCGGCGCGGCCGCCGCCAAGGGCGGAGCCGACCACCGGCCCGTTGGCAGGTGCGGCATAGGCCCGCGTGACATAGCCGGGCGCGAACAGCGGACGGGAGGGCAGCGACGTGCTGACCCGCGAGATCACGGGCCGGTGCGACGGAACCGGGGCCTGCATCGGCCGGGCCATGGCCGACATCACGGCCGCGCCATAAGGCCGCGGGGCCGCGAGCGGCAACGGCGTGCCGTGGGTCAGCATGGCGCTGGCGGAGGGATCATGCCAGGTGCGGCCGTCGCGATGCGCGAGCCGGATGGGGGGATGCGCGGGCTTGGCGGGGTGCGCGGCCGGCCGGGCGGCAGCGGCATCGGCCGTCTCGGCGGTGGCGTAGTTATTATGCCCTGTCACCGCGCGCGCGGGCTTCGGCGCGTGCGGGCGCGCGACGGGGAGGATGGGGGCGGCGCTGTCATCGGCCGCGTCCGCGGTGTCATCCGGCGGCGTCCCGCGCGCGAGGCGGGCCGGCGGCGTGGCGTGGCGCGGCGCCGGGGCCATGTCGGCGGCGGAGGCGGGATCCTCGTCCGTCATATCCGTCGCCGCGTCCTGACGGCCCGCGGCGGGCGGGGCAGTTTCCGCCGCCGCGTCCGTCGCCTGGTCGGCGCTCGCCATCACCTGCGCGTCCGCATCCGTGCCGCCGCCCTGATCCGGCGCCGGCTGCACCGGCTGCACCGGCTGCGCCTGCGGCGCCGGCAGGCGGCTGGACAGGTCGGCGAGCTGCACGAATTGCGACGGCGCCATCGGCTTGAGTTGCAGGAACCGGTCGGCGAGATCCTGCAGACGGCCCGGCTCGTTCAGCAGCGCCCATTCCGCGCGCATCATTCCGGTGCGCGCCCGCGCTGCTTCCGTCGCGTGGATCACCTGCGAGATCTGGCGGTCGAGCAGCGTGGTCCGGTGCTTCTCCTGATAGAGGTAGAGGCCCGAGGCTCCGGCCAGAAGCAGGCAGACGCATGTGAATGGGCGCATCATGACGGGTTCGTCTCGCCGGCAGTAAGGGTTTCGGGGGACGACAGCTTTTGGATCGCGCGCAGCCGGGCGCTGCGGGCGCGGGGATTGGCGTCGGCTTCCGCCGCGCCGGGCCGCCAGGCCTTCGGCGTGAGCAGGCGGAACTCCGCCGCCGCGCGCGGGGTGAGGCCGCGCGGATCATGCCGGGACGGCGACGGCGCGCGGCCGGCCACCTCGGTCATGAACCGTTTGACGATGCGGTCCTCGAGGGAATGGAACGAGACCACGACCAGCCGCCCGCCGGGCGCGAGCAGCCGCGTCGCATCCGCGAGCGCGCGCTCGATCTCGCCAAGCTCGTCATTCACCTGGATGCGCAGCGCCTGGAAGCTGCGCGTGGCCGGGTCGATGCCGGAGCGATCCGGCGGCACCACGGCGCGGATGATGCTGGCAAGCCGCCCCGTCGTCGTGATCGGTGCTTCCGCGCGCGCGGCGACGATGGCGCGGGCGATGCGGCGGGAGAGCCGTTCCTCGCCGAAACGGAACAGCAGGTCGGCGAGCGTCCGTTCGTCCAGCGTGTTGACGAGATCGGCGGCGCTCACGCCATCGCGCGCCATGCGCATGTCGAGCGGGCCGTCGGCACGGAAGCTGAAGCCGCGCGCCGGGTCGTCAAGTTGGAAGGAGGAGACGCCGAGATCGAGCACCACGCCGTCGAGCGTGCCGACGCCGCGCGCGGCGAGCAGCTTCAGCATGTCGCCGAAACCGCCATGGACGAGATGCAGCCGGCCGGGATAGCGCGCGGCGAGTGCGGCGCCGCGGGCGATCGCGTCCGGGTCGCGGTCGATCGCCCAGAGCGTGCAGGGAGCGGCATCGAGGATCGCGGCCGCGTAGCCGCCGCCGCCGAACGTGCCGTCGAGATAGATGCCGCCGGCGCGCGGGGCGAGCGCCTCCAGCACTTCCGCGAGCATGACCGGGACATGTCCCGGAACGTGCGCCGGCGGTGCAATGCGGGCGTGCATCATGCGCCGCCTCCAGGCAGCGTCAGGCCGCGCGCGCGGGCGCGCTCGCGGGCTTCGTTCCGCCGCTGCTCGGCGGCGGCGGGTTCCCAGATCTGGAAGATTCGGCCTAGCCCCATGAAAACCACGGTCTCGGTAAGTCCTGCATGCGCCACAAGTGAGTCGGGCAGCACAATGCGTCCTTCGCGATCCGATTCGACAGGAAATGCGTCGGCATAAAGCGCAGCGGCGAGGTCATCATGGTCCTCGCTGAACATGTCGAGCCGGTCGAGCGGCTGCGCGAGCGTCTGGAAGACCGTCGCCGGCCAGGCCTCGATGCAGGGGTGCTTGTGCGAGGGGCGCAGCACCAGCGAGGCCGCGCCGCCCTCCGACTGGGCACGCAGACTGGCGCGGAACGGCGCGGGGACGGAAACGCGTCCCTTGGCGTCCAGCCGGTTCTGGTGGGTGCCCAGGAAATGGCTCATCCGGCCAGGCCTGCCTTCGCTCTCCCCGCGGTCCGCTGGGTGCGGACCCCCCCCTTTTTTCTGCGCACCCTCCCCGTCCGCAGCCGGACATGGACCCCGGGCAGACCGCGCCGAGAGCGATCTGCCTCCGGAAACACCCTGCGGATAACCCGCTGCGTGGGATGCCGTGGGATAGCATGGGCAGATATGGGCGTCAAAGGGAATGCGGTGCAGCGAAGCGTGGAGGCAGCGAATTTTTTTGAGCCATTTCAACGGGCTGTGTAATGTTATTGAAATGGCTCGCGCAGTTGCGCACGGGGTGCTGGCCTGCAGCGAAACCTGTGGATAAGTTTGTGGAAATAGGTGCGCGTCCTGCGAACAAGATGGCGCGGACGGCTTCCGGACAGGGGTTTTCCTGTGGGGCGAAATGCCGGCCCACGGGCGGACGGAAAAACGAGGAGAGAAAAGCCAGACGGCCTGTAAGCCGGGTTCTGTCCGCGCTTAGACGCGCGGGGCGACCATTCCTCTGGGACGCGCCTCACGGCGCGCCTCACGCGACCAACCCGGGCGGCGAGGCGGGAATGCCCCTGGCGCCGCGCCTCGCGACGAGACGCCGGCCGCCCCTATTCGGTCTTGCTCCCGGTGGGGTTTACCCTGCCACCCCCGTTACCGGGGGCGCGGTGCGCTCTTACCGCACCCTTTCACCCTTACCCGCCGGCCCATGGTTGCCCATGGGCAGTAGGGCGGTTTGCTTTCTGTGGCACTGTCCCTGGGGTCGCCCCCGCCGGCCGTTGGCCGGCACCGTATTCCCGTGGAGCCCGGACTTTCCTCCACCCCCCATTGCTGGGAAGCAGCGGTCGCCCGGCCGTCTGGCGGAACGCAACCTGAGGGCGGGGAGGGGGCGCGTCAAGGGGGGCGGGAAAAGGAAGGCCAGGGGCTCCGCCCCTGGCCCCCGCCAAAGGCTAAACCTTTGGAATCCATTACTTAAAGTGGTGCGGGTCTGGGGGCGCTCGCCCCCAGCGGGTCCAGGGCGGAGCCCTGGCCTGTTTGACGTCGCCGGCCGAACGCCCAAGATGCGTGCCGACGCCTTGCCCGGAGGAACGGATGACCCAGCCGCACAGCATGACCTTCATCGCCGTCCCCGAACCCGGAGGGCCGGAGGCGATGCGGCCCGAGACGGGGCCCGTGCCTTCTCCCGCGCCCGACGAGGTGTTGATCCGGGTCCAGGTGGCCGGGGTGAACCGGCCGGATGTGGTGCAGCGCAAGGGGTTGTATCCGCCGCCGCCGGATGCGAGCCCGGTGCTCGGCCTGGAAGTGGCGGGCGAGGTGGTTGCCACCGGTGCCGCGGTCACGGCCTGGAAGGTGGGCGACCGGGTCTGCGCCCTGACCAATGGCGGCGGCTATGCCGAGTATTGCGTCGCGCCGGAGACGCAGTGCCTGCCCTGGCCGGAGGGCTATGACGCGCTGCGCGCCGCCGCGCTGCCGGAAACCTATTTCACCGTCTGGGCCAATCTGTTCCGCCTCGGCCGCCTCGTTCCCGGGGAGCGCGCGCTCGTGCATGGCGGCACTGGCGGCATCGGCGTCACCGCCATCCAGCTCGCGCACGAATTCGGCGCCACCGTGTTCACCACCGCCGGTTCGGCGGAGAAATGTGCCGCCTGCCTCCGTTTCGGTGCCGATCACGCGATCAATTACCGGGAGGCGGATTTCCTGCAGAGCATCCAGGAGATCACCGGCAAGGAAGGCGTCGATGTCATCCTGGACGTGATCGGCGCGGCCTATTTCGCCCGCAATCTGCGCGTGCTGAAGCGGGACGGGCGGCTGGTCATCATCGCGCTCCAAGGCGGCACCAAGGTCGATGGCTTCGATCTGACGCCGGTCATGGTGCGGCGGCTGACCATCACCGGCTCCACCCTGCGTGCCCGTTCCCCGGCGCAGAAGGCGGAGATCGCGCGCGACCTGCACGCCAAGGTCTGGCCGGTGCTGGATGCGGGGCGCTGCGGGCCGGTGATCCATGCGACCTTCCCGCTCGCCGAGGCGGCGCGGGCCCATGCGCTGATGGAGGAAGGGTCGCATATCGGCAAGATCATGCTGACGGTCGGCTGAGCATGCGCCTGCATGTCGTGGCGGCCGGCGAGGGCCCGCCGGTGGCGCTGCTCCACGGGCTGTTCGGCCAGTCGCGCAATTTCGGCGCGTTGCAGCGCCGGTTGGCCGGCTCCTACCGCACGCTCGCGCTCGATCTGCGTAACCATGGCGACAGCCCGCACGCGCCGGGGATGCGCTATCCGGCGATGGCGGAGGATGTGCTGGAGACGCTGGCGGCGCATGACGCGCTGCCGGCGGCGCTGATCGGCCATTCCATGGGCGGCAAGACGGCAATGGCGGCGGCGCTGGCGCGGCCGGAGGCGGTCAGCCGGCTGCTGGTCGCCGACATCGCCCCGGTCGCCTACCGGCACGGCAACCATCATATCGCCGAGGCGCTGCTGGCATTGCGACCCACCCCGGCGTTGACCCGCGCGGAGGCCGATACGGCGCTGGCCGGGGCGGTGGGCGATCCGGGGGTGCGCGCCTTCCTGTTGCAGAACCTGCGGTTCGGGGTGGAGGCCGGCTGGCGGATCGGGCTGCGCGAGATCGCTGATGCCATCCCCGATATTGAGGGCTGGGAGGCGCCGCCCGAGGGGGCGCGCTACGAGGGGCCGGCGCTGTTCGTTTCCGGCGAGCGGTCTTCCTACGTGCTGCCGGAATCCCGGCCGGCGATCCAGGCGCTGTTCCCGGCGGCGCGGTTCGTCACCGTGAAGGGGGCGGGGCACTGGCTGCACGCGGATAATCCCGAGGGGTTCGCCAGTATCGTCGAGGCGTTTCTTGCCGGGTGAGAGTAGGCGAGGGGCAGCGCTCCTGGCCTTATGAAGTCCGGCGCTTGGTATTCAGCCAGTCAGCCGCTCGATTTCCCGCACCAGCGCATCAGTTGTTATTTGCCGGCAATACCCACGATTATTGCGCAGCGACCAGGCGTGGCGTTCCTCGCTCAGCGTCGCGCAGGCATCGGTGACGGTCGTGACCAGATAACCGAGATCGCAGGCATCCCGCACCGCGCTGTCCACGCATTGATCGGTGAGGCAGCCGGCGACGATCAGATAACGCACGCCGAGATTGCGCAGCACGTAATCGATGTTGGTGGAGATGAAGACCGAGGATGATGTCTTGGGCAGCACGATCTCGTCCGGACCGGGCTTCAGTTCTTCCACCACCTGGGCGTCCCATGAGCCTTTCGGGACGTGCATGTCGCTGATCTTGTAATCGAGGCTGCGGTCCCGCCCGTCCTGGGTCAGGCTTTCGATGACGGTGTAGAGCACCTCGATGCCGCCGGCGCGGCAGGCCTGTTGCAGCCGGCGCATGTTGGGGAGCGCGGTTTCCTCCAGGGTACGGAAGAAGAAGCCGTACCGTTCCTCGCGCTCGGCTTCCGAGAGCCGCGTGTATCCGGCGCCGTCGCGGCGGCAATTGTAGTTCTGCACGTCGATGAACAGCAGCGCCGCCTGACGCGGCTCGATCTCGACCTCACGGCTCAACATGGGCGGCTCCGGTGGCTGGGGCGGAGGGGCGGGCGGCTCAATACGCTTCCGCGTAGCGGGCGCAGATCTCCACGTCGCTCAGCCCCTCCAGCGCCGCGATCTCGCTGCGCTTGAGTTGCAGGTAGCAGGCGAGGAGTTGCGGCCCGAGCCAGTCATTCGCCGGCTCGGTGGCCTCCAGCGCGTCCAGCGCCGCGCCCAGCGTGCGCGGCAGCACGCGCACGCCGGTCGCCTGACGCTCCGCCTCGCTCAGCTCCCAGAAGCCGCTGGCCGGTGCGGCCGGCAGGTCGAGCTTGCGGCGCAGCCCGTCCAGGCCGGCATGCACGATGGCGCCGAGCGCCATGTACGGGCAGGCCGTGGCGTCGGCGACGCGGAACTCGACGTTGAACTGCCGTCCCGCTTCCTCCTCATCCGCCGGGCGGAAGGTGGGGCAGACGCGCAGCGCCGCGCCGCGATCGCGGTAGCCGAGATTGGCCCAGGTCGGCGCCCAGCGATTCGGCTGCAGCCGGAAATAGGAGGCAACCGAGGGGGCGGTGATCGCCGAGAGCGCCGGCATGTGGTGCAGGATGCCGGCGACGAAATGGCGCCCGGCCTCGCTCAGGCCGAAGGGCGCGGCCGGGTCCGGCATCGCCGGGCGATCGTCCTCGTCCACCAGGCTGAAATGGATGTGCGCGCCGTTGCCGATGCCGTCCGGCTTCAGGATGGGCGCGAAGATGGCGCGGTGGCCGAGCCGCCAGGCGATGCCGCGCGCCAGCTCGCGCACCATCACCGCCTCGTCCGCGGCGCGCAGGCCGGGGCGCGGCCCGACCGTCACCTCGAACTGGCGCGGGCCATATTCGGGCAGGAACGAATCGGGGGCGCAGCCGGCGAGGCGGATGGCGGCCATCAGGCTCTCGCCGAACCGGCCCTGACGGCGGAACATATCGAGCGCGTAGGTGTCGCCCGGCCGTTCCTCGACCCCGGTATAGACGAACTCATGCTCGAAGGCGGCGAGCAGTGTCAGCCCTGATTCCCGCCGCAGCGAGTCGAGGCCGCGTTGCAGGAAGGCGCGCGGGCAGCATTCCCAGGGCTCGCCCTCGGTCGTCTGGATGTCCGAGAGGTAGAAGCGTTCGGCGGAGCCGTCATCGAACGGCACCTCGACCTTCGCCGACGGGTCCGGCACCGCCATGAGGTCGCCCTCGGTGCCGAACGGGGTCGCGTAGATCGGCCCGAAGGCGGACATCATGATGTTGCTGTGGGTGAGGCCGACACCCTTGGTCATGCGGGAGATGATCTCCGCCTCCGGCACCGCCTTGCCGCGCACATGGCCGGAGAGGTCGCAGACGGCGAAGAAGACCAGCGGGTCCGTGCCGATCATGCCCGCGCCCCCGCCTGCCACGCGACGGAGAGGGCCGGAGCGGCTGCCTGCCGGGGGGAGAGCGTCGCCACATCGTGGCGCGGAGAAAACAACGCCACATCGTGGCGCGGGGAGGACAACGCCGCGATGCGGCGCGGAGAGGGTGACGCCGCGATGCGGCGTGGGCGGTCACGCGTCAGAATGGAAGGCATCGCGAGTGGAACCCCCTTGTATCCCGTCTTGGCCCTGTCGGCGGCGGGATGCCGCGCCGCAGGGGGGTAAGACTGCGGCTCGCGGGCCGGTCCTGGCAAGAGCGGGCGGCCCCGCGATCAGCGGAAAACGAGGGCGCGGGAGAGGGGGAAATTGGCACCGAGGCCGGCGACGGCGCCGGCGGCGACGGCCAGCACCGGATGGTCGTAGCAGAGCGGGACGGTCGCGATCAGCGCCGCGTAGGTGCCGCGGTTGAACAGAAAGCCGAGCGAATTGGCGGCGAGGAACAGCGCCCATTGCCGGTGCATCGGCGCGCGCGCCCGGTCGCGGAACGTCCAGACCCGGTTCAGGCCCCAGTTCGCCGAGGCGGCGACGAAGAAGGCGACGACGCCCGCTCCGTAATGGCCGAGTACCGGGAGCAGGGCATAGACGGTGGCCGTATCGATGAGGAAGCCGACGCCGCCGACGCAGCAGAAGCGCAGGAAATGGTCGAGCAGCGTACCGGCGCGCGGCGGGTCTTCCGGCAGGGGAAGGGCGATGGCGGCCTGGTCGGGGGCGGTCTCGCAGAGATCCATGGTGTCTCCGTTTCGTGGCGGTGCGGGGCCGGCGCCTGCAAGCTGGCCCGAACGGAGGCGTGCCGCAACGGGTATTCGCTGTCCGCTCTCCGGCGAGCGGAACTCCGGACATGCAAAGGGGCGCCTTTCGGCGCCCCTCGCTTCGTCCACCGTGTGTGGCCGGGATCAGTGCAGGATGATCTCGACGCGGCGGTTCTGCGGCTCGCGCACGCCCTTGGCGGTCGGCACCAGCGGGTTGCTCTCGCCATAGCCGTGGATGAGGATCTCGTTCCGGGGCACGCCGTCGCGGACCAACTCGGCTTCCACGCTCTGAGCGCGGCGGACGGAGAGGCGCTGGTTGTAGGCGGCGGTGCCGGAGAGGTCGGTGTAGCCGTTGACCTCGATGCGGGTGGTCTGCACGTGGGTCGAGGCCTGCGCCGCCTCGCCGATGATCTGCCGCGCGCGGGCGGTCAGGTCGGCGCGATCCCAGTCGAAGAACACGAGGTAGGTGCGCGCGGGCTCCGGCGCCGGGGCGGCGACGGGGGCCGGCGGGGCCGGCGGCGGCGGCGGGGCCGGCTGATAGAAGGCGTAGCGCAGGCCCACGATGAACTGGTGGTTGAAGTCGTCGGACAGGTCCACGTTGCCCTTGCCCACGCCACCCGGGCCGTAATGCGTGCCGCTATAGGCGGGCTGGTTCAGGGTGCCGAGGAAGCGATATTCCGCGGTGACGTCCAGGCCCGGCACCCAGGGGAGCGGGTAGGCGGCACCGATGATGCCCTGATAGGCGAAGTTGCCGTTGGTGCCGCCGGCGCGGAAGACCGTGTTGGTGCCCGTGCTGGTGAGTGGGCTCAGGTGAGACCACTCATAGCCCACGCCGACGCCGACATACGGGGTGATGCCACCCATATCGACGCCGAACTGCTGCATGTCGATGTCGTACAGGACGTTGACGAGCACACCGTAATCTTCCTGGTGCCCGGTCGTGCTGGTCGGCAGCCTGGTGCCAGCGAAGTTATTGATGGTGTTGTAGATGTAGTTGCCCTCGAGTTCGACGCGAAGGCCGTTACCAAGCCCGTAACCAACGCTGACCTGGGTATTGAAGCCCGAGCCAAAGCGATACGTCCCGCTGCCTTGGCGCGCCACGGGCGAAATGCTGGCGGATTCGTTCTGCTTGATGTTGTAGCCGGCGCCGAGGCTCACATAGGGGCCGGTGATCGGCTGAGCCAACGCGGCCACCGGTGCGGCCGTGAGCAGTGTGGTCGCCAGGAGTGCAATGCGTTTCCGCATGTCGTTAGGTCCTTCATATCGTACGCGAGGTGTCGCGCTCCGACACGTTCGGAACGCGCCGCGCGGGCAGTTACGTAAAAGCATGGATTCGAGGCTTGTTGCTCTAAAACTCCGCAATATCTGCCGTGTGGTGCGCGAAGCTCATTTCGTGTAGCAAAAGATGCCGGATATGCAAAGGGGCGCCTTTCGGCGCCCTCGCTTCGTCCACCGTGTGGCCGGGATCAGTGAAAGATGCCGGATATGCAAAGGGGCGCCTTTCGGCGCCCCTCGCTTCGTCCTCCGTGTGGCCGGGATCAGTGCAGGATGATCTCGACGCGGCGGTTCTGCGGCTCGCGCACGCCCTTGGCGGTCGGCACCAGCGGGTTGCTCTCGCCATAGCCGTGGATGAGGATCTCGTTCCGGGGCACGCCGTCGCGGACCAGCTCGGCCTCCACGCTCTGGGCGCGGCGGACGGAGAGGCGCTGGTTGTAAGCGGCGGTGCCGGAAAGGTCGGTGTAGCCGTTGACCTCGATGCGGGTGGTCTCCACGTGGGTCGAGGCCTGCGCCGCCTCGGCGATGATCTGCCGCGCGCGGGCGGTCAGGTCGGCGCGATCCCAGTCGAAGAACACGAGATAGGTCCGCGCGGGCGCCGGCGCCGGGGCGGCGACGGGGGCCGGCGGGGCCGGCGGCGGCGGGGCCGGCTGATAGAAGGCGTAGCGCAGGCCCACGATGAACTGGTGGTTGAGGTCTTCGCCCAGGTCTACTTTGCTCTTGCTCACGCCCAACGGGCCGTAGCGCGTGCCGCTGTAGGACCCGTTGTTCACGTTGCCGACGAAGCGGTATTCCGCAGTGACGTCCAGGCCCGGCACCCAGGGGAGCGGGTAGGCGACACCGATGATGCCCTGATAGGCGAAGCCGCCATTGGTGCCACCGGCGTGGAAGACCGTGTTGGCGCCCGTGCTGGTGAGCGGGCCCAGGTGGATCCAGTCATAGCCCACGCCGACGCCGACATACGGGGTCACGCCACCCGTATCGACCCCGTACTCCTGCGTGTTAATGTCGTACAGGACGTTGACGAACAGGCCGTAATCTTCCTGGTGGCCAGTCGAAGCCGTCGGTCGGGGGGTGTGAACGAAGTTGTTAACATCGTTGTAGATGTAGTTACCCTCGAGTTCGACGCGAAGGCCGTTGCCGAGACCGTAACCAGCGCTGGCCTGGACATTGAATCCGTTGCCCCAGCGGTACGTTCCGCTATTTTGGGTGGCCTCGCGCGAAATATTGCGGCTTGTGTTCTCGATAGTGGCGCCTTCGTTCTGCTTGATGTTGTAGCCGGAACCGAGGCTGACATAGGGGCCGGTGATCGGCTGAGCCAACGCGGCCACGGGTGCTGCCGTGAGCAGTGTGGTCGTCAGGAGTGCGATGCGCTTCCGCATGTCGTTGGATCCTTCATGTCGTTCGCGAGGTGTCACGCTCCGACACGTTCGGAACGCGCCGCGCGGGCAGTTACGTAAAAGCATGGATTCGAGGCTCGTTGCTCTAAAACTCCGCAATGTCTGCCCTGTGGTGCGCGAAGCTTAGCTTGTGTAGCAAAAAGGCAACACGCATCCAGGTCGGCCTCGTTTCGACCACAATTATCTGTTGATTTACTCTCGCCGTGCTCCCGGCTCTGTACGGGGGGCGCCCGCTCCGGGCGGGGCCGGCCTGACCGGCGGCCCGCGGGATGCCCGCCCCTGCGCGGCGACCCGGCGAAATTCCACCTTTGCTCGCCTGGCGGGCGGCAGGCGCCGAACGTCTCACCACACGCGGCGGCGCCGCCGGCCCCGGTAGCGAAGGTCATCCGGCGCTCACGCGCAAGAAACATTCCCCGTATCCGGCGCCGCCGGCTCAGGCAGGGTCGCCGGCCACGGGCATGGCGCCGAGCGCGCGGAACAGCGCCGCCACCTCGCCGATCGCGGCTTCCGCCTCCACCGGGTCGGTGCCCTTGGCGACGATCGCGACACCGCGGTCGCCGGGCCGGTAATACGGGTAGCTGCCGAGATCCAGTTGCGGATGGCGTTGCTGGATATCGGCCAGCCCCTCCGCGATCGCCCCTTCCTGCACGCCCGCGGCATGCACCGTCGCCGAGATGATCGGCGGCCCGCCCTGCAGGCGGGGGGCGAGCGCCTCGAACATCGCCTGCATGATGCGCGGCACCCCCGCCATGACATGCACGTTGCCGATGGAAAAGCCGGGCGCGACCGAGATCGGGTTGTCGATCAGCGTGGCGCCGCGCGGCATCGTCGCCATGCGCTGGCGGGCAGGGTTGAAATCGCCCGGCTTGTAATGGCGCTCCATCCGCGCCCAGGCCTCGGGGTGCGGCTCCCAGGGCACGCCGAAGGCGGCGGCGATGCTTTCGCTGGTGATGTCGTCATGCGTCGGCCCGATGCCGCCGGTGGTGAAGACGTGGTCGAACCGCGCTCGCACCTCGTTGACCGTGCTGACGATGATCTCCGCCACGTCCGGGATGACCCGCGCCTCGCGCAGCGGAATGCCGATCCGGCCAAGTCGGGCGGCCAGGAAATGGATGTGGGCATCCTGGGTGCGGCCGGAGAGGACCTCGTTGCCGATTACCAGGAGGCAGGCGGTGGGGTTCATCGAGCGGTGCTCCGGCTGGAGGGACGGGAGGCGATATCGGCCGCGCGGCCAACCGTCGGCCGCTACCGGGCGTCGATTCAAGGAATCGCCGAACAGGTAGGCTTGGTTCGCGGCGACGCCAGTTCAGCCGGGCCGGCGCGCGATATCGTGCTGTGGCGTCAAAGGAATTCCCGCAGCAGCGGCACCAGCGGCTTGTCGGCTTCCGGCATGTCGTAATCGACGAGGTTCTGCGGCCGCACCCAGGCGAAGGTCTGCCCCTCCAGGGGCTGCACGAAGCCCTTCCAGCGCCGGCAGAGATAGAGCGGCATCAGCAGATGGAACTTGTCGTAGGCATGCGACGCGAAGGCGAACGGGGCGAGGCAGGCTTCCGCCACGTCGATCCCGAGTTCCTCCTTCAGCTCCCGGGTCAGCGCCGTTTCCGGCGTCTCGCCCGGGTGCAGCTTGCCGCCGGGGAATTCCCACAGCCCGGCCATCTTCTTGCCCTCCGGCCGGCGGGCGAGCAGCACGCGGGTATCCGCGTCGATCAGCGCGCAGGCGGCGACCAGCAGCAGCGGCTTGCTGCCCGCGGCGGCGAGCGGCGGCTCCGGATCGGCCTCCACCGCGCCGAACAGATCGTCGCGTGTCGCCCCGAAGCGCAGCACCGGGTGCTCGCCGCCACGGGCCAGGAAGCGTTGCGTGCCGGTGCCGGTCTCGCGCAGGCCGATGCGGCGGATGACGGCGATGGAGGCGGGGTTGTCCACCGAGACGCTGGCCTCGATCCGGTCGAGGGCGAGATTGGCGAGCGCCCAGCGCGCCACGCGCCCGGCCGCCTCGCTGGCGACGCCATGGCCCCAGAAGCGCCGTCCGACCCAGTAGCCGAGATTGCCGGTGCGCGGCGCCAGATCGAGCCGGAGGCCGACGCAGCCGATCAGCATCTCCTGCCCGTTCTCATGGCCGGTGATGACGAAATGATGAGCTTTGCCTTGTCGCCGTTGCTCGGCGGTGGAGGCGATCCATTCATCGGTCAGCGAGCGCGGGTAGGGGAAAGGCAGGCGCGAGAGCATGCGCACCACCTCCCAGTCGTTCACCAGCCGGTGGATCGCCTCGGCATCCTCCGGCCGGGGCGGGCGCAGGGTCAGGCGCTCGGTGGTGAGCACGGGGTGGTCCGCCGCCGGCTCGGGCGCGGCGGGGCTCAGCGACAGGGTGCGACGCGCGGTGTGGGTCACGGGGGGCGGGCTGTCCGGATCTCTGGATTGGGGCGGAGCGGCCCTGTGCCGCCCACGGGGGGCGCCGGGGGGCGGTTCCCAGCTGCCTGACGCTGGGGAAGCCTAGCCAACCGGCCGGGCTGTGTCATCCCTGCTGCGGTCAGGGGAGCGTGTGCGCGGCTTTGCTGCAACACCTTGCCGGGAAGCTGGGGCCCGGAGGCTGGGGCCGGGAACCGCCGGCCGCCGCGCCCGGCCCCGTGATGGACGGGGCCGGGATACCGGTTCAGCTCCGGTAGCTGCCGTTGATGTCGATGTAGCCATGCGTCAGGTCGCAGGTCCACGCGGTCGCGCGTCCCTTGCCAAGGCCGAGATCGATGGCGATCTCGATTTCCTGCCCCTTCATGTGTGCGACGACCGGGGCCTCGTCATAGCCCTCGACCACGGCGCCGTCCCGCGCCATCCAGGTGCCGCCAATGGCGATGGAGAGCAGGTCGCGATCCGCCGGCTCGCCGGCCTTGCCCACCGCCATGACGATGCGGCCCCAGTTCGCGTCCTCGCCGGCCACCGCGGTCTTGACCAAGGGCGAGTTGGCGACCGCCATGGCGATCCGCTTGGCGGAGCGGGTGCTGGTGGCGCCGGTGACGTCGATGCGGATGAATTTCCGCGCGCCCTCGCCGTCGCGCACCACCTGGAGCGCGAGGTCGAGCAGCACCTCGGAAAGCTTCAGGGCGAAATCCCGCAGCTTCGCGGTGTCGCCGGCGGCGATGCGCTTATGCTTGGCCTGGCCGGTGGCGAAGAGCAGCACCGTGTCGCTGGTCGAGGTGTCGGAATCGACGGTGGTGCGGTTGAAGCTGGTTTCGACGCTCTTGCCCAGCATCGCCTGGAGCACGGCGGCCGGGATCTTCGCGTCGGTGAAGACGAAGCAGAGCATGGTCGCCATGTCCGGCGCGATCATGCCGCTGCCCTTGGCGATGCCGGTGATCCGCACCGTCTCGCCGCCGATCACCGCCTCGCGGGTCGCGGCCTTGGGGAAGGTGTCGGTGGTCATGATGCCGCGCGCGGCGGCTTCCCACCCATCCTCGCCGAGGCTCGCATGCAGGGCGGGGAGGGCGGCGGTCAGCCGCTCATGCGGCAGGATCTCGCCGATCACGCCGGTGGAGGCGAGGAAGACCTCGCGGGCCTTGCAGCCGGTCAGCGCCGCGGCGGCCTCGGCCGTGGCGGTCACGGTGTGCTCCCCGGCCTTGCCGGTGAACACGTTGGCGTTGCCGGCATTGACGACGAGCGCCCGCGCCTTGCCGCCCTTGAGCGCCGCCCGGTCCCAATCGACCGGGGCGCCGGGGCAGCGATTCTGGGTGAACACGCCGGCGACGGTGGTGCCGGGCGCCAGCTCGGCCATCATCAGGTCCGTTCGCCCCTGATAACGGATGCCGGCCGATGCGGCGCCGAGCCGGACGCCGGCAATGGGCGGCAGCGCCGGCAGCGGGACGGCGAGGGGGGAAACAGGAAGGGGACCGGCCATGACTCTGTGCCTCGAACGGAAGCTGGATCGTGAGGCATCAGTCAGGCCGCAATCGGCCGCGCTGATCAAGAGCGGGGCGGCGAAAATTAAGGAAGGCCAGGGCTCTGCCCTGGACCCGCTGGGGCCTTGAGGCCCCAGACCCCCGATCACTTAAGTAATGGATTCCAAAGGCT
>DATJWY010000087.1:0-15776 GCA_035500775.1 Acetobacteraceae bacterium
GCCTGGACAACGAACAGCAGGGGACTGCCGCAAACTTGGGGGTCAGGCTGCGATGGCCGCTGGCGGGTGACGGTCATTGTCAGCCTGGAAGCGCTGCCCGAAACCGGTGCCGAGCGTACCATTGTAAACGGCGCAGCGGACCTGGAGCAGCCGGTCGGCACCGCGTCGCGACCAGCGCATGTGCTGTTGCTTGTTCATCCGACGGTTCACCAGGAAGTTGGCCGTGCCCTCGGTCAGGGCCGTGCCAACCCGCAAACCGGCTCGGTGCCGCTCGGCGTAGTTGACCAGCCAATCGCTCTGACCGACCAGATAGTCGTTCAATGCTCGGAGCGCGGTCCACAGCTTTCGCGAGGGCGCGATGGACCTGCGGCCGTCGCGCTCGCCCCGGAAATGATGCATGACGGCATGGATGCGATCGAGGCTGATCTGCGCGTCCTTGGCCTTGCCGTTCCACAATCGCCAGTGCAGGCGGTCCACTTCTTCGACGATCACCGCCTTCGCCGCGGCGCAATCCGGATCATCGGACGACAGACCTGCGGCGATCTGTGTCAGGTGCTGCAGCCGCATGGCAAGGTGAAACCAGTCCAGAATCGGAAGTCCAGCGACGCCGGCGTGGAGGAGAATGCGCCGCAGGCCGGGACAGCCATCGGTGAACGCGGTCAGCGCCGTGTCCTGTGTCCGCCCAACAGCGTCGAGGCTGCGGCGGATCAGTGCTCCGACATCCGTGTCAGTCTTGGCCACGGCAGCGAACACCTGCCGGCTTCCAGTCGCCGTCTCAACATTGCCAATCCGGACCTCCAGGTGCCGCTCGCCATCCTCGCAGCCGCGAATGAAGGTCGAATCCAAGGTCACCGCAATCGCCTTCGCGGGAGTTGCGGGTTTGGCTGTCGCCTGCATCGACAGTTCCTCGGCGACCTTGAAGGTATGACGGCGCAACGTCTCCGGGTCCGTGCCGGCGTCCACCGGGAACATCTGCCCGAGCAGGGCGGCAGCCGTCCGATATGTCATCAGGGCGGAGAGCTGGGCCCGCAGCTGATCCAGCGCCGGGGTCGAGCGAGCGTGGGGCGGCCATTCCACACCCGCCTCGGTCGTGCCGCAGCCGGCGCAGCAGAAGCGGGGTAGCCGGACCGTGACCTGGCCGAACAGCGTCGCGATCCCGTGCTGGCGGTAGTCCTTCACCCGGCAGACATCGCCACAGCCGCGGCACTCCGGACGGCGCACGGCGTGGAGCCTGGCCTGCGCGGCGACGATCTCCTGCTGCAGGCCGGCCAGGAGCCGCTTGCCCTCGGCCAGGGTCAAGCCCAGGGTGGCCAAGTCGGTGAGGTCGTCGGGCTTGGCGATCCGCAGGACGTCGGTGCTGTGCTCCTCCCCCTCGGCTCCGATGCTCACCAGTCTCACGATCCAGGCCACGTTGTCTCCACCTCGACGGGAAAATCAGCCCAAAAATACCCCGCTTGGTATTGCACCCCCAATCTCGCGGCAGTCCCGTGGATAACCTTGCAAGCGTCTGATTTTCCAACATCCCTGCGAGGGCGGCCAGACGGGGGCGTAGGCAAGTGTCGCATCTCGCGGATGTCGTCGGCGCCTGTCCGGGCGCGTAGGCAAGGATCGCATTACGCGGCGACTCGGGGGCGTAGGCAAAGATCACAACGCCCAGGTCTTTCATTCGTCTCCATCGCCGTCTATATGCATGCTTTGACAGCATCCGCAGCAGTGGGGCGCACATGGCGACGCTCACGGTCCGCAACCTCGACGACGACGTCGTCCGAGCTCTCCGTATCCGCGCCGCCGAGCACGGCCGCTCTGCCGAGGCTGAGCACCGCGAGATCCTCCGAAGCGTCCTAACCGGCGCCCGCCAGCCATCGCCGCGCGCGGCAGCCGCGGAGCGCCTGGCCGAATTCCGGCGGCGAACCGCAGGCCGTGGCTCCGCCACCGCCGCCGAACTCCTACAAGAGTCCAGAGAAGGTAGGGCAGGGTGGCTTACCGGCGAGTCGGACGCCTGACTGGTGGCGCTGGTCGTCGATGCCAGTGTCGCCCTGAAATGGGTGCTCGAGGAGCCGGACAGCCATCTCGCGCAGGCTCTCGCGGAGGGGGGCGAGGAGCTCTTGGTGCCAGACTTCTGGCTCAACGAGGCCTGCAACATCTGCTGGCTCCAGGTCCGGAAGCGGGTGTGGACGCCGGACGAAGCGAGGGAAGGGCTGGCGTTGCTTCGAGCTCAGGTCGAGCCTACCCCTACCGGCGACCTGGATCTGCACGACGTCGCACTCGACATCGGACTGGCCATTAACCACTCAACATACGACACCCTCTACGTCGCCTTCGCCGTGGCGATGGGCGCCCGGGGCGTGGTGGCCGCGGACGGCCCGTTCATCAGGGACATGCAGCGCCATCCGGATCCAGCCCTGGCCGCCATGCTCATCCCGCTTGCGGACTGGGCGCGGGGACAGAGGCTGGCGTGATGGCCGCCATCCAGGCCCGCGCTGAGCGCGAAGGTTGTAGCGAGCATATCATGTGGTTGGTGATCTTGGGGGGCATGACAGCAGACGAGGTTTCCGAGCGCGCCCGGGAAGCAGAAAGTGCCAAGCAGCTACTCCGAGGGTGCGCGCATGATGCCGCCGCTATGCCGACGCATCCGTGGTCGTCACACGAATGCGGCACGTCAACAAAACCCGCGATAACTCCGGCTTATCGCGGGTCTTGCCAAGACGCCCCAATCGTTGCCAAACTAACCATGAATGGAAGACCACACACTCACACTTCCGGAACGACCGGTTTTAGCCCCAAGCGGGACTGATGCCCTTGAGGCGGCACGCAACTATGCCCGGCAGGCGCATGCGGAGGCAACGCGACGGGCCTATCGTTCCGATTGGCAGGATTTCTCCACCTGGTGCCGTATCGCCGGCTTCGTTGCTCTCCCGGCCATGCCGGCAACAGTCGCCGCCTATCTCGCCGCCCTGGCGGTGACGCACCGCCCCTCCACCCTGCAGCGTCGTCTGGCCGCCATCGGCCAGGCACATCGTCTGGCCGGGCATGAGTGGATCCCGTCGCACCCGCTGATCCGCACCACCCTGCGCGGCATCCTGCGCAACCATGGTCAGCCGAAGCGCCGGGCGGCGGCCCTGACCACCGCGGAAATCCGGCGGCTGGTTGCCGTCTGTTCCACCGACCTCGCCGGAAGGCGCGACCGGGCGCTGTTCCTGGTCGGTTTCGCCGGTGCGCTGCGCCGCTCGGAACTCGTCGGCATCGATCGCGAGCACATCACCTTCACGTCGGACGGGATGCGTTTGTTGATCCCGCGCGGCAAGACCGACCCGGAGGGGAGGGGGGCGGAAATCGGCATTCCGCGCGGCCGGCGGAAGGAGACATGTCCGGTCGCGACCCTCTCCGAATGGCTGCAGGCCTCGGAGACGGAGTTCGGCCCGATCTTCCGCAAGGTGGATAAATGGGGGGTGGTGGACACGGCGCGCCTGCACCCGGATGCGGTGCGGCAGATCCTGCGCCGGCGTGCCGCGGAGGCGGGGGTGACCGTCTCTCTTTCTGAGCGACTCTCGCCGCATGGGCTTCGCGCCGGTTTCGTGACCGAGGCCTACAAGGCCGGCGCGCGCGACGAGGAGATCATGGCCCACACCCGACATGCGGACCTCAAGACCATGCGCGCCTATGTGCGCCGGGCCAAGCTGATGACCGAAAGCCCGGCCAAACTCCTGGGCCTGTAGGTCTTGCCGGACGGAGCGGGACCGCAGCCGGACGGTGGCCGGCGGCAAGCGACGCCTACGCCAGAGGTGCTGGCACTACCGCAGCCCGACTGGCTGTATCATCGCCTGACGGTGAGCGGGCCGGAAGCGGCCCTTGCGGCCTTCCGTGCCGCCGCCGCCGGGGCCGGGGTGGTGCCCTGGGTCTATGATTACGATCAGTTGGAGGAGGATTGGTTCCACTTGCTGATCGCCCCGCCGCCGCATCGGCGCAGCATCAGCCTGCACGGCGCCCGCATCCTGGCGCGTAATCTGCGGGATGCAGCCTTCGAACGGCATGAGCACGCGGTGAGTCTGGTCGGGTTCAGCAGCGCCTGCCCGTTCGATTTGCATGCGCTGGTGCCGGTGCCCAGGGCCATTCTGCGCCTTGGACCGGATCACCCGGATGCGCGGCTCTGGCTCTGGCAGAACTGGGGGACCACCTGGCCGCTGCGGCATGTGCGGGAGTTAAAGCAGCGCGCCGGGGATGAGGCCGGCTTTGTATGCGAGTTCTGGTCAGCAGACTGGACACCCTGGCCGGCGCTGCGGCAGGCGCGGACGGCTTGGCCAACCCTGCGTTTAAACCTGAAGATACTGTAAAGTCCGCTCGGGCCAAGCGGGGGGGGGGGAGCCACCCCATCGCCACCGCGACCCGTGCCGGTCATTCCAGGGCTTCTGGCAAATCCCGGGCCATGTGGACGAAGCGAAGGATGACCGGCGGGTCTGACTCGGCGTCGTAAACCAGCAGGTATGGGAAACCGCGCAGCGACCAGAAACGGTAACGCTCCGGGGCAAGATCGGGCCTCACCCGGCCGAGCAGCGGTTTCGCCTGCACCATCTCCGCCGCGCGTAGCGCAGCCGTGAGCAGGGCTTCCGCCGTCTCGGGGTTTTCCTCGGCGATCCAGAGCGCCGCCTGCAGCAGCTCCCGCTGGGCGCGCGGCGCGAACAGGCGGGGACTCAAGGGCGGCGCTGGCGTGCGTTCGCGATGGCGGCCCGGATGTCGGTCTCTACTTCATCGAGCGTGGCCAGGCCCTCGCGCGCGCCTTCCGCCTGCGCCGCCTCAAGTGAGGCAACGAAGGCCGCGCGCCGCGCCTCAGCGTCCTGCAACAGGCGCAGCCCGGAGCGCACGACCTCGCTGATATTGTTGAACCGGCCGCTAGCGACGCAGGTCTGGGCGAAGCGCTCGAGTTCGGCCGTCAGGTGCACATTGGTACCCATGCCCGCACTGTATCAAGCCTTGATATGCGCGATCAAGTCGGGGCGGGTGCACGACCATCCCAGTGTTCAGCCGGCCAGTCCCTCGGCGAGTTGGGTCAGGGCGGCCCGATTCTGGATGTTGATCATGCTCGGCTCCGGAATGTCGATCAGCCCCTCCTTGCGCAGACGGGTGAAGGTCCGGCTGACCGTCTCGATCGTCAGGCCGAGGTAGTCGGCGATGTCGCTGCGGGTCATCCGCAGATACAGGTGAGGCCCATCCTGGTCGTTCCGGTCCTGTCGCAGCAGGAAGGAGGCCAGGCGTTCACGGGCGGTCTTGCGGCCGAGCAGCAGCATCTGTTCCTGCGCGGCCACGAGTTCGTTCGAGGCGGCGTCGAGCAGTCGCTTCTCCATCTCCGGAAAATCATCGAGCAGACGGCGCAAATCCTGGCGCGAGAAGCGGCAGATCCGGACCGGCTCGATCGCCTCGGCGCTGAAGGCATAAGCGGTGGAGATGGCGAGACCGAGGAAGTCCCCGGCATGCGCGAAGCCGGTGATCTGGCGCCGTCCGTCCGGCAGCAGCTTGTACAGCCGCGCAGTGCCGGCTGTAATATTGTAGAAATAATCGGCGTGATCGCCTTCGGTGATGAAAGTCCTTCCGGTTTCGATCATCGTCTCATGGGCGATGTCAGCCAGGCGGCTCAGGTCACGGTCCGGGATCGCGTTGCATACACTGATGGTCCGCGCATCGCAGGAAGCGCACGGATCCAGGTCGTGAGCATGTCCGGCCCGCTGGTCTTCAGCGCGAGCCTTTTGCTCCGTCGCCTTCATTAGGACATTCCTTGGTCAGTCTCGACGAGCAGCCTGCACGGATCATAGCGCAGTTTGCGCGTTTGTTGCGAGGCAATACCACAACCGGCCTTGACCTGGATCAAGGATTTTCCGCGGCTTGCCTTCCATGATTAAAGTTCATAACCGCACTCAGGCTATGCATACATTCATCGTCCGGCCCCTGGCAGCGGCGCAGATTCCGACGGTTTATCCGCTGGTGCGCGAGGCTGTGCCGATGCTGAGCCCGCAAAAATGGGCCAGCATGGCGTCTCGCCTTCTGGGGCAGCGCGACCGTAAGAGGGGGATCATGGTTGCTCAGGCCGCGGGGCGTCGATACCCATCGGGTCTGTTCGTTTATCATATCCAGTCGGATCTCGAATATGGTCAGATACTGACCACCGATTACATCGTAGCCCTTGATATTCTCGATCCGAGGCCGGTCGTCCGGGCTCTGCTGTCCGAGATGGATGCGCTGGCGGCCGAGTTTGGGTGCGGCGCCGTTCGTGCTATCCTGCGCGATAGCACCGGGCATCTGGCACAGGAACTCCATGCCGCTGGGCATCTCCCGGAAGGCACGAGCGTGCTCAAGCCACTCGGGACTCCCGCCTGATCGCTTGACACAGGTCATTGGGCGGGGGCAGTTCGCTTAAAAGTCGAAGGAAACAACTGGCGGTGTAGGTCCCCATGCAGGACGTTGCTACCAACACGGTTGTCGGGTTGCGGCAATCCGCTCCCGCGCCCCTGAGCACTCCGTCATCGTCTTACCACCCCAACAAACTGCCACCCCCCAAACTCACCGACCCGGACCGGGCCCTGCGCGCCTTGCTAGGTCGGTTCACGTCCGGCCTCGCGCCCGACGCGCTGTTTCTCGCCGGTCTCGACTGGATGGTGCATCTGGAACAAGCGCCATTCCGCCGTCTGGATCTGATCCGGCTTGGCTGGCATCAGACCATGCGGCTCTGGTCCACGATCGACGTCCCTCATGTTCCGGCGATCCAGCCGCGGCCGGATGACCACCGTTTTCTGCATCCGGGCTGGCAGGCCCAGCCGTTCAACCTGTTGCAACAAGCCTTCCTCCTGACCGAGGAGTGGTGGGAGCAGGCGACCTGCGGTATTCCGGGCGTGAAGCACGTGAATGAGCGCATCGTCTCGTTCACCGCGCGCCAGGCGGTCGACATGTTCTCGCCGTCGAACGTGCCTTGGCTCAATCCGGAGGTGATCGAGGCGACCATCCAGAGCGAAGGCCGCAATCTCATCGCGGGTTTCGGTAATTATCTGAAAGACCTGCACGAGCGGCTTTCCGGGCGGCCGGCGGACGCCGCCACGAACCGGGTGGGGCATGACGTGGCGGTGACGCCCGGGCAGGTCGTGTTTCGCAACGAATTAATCGAGTTGATCCAGTACGCGCCGGTTGGCCCGAAGGTGCGGCCCGAGCCGGTGCTGATCGTGCCCGCCTGGATCATGAAATATTACATCCTCGATCTCTCACCGCATAACTCGCTGATCCGCTACATGGTGAACGAGGGCTATACGGTTTTCTGCATTTCCTGGCGTAATCCGGGACCAGAGATGGCGCAGACCGGCTTCGACGATTATCGCCAACTCGGTTTCATGGCCGCGCTCGATGCGGTGTCGGCGCTGACGGGGGCGCCCAAGGTGCATGCCTGCGGCTACTGCCTCGGCGGCACGTTGCTCACCGTCACCGCCGCGGCGATGGCGCGCGACGGTGATGACCGTCTCGGCACGATGACCTTGTTCGCAGCGGAAACCGACTTTACGGAAGCCGGTGAGCTGCAACTTTTCATCAATGAAGCTCAGCTAGCCTTTCTGGAAGACATGATGGCGGCGCAGGGATGCCTGGATGCGCGGCAGATGGCCGGCGCGTTTCAGCTCCTACGTTCCAATGATCTGATCTGGTCGCGGGCCATCAAGACGTATCTTTTGGGTGAACGTGAATTGCCGAACGACCTGATGGCCTGGAACGCCGATGCGACGCGCATGCCGTATCGGATGCATTCCGAATACCTGACCCATCTGTTCATGGAAAATGATCTCGCGGAAGGCCGCTTCCCGGTCGATGGGCGCCCTGTTTCAGTGTCGGATATCCGCATTCCCTTCTTCGTTGTCGGCACGGAGACGGACCACGTCGCACCGTGGCGTTCGGTGCACAAGCTGCATCTGCTGAATGACGGCGAGATCACGTTCGTGCTCACTTCGGGTGGCCACAATGCCGGCATCGTCAGCGAGCCCGGACATCCGCATCGGCGCTACCGGATCATGACGCGGCCGGCCGAGGGGCGTTATATCGGCCCGGAGGAATGGGTGCAGACGGCCCGGCAGAGGGAAGGGTCCTGGTGGCCGGCCTGGTCCGAATGGCTTGACCGGCATTCGGGGGCGCCAGTCCCGCCGCCGCCGCTTGGCGATGCGGCCAAGGGCTATCCGGCCCTGGAGCCGGCGCCCGGACATTACGTTCTCGAGGCGTGAGGAATCCCGTTATGGAAGCCTTGGACGTCTGCGACGACGTGATCGAGAACCGCACGTTCGACGAGATCGCCGTGGGCGACACGGCCAGCGTCTCGCGACGCCTGGAGCGGCAGGATATCGAGTTGTTCGCCGTGGTTTCGGGTGACGTCAATCCGGCGCATCTCGATCCGGCCTATGCCGAGACGGATCTGTTCCACAGGGTGATCGCGCATGGCATGTGGGGAGCCGGGCTGATTTCCAACGTGCTCGGCACCAAGCTACCCGGGCCAGGCACCATCTATCTGGGTCAGGATTTGCGTTTCCACCGCCCGGTCGGCATCGGCGACACCATCACCGCGACAGTGACTGTGACGGAGAAGCTGCCGGGAAAGTGTATCCTGAAGCTCGATTGCGTCTGCACGAATCAAGACGGCAAGGAGGTCATCACCGGCGTCGCCGAGGTCAAGGCGCCAACAGAGAAGGTCATCCGGCCGCGTGTGGAACTGCCGGACGTGCGTCTCAGCCGGCATGAGCATTTCCGCACCCTGCTGGTTCGCGCGGTGCAGGCGGGGCCGTTGCCGATCGCGGTCGCGCATCCCTGCACCGAGGCATCGCTCGGCGCGGTGGTCGAGGCGGCGCAGGCAGGCCTCATAACCCCGATCCTGGTCGGGCCGGAAGCGAAGATCCGCGCCGCCGCCGCGCAGGGCGGGCTCGACATCGGCGGATTCCGCATCGTGCCGACCGAGCACAGCCATGCTTCCGCCGCGCGCGCGGTGGCGCTGGTGCGCTCCGGCGAGGCCGCGTTGCTGATGAAGGGCTCGCTCCATACGGACGAACTGATGCACGAGGTCATATCAGCGGAGAGCGGCCTGCGCACGGACCGACGGGTAAGCCACGTCTATCTGATGGACGTCCCGACCTATCCGAAGCCGCTGCTGGTGACTGATGCCGCGGTCAACATCGCGCCGACCCTCATCGAAAAACGAGATATCATACAGAACGCGATCGATCTCGCGCATGCGCTCGGCATCGAGACGCCGCGCGTCGCCATCCTCTCCGCCGTGGAGACGGTGACGCCCAAGATCGCCTCCACACTGGACGCGGCCGCCCTGTGCAAGATGGCAGATCGTGGCCAGATCACCGGCGGCATACTGGACGGGCCGCTGGCCTTCGATAACGCGGTGAGCCAGGCAGCCGCACGTGAGAAGGGCATTGTTTCGCCGGTTGCGGGTCAGGCGGATATCCTGATGGTGCCCGATCTTGAGGCCGGCAACATGCTGGCCAAGCAGCTCAGCTTCCTGGGCTGCGCCGATGCGGCTGGCATCGTGCTCGGTGCCAGCGTGCCGATCGTGCTCACCAGCCGCGCCGATGGCGTCCGCACCCGCCTCGCTTCGTGCGCGGTCGCCGTCTTGCTGGCGAAGGACTTAAAAACGAAGGAACATCCCGCATGACTGACGCCGTTCTGACCCTGAATGCTGGCTCGTCCAGTCTCAAATTCGCCCTGTACGAAAGGCAGAACAAGGATGATCTGGTCCTCTCGCTGCATGGACAGATCGAGGGGGTCGGCACTGAGCCGCATCTGATCGCGCGCGATCCCGCGGGCGCGGTGTTGGCTGAACATCGCTGGGACGATGGCAGTGCGCGAACGCACGAGACGTTCCTGACCTGGTTGCTCGATTGGATTAGGGATCATCTCGGCGGGGACAAGCTGGTCGCCGCCGGGCATCGTGTCGTGCATGGCGGCCCAATCTACGACGCGCCGGTCAGGATTACGCCGGCGGTGATCGAGACCCTGGAAAAGTTGGTCCCGCTGGCGCCGTTGCACGAGCCGCATCATATCGCGGCAATCCGCGCTGTCGCCTCGGTGCGGCCGGATCTGCCGCAAGTGGCCTGCTTCGATACGGCGTTCCACCATGGGAACCCGCCCGTGGTCTCACGTCTCGCGCTGCCGGCGACGTTGCGCCAGGAAGGCGTGCGTCGCTACGGCTTCCACGGCCTGTCCTACGAATACATTGCCCGCCGGTTGCGCGAGGTGGCGCCGAAGCTTGCCGCGGGACGGGTCATCGTCGCGCATCTCGGCGCTGGCGCGAGCCTCTGCGCCTTGCGCGACGGGCGCAGCTTCGATAGCACGATGGGGTTCACCGCGCTTGACGGGCTGATCATGGGGACGCGCTGCGGCGCGCTCGATCCCGGCGTGGTGCTCTACCTGATGCAGTATCACGGCATGGAATCTGCTCAGATCGAGTCTTTATTGTACCACGAATCCGGACTTCTTGGGCTCGGCGGCAGCAGTGATATGCGCACGTTGCTCGCCAGCACGGAGACGGAAGCCATCGAGGCGGTGGAGAGCTTCACGTTCAGCATCGCCCGCTGGACGGGCGCGTTGGCCTCGACCATTGGCGGCATCGACGGCTTCGTCTTCACCGCCGGCATCGGCGAGAATTCCGCGCCGGTTCGCTCCCATGTCGCCAAGCGTCTGGCCTGGCTTGGTGTCTTGCTCGATGAGACAGCTAATCAGACCGGCTCAGGCCGGATCAGCGCGCCAGGCAGCGCCGTGGATGTCTGGGTCATCCCGACCGATGAGGAAGCGATGATCGCCCGGCATGTTCTCGAGGTGCTCGTTCCGGCCACGGCCGAGAGCCGCGCTTAAAGTCTCCGCGGCGCCGCTCTCTCGGGCCGTGTTTCCTTCGATCTGCCAAGGAATTCGTGAATGATCGCATCGCCTGTCGTTGACCTCCGGGGCCGCCGCGGGCTGGTCGTGGGCATCGCCAATGAGCACAGCATTGCTGCGGGCTGTGCCCAGGCTTTCCATGCCGCCGGTGCCGAACTTGGCGCGACGTATCTGAACGCTAAGGCCGAACCTTTTGTTCGTCAGGTCACCGATCCGCTTGAGTGCGCGCTCGTGCTCCCCTGCGATGTCTGCGTGCCAGGGCAGTTGGAGGCGGTGTTCAACCGGGTGCGCTCCGAATGGGGGCGGCTCGACTTCCTTCTGCACGCCATCGCCTTTGCACCGAAGGAAGACCTGCATGGCCGGGTCATTGATTGCTCGGCCGAAGGCTTTGCGACAGCAATGGACGTTTCCTGTCACTCCTTCATTCGCATGGCGCGTCTGGCGGAGCCGCTGATGCCCGACGGAGGCAGTCTGCTGACCGTGACCTTCTATGGCTCGGAGCGGGTCGTGGAGCATTACAATCTCATGGGGCCGGTGAAGGCAGCGCTCGAGAGCAGCGTGCGCTACGTCGCGGCTGAGCTTGGCGCCAAGGGTATTCGCGTGAACGCCATCTCGCCGGGCCCCATCCAGACCCGCGCCGCGAGCGGCATCGGCAGTTTCGACGCGTTGCTCAACCATGCCGTCGCCGTCGCTCCGGAGCATCATCTGGCTGAGGTTTCTGATGTCGGCAGTCTCGCCGCCTTTCTGGCGAGTGATGCCGCGCGCCGGATTACCGGCACGGTGATCTCGGTCGACGGGGGGCAACACCTGATGGCCTGATTGGCGCATGGTCCGGGGCCAGGCTGTCCCGGACCATGACGAGCTTCAGCTTGGGGTATCGGGGCTGCCTTGTTCCGGCTCCGGCGTGCGGAAGCCGACGAAGATGTAGCCTTGCCCGCGCAACGACTTGATGATCCGGGAATCCCGCCCCCGGCCTTCGAGCTTGCGCCGCAGGCTGCCGATCATGTTGTCGATACTGCGATCGGTCGGATTGTATTGCCGCCGCAGTATGTTGATCGCCAGTTCCTGGCGCGAGACGAGCTGATTCTGATGCTCATCCAGATAGACCAGCAAGTCGAATTCCATTGACGTTAAGCGCACGAGTTGCCGCTGCGGATTGATCAGTTCCCGGCGGCTCTTGTCCAGTATCCAGGATTGCTCCTTTCCCTCCGTAATAGTGCCCGGACTAACCTGGCGGCTGCGTCGGAGCACGGCACGGATTCGGGCCAGCAATTCTCGCCGCGGGGTTGTTTTCAGCACGAAATCGTCCGCGCCCATTTCCAGGCCCATGATGCGGTCGGACGCTTCCTGGTTCTCGGTCAGGATCAGGATGCCGCCATCGAAGGAGCGACGAATTTCTGGCAGCAACCGGATGGTATCCGTGTAATCGACATTCTGCTCCATGACGACGACGGCTGGAGCGGCCTCTTTCACATATCGAATCAGATCATCCCAGCAATGCGCTCTGGTCAGGCTGAACCCATTGCTGTTCAGATATTCGGTCATGTCATCAATAAATGTGGTGTCCGGGTCAAGAAAGACCAGACTGAACGGGTGGCTTTCTTTGAGTTGCATCAGAATCGTCCCAAGATCTGAGCGAGCCTCTTCATCCTTGTCGCCACATGAAAAACCATACCCAAAGTTTGCCTTAAGGCGGTCTGAATAAGCTGTGCAAAACTATATATAATCTACACAACATCTTGTGATACAATCATGAGTTTGAAATGACTCTGCGCATAATCCAACAAAGAGCATTGGTTTGATTTTAGAAAATGTGCGCTATTGCGTGATGAAATATGGTTTTGCGAGATACGTTGATCGGTTTCTTTGATGGGTGAGGCTGTATACGTGCAGTTGAAGTGCTCGTTATCCTCTTTCATTTTTATTCATATTTTGCACCGGAGTATCGTGCCGGCGGCCGAAAGGCATGATGCTTCCGTCACTTTCGACTGGCGGCATCGCGCCGCTGAGTGGTCCATGTGGCCGTGCGTGCACCGGGATGATCCTGGCGCTGTCGGGATGAAGCATCCTGCGATCTTGCTGTTGCCGCGATGAATGCGCGAGCGGCCAAGCCGTCAGGATGGATGCGAAGCGGGAGATGTGCGCGTGCCAAGCGCTCTGGCAAAAGGAGCGCTTGGTGGAATTCGGGGGGGGGTGAGCTAGGTCACGCGCGTGGGCTCGTGGCTTCTTGTCGGCCAAGGATCGCCTCGACCTGAGCAATAGTGCTGAACGGCCGCTTCGGCTCGGTTACGAGGCGCTGTACGGTCAGCAGGGCGTCCTGAATGCTGGCGTGCTCCGTGACACGGTCCTGCACGACGGAGCTCAGGCGGTCAGTCAAGATGATAACGTCAGAACAACGATCGATCAGAAAGGCCGTTGTCGCCTGGTCACTCCAGGGTGCGAACAGGCAGGCATAGCAACCATCACCGTCCGCCAGCTCGAAGGAGACTTCCCATCGGCTGAGTAGGGTCAGCGCATGACTCTCGATTTCCGAACGATCCTCGTTCGTTAGGCCGTAACTGATAGAAACACAGTGATTAACGTTTGTCATATTTGGCGGTCCTGAGTGTGAAGGAAGAAGTCCAGTTTGGAAACTTCCGAAAGACCGTATGCGTGGAGTCGGTTATGGCCAAATCCGACGAGTCATTAATGATCTACACTGATTTTGAGTGCGGTGGGAAATACTCATAGGGGCATTCACGTTCGTTTGATAAAAGAGAAATCAGAAGACGCAGGCATTTGACTACCATGAGTTGTTCCATGGGTGGTTTTGATGATCGTTCTGTTTGAAGCTCAAAGTGTTCGAACAAGAAACGGCGATCAGATCACACATACCCGCGAGCAAGATCGCCGGAAAAGCAGATGAAAATAAAAATGAGCGCACGTAATTTTTTGAACAAATACAATGGTGTGGTTTTTTGATGTTTTCGTGCGTTGAGTTATAATTCAATGATATTTGAATCATAATCGCATTCGTAGTTAAATAAAGCGGCACAGGTGTTCGGGTATTTATTCAGATAAGCAAATGCAGCTATGTCGGCGCGAAACCGTTCTTGCGGCTTTTTCCTGCCGCGGCACAGACCTGAGCCGAGCGGCGGCTTGAGTTGGCGACCGGTGCACAAATCTTCCGCCGTCCGCCTGCTCAGGATTGCCGGCGGACGAAGCCTCGGTGGTCAGAAATGACGCTCAAAAACGGTAATCACATCGCCAGGCTCGACATAGCTCTGGCGGGATACGCGGCCTTCGACCGGGTGACCGTTGATGATGCGAACGATCGAGGCGTAGTCGGTAATGGCGCGATAAGTGAAACCGCCAGCGACGGTCACCGCCGTCAGCGTGGTCATTCCGGGTTGATAGGGATACTGACCTGGCTTCGCGACCTCACCGAGCACAAAGATCGGGCGATAGTTGGTGACTTCCACGGAAACGCTCGGATCGCGCAACAGATTCTTGTCCCGCAACTCGCCAGCGATTTCATCGCCGAGTTCTGCGGTTGTCTTGCCGGAAGCCGACACGACGCCGACCAGCGGCAACGCCACGGTACCGCCATCGCTGACCTTGAATTCTCCGGTCAGTTGCTGCTCGCCAAAAGTAATGACGCGCAACTGATCGCCCGGGCCAAGGTGATAGGCGGTGTCATGCGTCTCCGGCAAGGGCGGCAGGTTAGACCCTTCCGCGCATCCGCTCAGCGTGGCCAGCAGCGCTGGCGCGAGGCTCACGGCTGCCTTTAGGCAAGTCCGGATCGGCGAGATGTCGGTCTGTCTCACGTTCACGCTCTCCAGTCTGTGTCGATAAAGAAAAGGTGCGCTGTCTCTTTTTCAGGCAACCGTCCCGGGTTAGCGATCATTATCGGCGCTGAATCGTAAAAATAATACATTGGTCACGAAAAACGGACAATGCCAAATCCAGATAAACCTTTGATTGAAGACGAGCGAAGCAAGGAGGGTTTGAATGAAACTCGGAACGGAAGCCTCTGGTACGATGCCGCGTCGGTCACGGGAACGTCGCGGACGTCGTTGCCTTTCCAGAGCGATACAAAAACATGATCGTTCCATATCGCGCATAAAAAATTTTCGCTGGTACGCCGCTGTCACGGTCAAACCGGAATGTCTCCGCACCCTGGTGCTGCGGAGCGTCGTCGGGATGCTGGTGCTCGGCTGTGCGGCAAGCGCCCGGGCGGATGGCGTTCCCGCGGATCTACCGCTGTCGGACTTCGTGATGAGGACGCGGATCGCCCATAACCAGCCGCTCACCCGGCATGTCGCCGACGCGGCTAGCTTGTGCGAGACCGCAATTGCCCGAGCGGAACAGCGTTATGCTTTGCCGCCCGGCCTGCTGGAGGCAGTCGCCCTGGTCGAAACAGGGCGACGCGACAGAGCGGGCACGCTACGTCCCTGGCCCTGGGCGGTGAATGCGCAGAACCAGGGCCTGTTCTTCAATAGCGCCGCGGAAGCCATCGCCTGGGTACGGAATGCGCAGCGCAAGGGCATCGCCTCAATCGACATCGGCTGCATGCAGGTGAATCAGGCGCAGCATCCGGACAGCTTCGTGTCGCTCAACGAGGCCTTCGCGCCGGAAGCGAATGTCAATTACGCCGCGCGCTTCCTGTTCCAACTGCACACTGAAACTGGTGACTGGCTGCAGGCTGCCGGCTACTATCATTCCAGAATGCCAGCTCTGGCCAATCCCTATCGCAGGCAGGTCGCCTTTCTTTACGAAAATTCCGCGGCCGCCGTCGCCGCTGCAACGGAAGCAGCCCGCCTCGAACAACTGCGACGCGTCCAGTCTGCCTGGGCGGCTACGCTGACATCCTCCGGCGGCGACTGAGGGCGAGCGGCAAGCTCCGC
>DATJWY010000088.1:0-4966 GCA_035500775.1 Acetobacteraceae bacterium
AAAGCCCTGGCCCTTTCAGATAGGCCGATCAATAAGGCGATTGGTATAAGCTCCGCCCCCTACCCGAACGAATTCCACACCGCGAGGGCGCGGTCGAATGTCGGCTGCCCGATCTCGCATTCCAGCGTCGTGCGGTTGCACCGGATCGCCTGGTTGGTCACATGGTTGGCCAGCCAGGCCGTCCCGAACTCCACGATCCGGTTCACGTCCGCCTGCGCCACCGCGTCCATGTCGAGCGCCGCCAGCTTGGCGAAATCGCTCACCCCCGGCGGCGCCACCCAGGCGCCACCCGCGCCCCGCACCGGCTGGATCATCGGGTTCAGCCGCACCACCGGCCCCGATACCGGGATGAAGGTTTGATCCCGCGGCATCGCCCCGCCCAGCGCGATATGCGCGAGATAGGAGGCGATGTCCGGCGGATCGTCCACGATCGCTGTCGCCAATGTCTGCACGTCCGACAGCAGGTCATCGAGTCCGTTCCCGCGCGGCTGCCCCCGCCGGGGCTGCCCGAGCGGCCCGAGCGTCCCGCCGGGATCGAACGGCAGGAACGTCGTTCCCGTGCCGAGGCTGAGCGCCCGTATCTCGCCCGCGGCGTGACCATTCGCCAGCGCCTCCATCACGGCCAGCAGGACCGGGTTGTTGTAGCCGGCGACGCCGCCATCCCAGAATTGCCGGGTCGGCGCGTGCTCGGGCAGATCGGCCGGCCGGTCGAAGTAATTGACCGGGGCGTTGGTGGAGGCGTGGATCGCCTCCGCCAGGGTCGGGTCGATCTCCGGCGTGAAGCTCGCCGCCCGGCTCGCCCGGTTCGAGCGGAACAGGATCCCGCGCAGCCGGTCATAGTCGAAGGTGCAGATCACCAGATCCGGCAGCCACTCGCCCAGCGTGTGGCGCAGCTGCGTGATCTGCGTCCCGCCCGAAGCCTTCAGCAGCGTTTTCAGCCCGGTGAGCTTGTCCGGCGCGCTGTATTTCGGCCCCACATGGACCAGATTCTGCATCAGGGCGGCGAGGCCGCCCTTCTCGACGAACACGCGGCGCCGTTCGGTCTCGTTGCGGAAGAAATTATCGCGCAGGTCAGCGAGGGTGCGGTTCTCGATCAGGCCGCCGAGCGTGATGCTCCCGCCCGAATTCGCCGCCACCAGATCGAAATGGCGCAGCACCTCGTGGCCGGTGGCGGTGTCGCCATGGATCGCCGCCAGCGCCATGACCTGCAGCACCGCCCACGACCCGCCGCCGTCCAATGCCAGGATCCGATAGGTCATCGCACCCGCCCCCTGCTCCGCCCGTAACACGGCGATGACGGGGCGGGTTCCTGGGCACGCGCCCCGTGGGCGGGGGCGCCGGTCGATCCATCGTGCTGGCACGCGTGGGGGCAAGTAAGGCGAGGGGCTTTGCCCCTCGACCCCATCAAAGGCTTCGCCTTTGAAATCCATTTTTTATGCCCTGGCCCTTGTGATAGGATACCCCCCTATCCTACGTTCCCGCGCATGACCCATACGATTCACCACAAGCAGAAGCTCCTGGCCCGGGTGCGCCGCCTGCGCGGCCAGGTGGAGGCCATCGAGCGGGCGCTGGAGGGCGAGGCCGGGTGCGAGCAGGTGATGCACCTGATCGCCGGGGCGCGCGGCGCCATGGCCGGGCTGATGGCGGAAGTCGTCGAGGATCACGTCCGCACCCACCTCGTCGATGCCGAGACCCACCCCGGCGCGTTGAACACCGAGGCGGCCGAGCAACTGCTCGATGTCGTCCGCACCTATCTGAAGTGAGCCCCCCGATGCCCGACGCCACCACCCTGCCGCCGCCGCACAGCCACGTGTTCCTGGGCGAAGGCCATGACCGCGCCGAGCGCCGCACCTGGGCGGTGATCTGGCTCTGCACCGTCATGATGGCGGCGGAGATCGCCGGCGGCTGGGCCTTCGGCTCGATCGCCCTGGTGGCGGACGGGCTGCACATGAGCACGCATGCCGGGGCGCTGCTGCTGGCCGGCCTCGCCTATCGCTATGCCCGCCGCCATGCCGAGGACCCGCGCTTCACCTTCGGCACCGGCAAGTTCGGCGACCTCGCGGGCTATACCAGCGCGATCGTGCTCGCGCTCATCGCCCTCCTGATCGCCTGGGAGGCGGTCAGCCGCTTCCTCGCGCCGGTGCCGATCGCCTTCTCCGAGGCCATCCCGATCGCCTGCCTCGGCCTCGCGGTGAACCTCGCCAGCGCCTGGCTGCTCGGCGGCGGCCATCATCATCATGGCCCCGGGACGCATGACCACGGGGCGCACGACCATGGGGCACATGGGCACGATCACGACGACCATGACCATGACCATGACCATGGGACGCACGGCCACGGCCACGGCGCGGCGCATCGCGACAACAACATGCGCGCTGCCGTCGTCCACGTCGCGGCGGACGCGGCGGTGTCCGTGCTGGTGATCGTCGGGCTGCTGCTCGCCCGCGCCTTCGGCTGGATGTGGATGGACCCGCTCGCCGGCCTCGTCGGGGCGGTCGTCATCGCCAGCTGGGCCTACGGGCTGATCCGCGACACCGGCCGCATCCTGCTCGACATGAACCCGGATCAGCGACTCTCCGAGGCGCTGCGGCGGGAGATCGAGACGGATGGCGACCGGCTGATCGACCTGCATCTCTGGCGGCTCGGCCCGGACCATCTCGGCGCCATCGTCGCCGTCGCCACCGCGCGGGACCGCCGGCCGGAGGAGTACCGGGCGCGGCTCGGCCGCTTCCCCACCCTCTCCCACATCACCGTGGAAGTCTCCGCGCCCCCGCGCTGAGCCGGGGCGGAGGCGGCACGGGCACGGCGGCCCCGCGCCGCCGGACGGTGGATGCCCTCACGCCGTGGGGAGTCCCGCCTCCCTCACGCCATCATCAGGCAGGCGCCGCCCCGGGGGGCGAACATCGCGTCGGCCGGCGGCATGGCGCTCCGCCGGAGTTCACCCTCCCTCCGCGCGGCCTCGCAGAGATGGGCGACGGCCTCGAACCCCTCGGCCATCCGGTGCGCGGCGGCCATCGCCGCGCCGAGGATCGCCGCCGTGCCCGACCCGACCAGCCGGAGCGGACGCCCCTCCTGCCGGCGCAGCACCAGGAAGCGCCAGCCCACCGAACACCCGGCCGCGCGCCGCACGACCAGCCGGAACCGCACGGTATCGGCTACGAAACCGCGCTCCCCCGCCGTTCTGCCCCCGTCCGGCCCCACCTGCCCAAGCCCCGCATGCCCCGGCTCCTCGTGCCAAGGCCATTCACGTCCCAGCCATTCACGCCATGTCAGGTTCGCCAAAGCCCTGATCCTCTTTCCGCTCAAATGCGAACGCATCTCCGAGAGGGCGGGCGGGGCGGTCGTTGATCTGGATCACGACCCGGCGGATTGACAGCCATGCCGCCCCATCCCATCGCGCGGCGTCCCACCGCGCCATGCCGCGCCGCGTCCGCCGCACCGCACAACGCTCAACGCCGCGCCTCCCGTAAGAACGCCGGCAGAACCACGCATGTTTCGCGCGCTCGCGCAAAAATAAGGTGCCGATTCAGGATTTTCAGAGTCCACACGCCTATGCCACATTAACCAGTTCCGGACCGGATGGACGACGTCGCCGGGCAAGATCAAAAAACAAGAACAAGTAAAGAGGATGACGCCCAGTGCCGCGTTCGCTCCCCGATCTGCACGGCCTGTGGTGGCGCGGCCTGCTCGAATGCCCCGACCAGCCCCCCGACACCACCACCGCGGTCGCCTGGCTACAGGGGCCGCGCTTCTTCATCGACCTGCGGCAACCGCGGCCGCCGCCGGATTTCACCGGAATCGCCGCCCTGCGCGACCTCGGCCCCGCCCATTGCGGCTGGCTGGCCCGGCAGGAGGGATTCGCCGGCACGCTCGCCCTCGGCAACCACGTCGCCGAATGGACGCGGCTCATCGACTACCAGCCCCCCGCCCCCCGCCCCGATCGCGGCGAACTGGTGCTGACCGGCGAGGTGCTCGACGAATTCGGCACCGAGGCGGTGTATTATGAACGCTGGCTGCGCGCCGAGCCGCCGTCGCCGCCCTGCTGGGGCGCGCGGCTGAGCGAAACCGGCAGCGGCCGCGCCGGCTTCCTGGTCCGCTCCGGCCCGTTCTTCATGTATGCGCGCGACCGCGCCGTCTCGCTCGCGGGCCATGCCAGCCTGGCCGAGGCGGTGGCGGGCGCGCCGGACCTGGCGGCGGCCCAGGCGCTGCTGGATTGCGAGCTTTCCCTCGGCCGGGTGGGCGCGGACGGGACCTGGCGGATCGAGCGCTCCTCCCTGCCCTTCCGCCCCGGCGCCGATCTCGCGCCCCGCCTTGCCGCCGGCCGGCTGCTGGTGGACGAGACCGCGCCGGAGGGCGGGACGCTGCTCCGCGACTGGACGGTGGCGGAAACGGACAGCGCGTCGGCCCTGGACGGGCTGTTGGGGGGATGAACCCAAGGCCAGGGGCTCTGCCCCTGGACCCCGCTGGGGCCTTGAGGCCCCAGACCCCCATTACTTAACCAAAGGCTAGTGGATAAAATCTGACACTTGGTACCCGCCGAGCCATAGCCGCTTGCGGCCCATAGCGGATGCTCGGCGGCGCAAAAGTCACGAATTCTGCACATGGGCCGACACCACGACATCACACAGGCGGCTGATGCTCACCGTGCGGGTTGGCGGAGTTTGAACGCGACCTTATCCGAAGTCGCACGGGCGAAGGCGCGCGGGGTGAAGATCGGGCACAGCTACAACGTGAGCGGCTGGACGATTTCGAGGCTCACGGTGTGAGTGATCATTTTCAGGAAGGCGACGAGCAAACGCTTTTTGAAAGGCTCTGTTCGCAAATCATATGCGCTACCCACGGAGTTCAATTTATATCAATGAGTTATACCAACCCGCGGAAAGGCTGACCCTCTCCAGTCGGGCCAAGCCTTGCGGGCTGGGAGCCAGCACGGTCGGGATGGGTCAATGTCTTCGCGGGTTGGTAT
>DATJWY010000089.1:0-7212 GCA_035500775.1 Acetobacteraceae bacterium
CCCCAGTGGGGTGCAGGGGCAAAGCCCCTGACCTTTCAGGTAGGTCAATCAATTGGCTGGTTGGTATAACACTTTGATCTTGCGAGCGGCTTTATCGGTTCGGATGTTCCCATCCGAGCCGGTGCTGCTCTAAACCGGCACTGTCCATCATCCCGGGAGTGACCGACGCCGATGCCGGAAGGAACGCTTTACATCGGCTCATGCCGCTATTCGTCCTGGTCCCTGCGCGGCTGGCTTGCCGTCCACCGCGCCGGGCTCGATGTGGCGGAAGTGGTGCTGCCGCTCGCCGGGGGCAGCACGCCGGCGGTCAAGCAGGCGAGCCCGAGCGGCATGGTGCCGTATCTGGAGCATCGCGGCGTCCGCATCTGGGAAAGCCTCGCCATCTGCGAATATTGCGCCGAATTCGCCCCTCCGCTCTGGCCGGACGAGGCCGTCGCGCGGGCGCAGGCGCGGTCGATCGCCGCCGAGATGCATGCCGGGTTCCGCGGGCTGCGCCTCGCCATGCCGATGGTGCTCGGGCGGGATTTCTCCGGCCTCGGCCGCACCCCGGAGGCGCTGGCCGATATCACCCGCATCGAGACGATCTGGGCCGAGACGCGCAGCCGCTTCGGCGCCGGCGGCCCGTTCCTGTTCGGCGCGGAATTCGGCAATGCCGACGCCATGTTCGCCCCGGTGGTCGCGCGCTTCCTGACCTACCGGCCGGAGTTGTCCCTCCTGGCCCAGGCGTATTGCGCCGCGGTACGGGCGCATCCCTTGGTGGCCGAGTGGTACGCCAAGGCGGAGCAGGAGCCCGAATCCTGGCGGATCGCCAAATACGAAAACCCGCCCGGCCTCGCAACGACGGGCTGAACCTGGCTCCGGGCGGGTTGCCTGCCTGCCCCGGACGGATCCCGCCTTCCCCCGGCCGCTTCAATGCGACAGCAGCAGCGGGACATGCGGATCGCGCAGCAAGGTCCGCGACACGCCGCCGAGCAGGAACTCGGTGAGGCGCGCATGACCGTAGCACCCGGCGACGATGAGATCGGCCCCCAGCGCGGCCGCGCGCGCCAGCAGCGCGGCGCCGGCATCCTCCCCGGCGGGGAGTTGCTCCGCCACCGCGTGCACGCCGTGCCGCGCGAGGTGCGCGACGATGTCCAGCCCGGGATCGGGCGCCTCGGCGAAGACCGACTGCGCGGGCGGCGCGTTGCAGACCACGACCCGCTCGGCCCGGCGCAGGAAAGGCAGCGCGTCATGCACCGCCCGGCTCGCCTCCCGGCTCGCATTCCAGCCGACCAGGATGCGCCGGAACGACACCTCCGCCCCCGGCACGGCAGGCAGCACGAGGGCCGGGCGGCCGCTTTCCACGATCACCCCGGCGATGCTCAGCGCCGCTTCCGGCGCGCTCTCCGCGCCGGTGCGCGCGCCGATCAGCAGCAGGTCGCCGTAGCGCGCGTGCAGCGCGATATGCCGGGATGTGACGTCGCTGATCTCCCGCCATTCGGCCTCGATCGCCGCGGCCGCGCTCAGCGTGTCGAAGAGCGACCGGATCTCGGCGGCCTCCATCGCCTCCTCCTGCCGCGCCTCGCGGGCGGCCAGCAGGGCCGGGTACCGCAACGGTAGGAGGCCAAGCGGTGGCAGCACCAATTCGTGAACGTAGAGCACGACCAGCCGGGCGGAGAGATCGGCCGCGAACCGGCAGGCGAAGCGAAGTCTCGGCTCCGGGGTCGCGTATCCCTCCAGGACGAGGACGATTTCCGCATACATTGGCCGCACTCCCCAATGCGCCCACATGCCGCCGGCGGCATTGGCGGGCGTGGTTGATGTCCATCAGGCCGTGATTGCCGCATCCGTCGTAGCCTCGTGGCGCCGGCCCGCTTGCTGAAACGCCGGCTTCGTGTCGCAGTGGCGGCAAGCCCACCGTGCTACATGGGAGCGAGCGCTCCCCCGTTCATGCCGGATGGAGAGCCGTTCGATGTCGAGCCCCACCGCGTCACCGGCGTCGGCGACAGGATCCAGCGACACGGCCACGGAACCGGCCGCCCTCCGCGCGGCGGGCAGGTTCGATCCGACCGGGCTGTCGCCCGCGGAGGCCGCCGAACGCCTGGGGCGCGACGGCCCTAACGAATTGCCGCAGGAGCGGCGGCGCGACCCGGGCCGTATCGTGCTGGACACGCTGCGCGAGCCGATGCTGCAGCTCCTGCTTTCCGCCAGCCTGCTCTACGTGCTCCTCGGCAATCCGCAGGAGGCGCTCATCCTCCTTGCCTTCGCCCTGCTCAATATCGGCCTCGTCGCCGTCCAGGAGGGCCGGACAGACCGCGCCCTCGCGGCGCTCAAGGATCTCGCTGCCCCGCGCAGTCTTGTCATCCGGGGCGGTGAGCGCATGCGCATCGCCGCCCGGGAACTGGTAACCGGCGATCTGATTCTGCTGGCCGAGGGCGAGCGTGTGCCCGCCGATGCACGGCTGGTCGAGGCCGAGCATATGGAGGCTGATGAATCGCTCCTGACCGGCGAATCCGTCCCGGTGCGGAAGACAGCCGGCGCCGCGCCGGGCACGGAGCCTCATCCGGGCGGGGACGGCACCCCGTTTCTCTGGTCCGGCAGCCTGATCGTGCGCGGCACCGGCCTCGCTCAGGTGATCACCACCGGGGCGCGCACTGAGATCGGGCGGATCGGCCACTCCCTCGGCACGATCAAAAGCGCGCCCACGCCGCTGCAAACACAGACACGTCGCCTCGTCCGCCTGTTCGCGACAACCGGCATCGGGGCCGCGGTCCTGCTCGCCACGGTCTATGGCGTGCTGCATGGCGACGTGGTGGAGGCGACCCTGGCCGGGATCACCCTCGCCATGGCGACCTTGCCGGAGGAATTCCCGCTCGTCCTGACCGTCTTCCTGGTGCTCGGCGCCTGGCGCATTTCCCGGAGCCATGTGCTGGCGCGGCGCTCAGCCGCGATCGAGGCCCTGGGCGCGGTCACGGTCCTGTGCGCGGACAAAACCGGGACGCTGACACTGAACCGCATGTCCGTGGCGATGCTGGCAACCGACAGCGACCAGCTCACCATCTCGGCAGACGAGCCGGACGAACTGCCCGAGACGTTCCACACCCTGGTCGAGTTCGCGATCCTGGCCAGCCGCCCCGATCCCTATGATCCGATGGAACGGGCCTTCCATGATCTCGGCCAGCGTTTCCTCCGCCATACCGAGCACCTGCATGCCGACTGGACGCTCGCGCACGGCTATCCACTGGAGCCCGAGCTGCTCGCCATGTCGCAGGTCTGGCAGGCCAGGAGCGGGAGCGGCTACGTGGTCGCGGCCAAGGGGGCGCCCGAGGCGGTGGCCGATCTGTGCCATCTCGCGCCCGAGGCGATCCAGGTGATCCGCCGTGACGTGGCCGCGCTGGCGGCGGAGGGGCTGCGCGTCCTCGCGGTCGCCCGGGGCAAGACGCCGGGACCGGGCTGGCCGTGTCACCAGCATGATCTGGATTTCACTTTCCTGGGCCTGATCGGCCTCGCCGACCCGCTGCGCCCCGGCGTGCGCGATTCCGTCGCCGCCTGCGCACAGGCCGGCATCCGCGTTGCGATGATCACCGGCGACCATCCGGCGACCGCCCTCGCCATCGCGCGCCAGGCCGGCATCCCGGACGCGGACGTGCTGACCGGGACCGAGATCGCGGCGCTGGACGACACGGCGCTCGCGGCGCGCATCCGCCACAGCCATGTCTTCGCCCGCATCATGCCGGAACAGAAACTACGGCTCGTGCAGGCCTTCGCCGCCGCTGGCGGGGTGGTGGCGATGACCGGGGACGGTGTGAACGACGCGCCCGCGCTGAAGGCAGCGCATATCGGCGTCGCGATGGGCGGGCGCGGGACGGATGTCGCGCGCGAGGCGGCGGCGCTCGTGTTGCTGAATGACGATTTCACCAGCCTCGTCGCCGCCGTGCGGCTGGGCCGCCGCATCGATGACAATGTGCGCAAGGCATTCAGCTACATCCTTGCGGTGCATGTGCCGCTGGCGGGCATGTCCCTGATCCCGGTGTTGCTCGGCTGGCCGCTCCTGCTCGGGCCGATCCATATCGTGTTCCTGGAATTCATCATCGATCCGGTCTCCTCGATCGTATTCGAGGCGGAGACTGAGGAAGACGACGTCATGTCGCGCCCGCCGCGCGATCCCCGCCGCCCCTTGTTCGACATCAGGCTGGCGCTGCGCGGCCTGCTGCAAGGGGCGGTGGTGCTGGGGGCGGCGCTCGGCATGTTCCTGATCGGCACACGCGCGGGCCATGACGAGGCCGTGGCGCGCGGCATGGCCTTTATCACCCTGGTGCTCGGCAATCTCAGCCTGGTGCTGGCGAACCGGTCCCTCGGCGCGCACGCGCTCCGCGCCATGACGCGACCGAACCGGGCGCTCGTGGTGGTGTTCGCCATCGCCCTGGCCGCCCTCACCCTCGCGGTAGCGATCCCGCCGCTGCGCGCGCTGTTCGGATTCGCGCCGCTGGGGGCGGCGCGGATCGCGGAAGCCGCAGGGGCCGGGATGGGCAGCCTGGGGGTGAATACGCTGCTCGGTTTCGTTATGCGGCGCGTTCTGCCGCGCGGATGGTAAAGGCCAGGGGCTCCGCCCCTGCACCCCGCCAAGGGCCGGGAGGCCCTTGGAACCCGTTACTTTTTTACGTAAGGCACCTGGGGTCCAGGGCTGGCTGTCGATACAGCCGCGAAAAATAACGGATTTCAAAGGCTTCGCCTTTGATGGGGTCCAGGGGCAACGCCTCTGGCCTTAACCTTACCCCTTTCGGTGAAAGCAATGCTCCACCCCAGGGAAGCGCCGCGCCCGCACATCCGCCGCGTAGCCCGCCGCCGCCTCGCTCACCTGCGGCCCGAGTTCAGCGTAGCGGCGCACGAAGCGCGGGGTGAAATCGCTGAACAGGCCGAGCATATCGTCGCTGACCAGCACCTGCCCGTCGCAGGCGGGCGAGGCGCCGATGCCGATGGTGGGCGGCGCGATGGCGCGGGTGATGGATGCGGCCACATCCTCCATCGTGCCTTCCAGCACCACCGCGAAGACCCCGGCTTCCGCCACCGCCCGCGCATCCGCCGCCACCTTCGCCGCCTCTTCCTCCGAGCGGCCGGTCGCGCGGAAACCGCCGGCGGTGTTCACCGATTGCGGCATCAACCCGACATGGCCACAGACCGGGACGCCGCGGCTGGTGAGGAAGCGGACCGTGTCGGCCATCTCCTGCCCGCCTTCCAGCTTCACCGCGCTCGCGCCGGTCTCGGCCAGCACGCGGGCGGCGTTGCGGAAGGCCTGCTCCGGGCTCTCCTGGTAGGAGCCGAAGGGCAGATCGACGACGACGCAGGCATGCTCCGAGCCGCGCACCACGGCGGCGCCATGGGCGATCATCATGTCGAGCGTGACCGGCAGCGTGCTCGGCAGGCCGTAAAGCACCATCCCGAGAGAGTCGCCGACCAGCAGCATGTCGCAATGCGGGTCCAGCAGCCGGGCGATCGGGGTCGTATAGGCGGTGAGGCAGACGATCGGCTCGCCGCCCTTGTGCGCGCGGAGATCGGGGACACCAAGGCGGCGCGTCTTGCCGTGCGTACTCATCGTTTTCCCTCCCTGCGGCTGGAGCAGGGCCAGCACGGTTCCACCGCCCGGCCCGGAGTCTGGCCTCAGCCGTTCCCGCTGACGGTCTGCACCACCTCGAACCCCTCGAAATGCGGCGGGCCGAGATAGAGGGCGCGGTTCTGCCCGGCGTCGCGATGCGCGAGGCGGAAGGCTTCGGAGCGGGTCCAGGCCTCAAAATCCGCCTTGTCGCGCCAAATCGTATGCGAGGCGTAGAGCACATGGTCCTCGCTCTCCGGGCCTCGCAGCAGGTGGAACGCGACGAAGCCGGGAACCTCGCCCAGATGCGTGTCGCGGGCGGTCCATACGCGCTCGAAATCAGCCGCGGCGCCGGGCGCCACCTTGAAGCGGTTCATGGCGATGAACATGCGCTCTTCCTTCCTCGGCAAAACCCGGCGACGGACGCACCGGGTGACAGAACGCGGCCCGTGAACGGCGCGCGCCGGCGCGGCGGCGCGACCGGCTTATGCTGCAATGTAGCAAACAACCAGAGCTTTCCAAGGCCGGGGCTCCCCCACCGGCCGGATGGATCAGCGGCGGATCAGCGTTCCCGGCCCGGCCTCGGTGAACAGCTCCAGCAGGCAGGCATGCGGCACCCGGCCGTCCAGGATCACCGCCCCCTTGGCGCCCATGCGCAGCGCCTCCAGGCAGTTCTCCACCTTCGGGATCATGCCGCCGGAGATCGTGCCATCCGCGATCCCCGCCTGCGCCGCCGTGACGGTCAGTTCCGGGATCAGCTTGCGCTCCTTGTCGAGCACGCCGGGCACGTCGGTCAGCATCAGCAGCCGCGTGGCGCCGAGCGCGCCGGCGATAGCACCCGCAACCGTATCGGCATTGATGTTGTAGGTCTGGCCGTCATCGCCGATGCCGACCGGCGCGATCACCGGGATTAGCCCGGCGCCGGTCAGGGCATGGATCACCCGCACATCCACCGCGACCGGCTCGCCGACGAAGCCGAGATCCAGCGCCCGCTCGATGTTGCTGTCCGGGTCCTTTACCACGCGGGTCAGCTTGCGGGCGCGGATCAGCCCGCCATCCTTGCCGCAAATGCCGACCGCCAGCGCCCCGGCGCGGTTGATCAGCCCGGCCACCTGTTTGTTGACCGTACCGGCGAGGACCATCTCCACCACCTCGACCATCGCCGCGTCGGTGATGCGCAGCCCGTCCACGAAGGTGGACTGGATGGCGAGGCGCTTCAGCATCGCGTTGATCTGTGGCCCGCCGCCATGCACGACGACCGGGTTCACCCCCACCTGCTTGAGCAGGGCGATGTCGCGGCCGAACTGCTCGGCGAGCGCGTCGTCCCCCATGGCGTGGCCGCCATATTTGACGACGATGGTGGCGCCAGCATAGCGGCGCAGGAACGGCAGCGCCTGGGCGAGAACGCGCGCCTGCTCGGAGGCATGGGCGAACTCGTCGGCGCTGGCGTTCATGGCTGGGTCCCCTCGGAAATGCCGCGCGTGGTAGGGCGTGGGGGCGTCCGGGTCAAGGCCAGGGGCTCCGCCCCTGGACCCCGCTGGGGCCTTGAGGCCCCAGACCCCCATTCGTTTTTGGCGATTATGTCGCTTGCAGACGCACTCGACCTCAGGTCCCCGTAATCGACTCGAAGCGGAACTTTAAGG
>DATJWY010000090.1:0-9796 GCA_035500775.1 Acetobacteraceae bacterium
CTCTGATCCCCTGTTCCTCGGGGGCGAGTCTGCCTCCATTCCCTTCAGGGTACAAGAGCGGGTCGACTGGCCGATGAGCGGGTAAGCCTTTGGCGGGGTCCAGGGGCGGAGCCCCTGGCCTTCCTCCCCTATGGCGACCCAGGCACGGTCAAATCCAGCATGGCCCGCGCATCCGCCGCGTCCTGGGCGATCTGTGCCTTCAGCGCGTCGAGGTTCGGGAACTTCACCTCCTCGCGCAGGAAGGCGTGCAGCGCCACGGAGATCTCCTGGCCGTAGAGATCCCCCTCGAAATCGAACAGATGCACTTCGAGTCGGCTTTCCGGCCCGGCATTGACGGTCGGGCGGCGGCCGACATTGGCCACGCCCCGGTGCACCGACCCATCCGGCAGCCGCACCATCACCGCATAGACGCCGCGCGCCGGCTCCAGATGGTCGCCGAGCGGCACGTTGGCGGTGGGGAATCCGATGGTGCGGCCACGCGCGTCGCCATGCGTCACCACACCGCGTATGGCCCAGGGGCGGCCGAGTTCCGCCGTTGCCCGCTCCGGGTAGCCGTCCTGCAAGGCGCGGCGGATGCGGGATGAGGAGAACGGCCCGCCGGCATCGGCGAGCGGCTGCACCACGGTCAGGCCGATGCCGAGTTGCTCCGCCCGCTGCGCGAGGAAATCGATGTCGCCGCCGCGGCGATGGCCGAAGGCGAAATCCGGCCCGCAGGCGAGATGCCGGGCGCCGATGCCCTGATGCAGCACCTCGGTCACGAACTGCTCGGCGGTCAGATGGGCGAAGGCGGCATCGAAGGGCAACTCATAGAGCAGGCGCACGCCGAGCGCGGCGAGCGCCGCCCGCCGCTCCGGGGCCAGGCTGAGGCGAAAGGGCGGGTCCTGCGGCCGGAACATCTGGCGCGGATGCGGCTCGAAGGTCAGCACCGCGAGCGGCAGGTCCGGCCGGGCGGCATGCAGCGAGCGCACGAGATGCGCGTGGCCGAGATGCACGCCGTCGAAATTGCCGAGCGCGACCGCGGCGCCGCGCGCTTCCTCCGGCAGGCCGCGCCAGTCCTGAAAGACCTGCATCATCGGCTCCGGCGGAAAGGAAGAACGGCGTCAGACTGCATACGATGGCACTTTTCGTGGTGGTTCAGGTTTTGTCGGCCAAGCAGCGCGGGAACGCAACCGCCCGCCCGGAAGGGAGGCCCCACCCCCACCGCCCCCGGCACCCCGGCCCCGCGCCGGGAGACGGGCCGCCGCGCAGCTGGCGGCATCCCGCTCACGGCAGGATCCGCGTCTCGGCCGCCACGTGCCGCGTCTCCGGCATCAGCGTCCAGACCAGCATTGTGCCGAGCAGCCCGGCCCCGGCCAGGCCGAGAAAGGCGAGCGGCAGCGAACGGTCCGCCAGCAGCCCGCCAATCCCGGTGCTGAGCGTCGCCGCCGCCCCGATCCAGAGGCCGAGCACCCCCATGCAGAGATTGAACCGTCCGGTTCCCCGCGTCAGATCGGCGGCGACCAGCGGCAGCAGCACCCCGAACACCGAGGCGCTCACCCCGTCCAGCCCCTGGATCACGACCAGCAACCGCGGATCCCCCACCAGCGCGAACAAGACACCCCGCAGCGGCAAGGCGGCGAAGCCCGCGAGCAGCACGGGCCGCCGCCCGAACCGCTCCGCCGCCCGCCCCACCATCGGCGAGAGCAGCGCGACCACCGCCTGCGGCACCATGATGCAGGCGGCGATGATCAGCTCGGCCTCGCCCCCGGCCCGCTCGCTCACCTCGCCGGCCGCGAGCGGCAGCAAGGCCGCGTTCGCCAGGTGGAAGCAGGCGACGCAGAGGCCGAAGCTGAGCAGCCGCCGGTCGGTGAACAAGCGGCCGATCCTCTCCCGCTCCTGGCCGGGCGCCCGGCCCGTGACGTCCAGCCCGGTGACATCCAGCCTGGCGGTCCTGATCAGCCTCAGCGCGCCGAGGCCAGGCACGGCGAGCATCGCCGCCACCCAGAACACCGCCCGCGCCGAGACATAGTAGCCGACCGCCCCCATCAGCGCCGCGGCGAAGCCGTTGCCGATGGCACCGAAGCGCGCATTGCGCCCCAGCCTCTCGCCGAGGGCCGCCGTCCCCACCCCGACCACCGCGAGGGTGAGTGCGCCGATCGCAGGGCTCAGAACGCAGCTCGCGAAGCCATGGAGCACCTCGGCCAGTGCGACCGGCAGCCGGGCCGGCCAGATGGCGAGGATCAGGGCGCCGGCGATGAGGGCAAGGATCGCGGCGCCGGCCGCGACACGCTTGTTGCGCACCGCATCCACCAGCGCCCCGGCCGGCACCTGGCTCGCCATGGAAGCGGCCGTGCCGATGCTGAGAACAAGGCCGACCTGCCCCTGGGTCCAGGCCTCGCCGATCAGATAGACAGAGATGAACGGGCCGAACGCCGTCTGCAGATTGGCGACGAAGAAATTGACCCAGTCGAGGCCCACATGGCTGTGCCTGCCATTCATGGCTATCGGCTGGAGAGCCGCCGGTTCAGGCGGAAACCCCTGAACCGATCGAGCCGCCCGCGCGAACGAAGGCCCGGAGCCTGATCGGCACGGCCAGCCACGCCGATCCGGCGCCGGCCGTCAGCGCGCCGGGTGGAAAGGCGATGCGCCATCCCGCCGGGGTGGAGTGGGGTTGGTTTCAGGGCCGGATGCGGCATTGCGGAAGTGATACGCTGCTCCCCCCATCCGGGTTGACGCAGACATGCGAGCGAACACCCGACCGGCGGGGCGCGCCCCTGGCTACGGCGCCTTCCGCGCATCGGCCGGCGGCCCGACCACCGTCACCGGCCTGGACGCGGGCGTGTAGGCCGGGACGTCGCGGAACTGGTCGGCGGTCATCCCGAGGCTGACAGCTTCGTCCGAGCCGGGCGGCGGAAAGCGCAGCACCGACCAGTCCACGGCGATCTGCCGCTCACCCACCCCCATGAACCCGCCGAACTCGATCACCGCCGCGCGCGGCTGCCCGGCGGCATCGACCAGCACATCCACGATCTGCCCAAACTTCGTGTCGCCGGGGGCGACGACTTTCCGCCCGAGCACGCTGGTGGCCTCGACCTTGGCGGTGCTCGCCCGGGGAGGCTCGGGCGGCGGCGGCGGCGATTCCGGCGGCGGCGGCAGGTTCGGGAACAGGAACGGCGCTTCCGCCGGGACCGGCCCGGCCGGAGACGGCGCGGCCCCGGCAGCGGACGGCGCCGCGTCTCCGGCACCGGTCGCGGCCAGTGCCCCCGGCGAGGCGAGCAAGCCGCCGAGCAGGGCCAGCGCACGGAAGGGGGGCAGTCGCGGCACGGTCCTCGGTCCTCATCCCGGTATCGATGGCATCACCCTTGCGCCGGGGCGCGCATCCGGCAAGCCTGCACCTGGCGGCGCGTCGCCGCGTTCCACGTCACGGCCGGGTTCAAGAGGGAGCTGAGACCATGAACGACAGCACCGAACGCAAGGTCGCCCTGGTAACCGGCGCGGCCGCCGGCATCGGTGCGGCGATCGCGGCGCGGCTGGTCGGCGAGGGTTGGCGGGTCATCCTGGCGGATATCGACGCCAACGCCCTGCATCACCGCGCCAACCTGCTCGGCAAGGCCGCCCGCGCCACGGTCGCCGATATCGGCGAGGAAGCCGACGTGCTCCGCGTGCTGAACGAGATCCGCGAACGCGAGGACCGGCTCGACGGGCTGGTCTGCAATGCCGGCATCATGATCCGCAAGCCAATCGCCGAACTGACCCTCGCCGAATGGTCCCGCGTGCTTGCCACCAACCTGACGAGCACCTTCCTGCTCGCGCGCACGGCCGAGGAGCTGCTGCGGGCGCGCGGCGGCGCCATCGTCACCATCGCCTCCACCCGCGCCCATCAGTCGGAACCCAATACGGAAGCCTATTCCGCCTCCAAGGGCGGCCTCGTCGCGCTGACTCATGCGCTCGCGATCAGCCTGGGCCCGGCGGTGCGGGTCAACACCGTGAGTCCGGGCTGGATCCATACCCATGCCGAGGCGTTGCGGCCCGAGGACCACATGCAGCACCCGGCCGGGCGGGTCGGCCAGCCGGAGGACGTGGCCGGGCTGGTGAGCTGGCTGCTCGGCCCGGAATCGCGCTTCGTCACCGGCGCGGAATTCGTCATCGACGGCGGCATGACCCGTAAGATGATCTACGCGGCCTGAACCGGAGGGAGGCCACCTTGCCTGGCATGGCCCCTCTCCCCGCCCATCCCGCCGTCCCGGCACGGTCTGCCGCGCGGCCGGGCACGGCGCGGGGCACACGCCCAAGGAATGCGCGCGCCGCCGTCCGAACGCGCGAAAAACCGCTCGCCAACCCGCGGGGAACGTCCTCCGGTTTCTTGCCAAAGCGCGAACACCCGTCACAATCGCGTGTCATCACCTCGGCCGGACCGTCCAGATCCAGGAACCGCTCATGTCCCTCTCGCTGACGCACCGTGCCGACATCCAGCCGGGCGGTCGCATGCCTCCGCGGGTGGCGACGCTGCTCTCCGGGCTGATCGTCTTCCTGGCGGGGCTTTGGGCACGGCTGTACCACATCTCCGGCAAGCCGTTCTGGATGGATGAGATCACCACCATCCAGCGCTCCAGCCAGCCTTTGCTGGGCGTGCTCCTCGACAGCTTGCGCTTCCACCACCTGCCGGCCTATTTCGTCCTCACCTCCTGGGTGGTGCCGTTCGGGCAGACCGAGGCGCTGCTGCGCTGGCCCTCCGCCGTGTTCGGCGCCCTCGCCTGCTGCGCCGTGTTCCTGGTCGCGGCCCGGCTCGGCGGCCGCCGCGCGGGCGTGCTCGCCGGGCTGCTGATGGCGCTCTCGCCGCTGCAGGTGCAGTACGGGCAGGAGGCGCGCTCTTACGCCCTCGTCACCTGCCTGATCGGCCTCGGCCTGCTCGGCCTGATCGAGCTGGCGCGCGACCCCGCCGCGGCGGCGCTGGATTTGCGCGCGCCTGGCGCACGGCGCCGCGCCTGGGCGACCTACACCCTCGCCACCCTCGCGGCCGCCAACGTGCTGAGCGTCGCGCTGATGTGGTGGCTCGCCGCCAATCTTGCGGCGCTGGCGATCGCGCGCCATGCAGGCGCGGCAAGGCGCGGCTTCCTGCGCAACTGGGCGCTGGCCCAGGCGGTGATCGCCGGCTTCACCGTCCCCTGGTTCGTCGCGATGTATGTCTGCGTGCATGGGGCGATGGCCAAGGGGCTCGACTGGGTGCCGCCGCTCTCCGCCGAACGGGTCTGGTCCACCGTCGCAAGCGTCTATCTGCTGCGCCACTCCAGCCTGATCAGCGGCGAGCTGTTCCGCTCCACCGTGCCGTATCTCGGCGGGGTGGTGACGCTGCTCGGCTTCTGCGGCGCGTTCTGGCTCGCGCGGCGGCGGGCGGCGATGGCGGCGCTCGGCCTCGCCTTCGTGGTGCTGCCGGCGACGCTGCTCGCCGTGTCGGTAGTGCAGCCGGTGTGGATGCCGCGCTACGCGCTCTGGAGCGCGGCGCCGTTCTTCGTCTTCGCCGGGCTCGGCGTGCGCCTGCTGCCGCGGCGGGCGCAATGGCCGGCGGTGGCGGTCGTGGCGGCGCTCGCCCTGCTCAATCTCCGCCCCTATTACCGGGTGGACACCAAGCCGCGCTGGGATCTGGCAGCCGCCGTGCTGCGGGACGGGATGCAGGCCGGGGACCTGGTGCTGTCCAACGATCCCTGGGCGGTGCGGCTGATGAACATCTATCTGGCCCGTAGCGGCGAGGTGCTGCCGCCCGAACGCTGGACCACCGACGTGCAGCGCGCGACCGCGCATCTGGCGGCGGGCGGCCGGGTCTGGGCGGTGCAGGGCCGGGTCGGGCAGGTGGACCACGAGACCCAGGACCAGTTCATGGCCCGCATCCTGCCGCTCGGCCTGCCGACGCTACGGACACAGAAGGGGCTGGACGTGATCGTGATGCGCTTCGACCCGCCGCCGCGCACGCCGCAATTCAGTTGCCTGCGGCGTGACGGGACGGCGCCGGAATCGGTGTGCGATCCGGGCTGACGCCTTGAGCGGAGGGATCAGTGGTGGAAGCCGCCACCCCCGCCATGCCAGCCACCGCCGCCGCCGTGCCAGCCCCCACCGCCTCCGTGCCAGCCGCCACCCCCGCTGTGCCAGCCACCGCCGTGCCAGCCTCCGCCATGCCAGCCGCCTCCGTACCAGCCATGGTGCCAGCCACCACCACCCCACCCCCAACCGCCGATCACCAGATTCGTGCCGGCATAAGCGGGGTACGGGTAATAGCTGTAGTACGGGCTGCCGTACGCATAGTACGGGTAGTAGTCATAGCCGTCGTAGTAAGGATAATAGCCGTACGGACCGACGTAGCAGCCGCTGAGCAACAGGGTGGCGGCCAGCGCGCCCCCCGCTGCCCAGAGCCGCAGCCTTCGCCCGATCATGCCTCAGTCCTCCGCTTCGTCCGCCCGTCGCACAGGCGTGTCGCAAAAATGGGGGCGCGCGGCCGCCACCACCAGGAACGCCGGCTCCCGGCGCCGGCATGACGTCCACCGCCGGTGGACATGCTCCATCCCCTCGATGAACCGCGCCTTTATCGCCCCGGCCGGATTCCGCCCGCTGCCGGCCTGAATCGCGCCTATGGCGCGGCCCGCGCACGCCGCCGTCCGGCCCGGTGCCAAGACCCCCATGAACCGGGCACTCCATGAACCGGGACACGATACGAACCGGATCCGTACCCTGTCCTGGCCGGACCACCCGGTGCCGCGCTCCAAAATAACGCCACAATTGGCGCGCTGGTACAGGTTTGCTACTTATGGTTGCACGATGCCGCCCCTGTCCCGGTCTTATGGAAACCTGCCCATGTTCCGCTGGCGCCCTCTGCTGCGCGTCTCCGCCTTGCTCGCCACCACGAGCCTGACCCTCTCCGCCTGCCTGCCGCCGGCCTTCGCGCAGGATGTTGGGGCGCAGGAGGTGGGCGCGCGGGAAGCGGGCGATCCACCCGCCCGGGTCGGCCGCATCGCGCGCCTCTCCGGCGCCGTGTCCTTCCACACCGCCGACGAGGACCACTGGGACCGGGCGGCGCTCAACTACCCGATCACCGCCGGCGGCGCGCTCTGGAGCGAGCCACGCGCCCATGCCGAGATCGAGGTTTCGGCCAACCTGCTGGCGCTCGACGGCACGACCGAGCTTGACCTCACGACCCTGGACGACCACGCGCTGGTGGCGGCGGAACCGCAGGGCGAGACCTATCTCCGCCTCGCGAACGTCCCGCCGGGCGACAGCTACACGGTCAACACGCCGCGCGGCGCGGTGCAGATCACCGGCCCCGCGCGGGTGGAGATCATCGCCGGCGACACCGAACGCCCGACCGCGGTGACGGTGGTGGACGGCACCGCCGCGATCACCGGCAACGGCGTCTCCCTGACCGTTACCGCCCGGCAGACCGCTTTCCTGCAAGGCAGCGACAGCGTGCAGGCGACGATCGGCCCGATGCGCGAGGATGGGTTCCTGCACGCCATGCTGGCGCGCGAGGAAGCGGCGCGGCGCCGCGCCCCCTTGCCGGCGCCGGTGCTGGGGATGACCGGGAGCGACGACCTCGCCGATTACGGCAACTGGTCGGCGACACCGACATACGGCCAGGTCTGGTATCCGCGTGTCACGCCGGGCTGGGTGCCCTATCGCGCGGGGCATTGGGCCTATGTCACGCCCTGGGGCTGGACCTGGGTGGATGACGAGCCCTGGGGCTTCACCCCGTTCCATTACGGCCGCTGGGTGGAGGTGGATGACCGCTGGGGCTGGGTGCCGGTCGCGCCGGACGCGCCGCCCGAGCCGCGGCCGGTCTATGCGCCGGCGCTGGTCAGCTTCGTCGATGTCGGGGGGGCGGCGGCCGCGGGGGCGGCGATCGGCTTCGCCGCCGGCATGCTCGCCTCGGGTGGCGGTGGCGGTGTGGGCTGGGTGCCGCTCGGCCCGGGCGAGCCCTACATCCCGCCCTATCACGTCAGCCAGAATTACATCCGCAACGTCAACATCATCAACGTCAATAAGACCGTCAACATCACGAACATCACCAATAACGTCACGAATATTACCAACACGTCCTTTAACAGGACGCTGGTCAACCGGAACGCGGCCACCGTGATCCCGGCGGCGGCGATGCAGGGGTCCGTGCCGCTGCGCGGCGTCGCCCGCCCGCTGCCCGCGACCGCCTTCGCCGCGGCCCGGCCGGTGATGGGCGCGCCGGTTCCGCCCTCCCCGCATACCGCCGGCGTCACCCCGGCGGTGGCGCGGCAATTCCATTTCGAGCCGGCGGCGCACCCGCCAATGCCGGGGCCGGCGATCAACCGCCCGCTACCCGGCGGCGCCCCCGGCCCGCATTTTGATCGCGCGGTGCTGCCCGGCCACGCTCCGTCGTCCTTCCCCGGGCAGCCTCTTCCTGGCCAACCCTTCCCCGGCCAGACCCGGCCCGGCGCAACCCCGGCCGTGCCGGGCGGCATCCTGCCGCCACGGCACGGCATGGGCGCGGGCGGCCTGCCGCCGCTGCGCGCGCCCGGGCAGATGCATCCGCCGATGATACAGCAGATGGCCACGGCCACACACGCGCCCATGCCGCAAATCCCGCACGGCCCGACGCCGCCGCAATCCCCGATCGTGCCGCACCCCGCCGCGCCGGTGCCTCCACACCCGGTGGCGACGCCTCATATGGCCACCCCCGGCATGCAACACGCCATGCTGCCGGCGCAGCACTTCGCGCCGCCGCCGGTCCAGCATGTCGCCACGCCGCCAGCGCCACACTTCGCACCGCCGCCGGTTCAGCATGTCGCCACGCCGCCGGCGCCACACTTCGCGCCACCGCCGGTCCAGCATGTCGCCACGCAGCACTTCGCACCGCCGCCGGGCAACAACGACCATCGCCGGGAACAACACTGACCGCACGGCCAGAACCCCGGCGCCGCGCACGGCGCCGGGACCACGGCCGCCCCCGCAACCGGCGCGCGACGGCGGTTCCGCCCTGGAGCCTGCTCACCGCACGCGGTGGAACCGCGCCACGTCCACGCTCAGGCGGCCAATCTCCGCCGAACGGCGAAACTCCAGCCGCGCCCGCCTCGACCGGGGCAGCGCGGCGCCAGCCAAACGCCTCCGAGCCAACCCGCCGGTATCATTCCACCGGGACAAAAACCCCGTCCGGGCCGAGCCATTCCAGAACACCGCTGGCGATGCCGAAATAGGCGCCATGCAAGGCCAGCCGCCCCGCCGCCACCCGTTCGGCGATCCAGGGGAAGGTCATCAGGTTGCGCAGCGACAGGATCACCGCCTCATGCTCGCAGGCGGTGAGCGCCGCTTCCGGATCGTCGCAGGCCCGCGCCCGGGCCGTTGCCGGCTCGGCGATCCGCATCCAGGGCAGGAGGAAGTCGCTCAGCGTATCCGGCGCCCCACGCAGCAGCGCCCGGATGCCGCCGCACATCGCATGCCCGAGCACGACGACATGCGGCACCTCCAGCCCGCGCACGGCGAATTCCAGCGCGGCGCTGGTGCCGTGATACGAGGCGTCCGGCGCATAGGGCGGCACCAGATTGGCGACGTTGCGCACCACGAACAACCCGCCGGGCGGGGAACTGAAGATCAGCGAGGGATCGACCCGGCTGTCGCAGCAGGCGATCACCATGGCGCAAGGGGCCTGCCCCTCGGCGGCCAGCGCCTCGAAGGCCTCACGCCGCTCCGGCCAGATTCCCGCGCGGAAGCGGCGATAGCCCTCGATCAGTTCATCCATCCGGGTCTCTCCACTGACTGCCGCCCCGCCATGTCGTGCCGGGGGGCTGGATAAATCATCCAAAGG
>DATJWY010000091.1:0-21618 GCA_035500775.1 Acetobacteraceae bacterium
GTTGCGCTGCGCCATTGCCGCGTCATGCGCCGCCACCTCGCGCGCATGGCCGGGCTCCAGCGCCCAGACCAGGCGGTCGAGGAAGCGGCGGCGGCCGGAGGCGCCCTCCTGGAACAGCCGGTCCATCTGCGGCGTCAACCACACGGCGGCCAGCCGCGCCGCCACCTCCGCCTGGCTGCGCGGGGCGGCGCCGTCCAGGCGGAATATCCGGCGCTCGCCCGCAGCCTCTGCCGGGGCACCGGTGCCGATCTCCAGCGTATCCGCCCCGGTCGTGAACCGCGCCGCCACCGCCCAGCCTCCGGCGCCGCCATGGCGCGGCAGCTCGGCCATGCGTGCCCCCCGCAAGCCCCGGCCCGGGGTGAGCAGGGAGATCGCTTCCAGGAGGTTGGTCTTGCCGGAGCCGTTGGGGCCGGTGATGACCTGGATGCGCGCGGTGGGGCGCCAGGTCAGGGCCGCGTAGTTGCGGAAATCCGTCAGGTCCAGGCGGCGGAGCAGCGGGGTCACGGGAAGGGCAAAGGGCTCCGCCCTCTGCACTCCCGCCAAAGGGCCGAGCCCTTTGGAAACCCTTTAACTTGCGCCGGGGTCCGGGGGGCGGTGCGCCCCCCGTCGTGCGAATGCGCGCCTTCGCGTGAGGCGGTTCGGGGCAGAGCCCCGAGGCTCTCTCCCACGGACCTCACACGCGCATCGGCATCAGCACGTAGAGCGCGGAGCTATCGGCCGCGTCGCGCACCACCGTGGGGGCGGAGCCGTCGGCGAAGCGGAACTCCACGCTTTCGCTGATCTGGTCGGTGATGTCGTTCAGATACCGGGCCTGGAACCCGATCTCCAGCGGACCAGCATCGTAGGTGACGCGATCGCCGTCCAGCTCCTCGCTCGCCGTGCCTTGCTCGGGGCTGGCGGCGGAGAGCACCAGCAGGTCGCGGGCCAGGGAGAGTTTCACCGGCCGCGACCGCTCGGAACTGATGGCGGCCACGCGCGCCACCGCGTCGGAGAAATCCTTCTTGCCGACCCGCAGCACCTTGTCGTTGTCCTGCGGGATCACCCGCTCGTATTCCGGGAAGGTGCCGTCGATCAGCTTGCTGGTCAGGGTGATCGGCCCGACCTTGAACTGGATGCGGGTGTCGGAGAGGCCGATCTCGATCTCGCCGCTTTCTTCGTCCAGCAGCTTGCGCAGCTCGGCGACCGTCTTGCGCGGCACGATCACGCCCGGCATCGCGCCCGCGCCCTCCGGCAGCGGCTCCTCCACCCGGGCGAGACGATGCCCGTCCGTCGCGACGGCGCGCAGCACCTTCTGGCCGTCGCTCTCCGTCGCGTGCAGATAGATGCCGTTCAGGTAGTAGCGCGTCTCCTCGGTGCTGATCGCGAAGCGCGTGCGGTCGATCAGGCCGCGCAGGGTCAGCGCCGGCAGATGGAAATGGCAGGGCAGCTGCCCGGCCGTCATACTCGGGAAGTCGTCGGTCGGCAGTACGACCAGGCTGGTCGCGAACCGCCCGGCCCGGAGCGCGAGCTGCGCGTCCCCGCCCGGATGATCCAGCTCCACCTCGGCGCCGTCCGGCAGCTTGCGGACGATCTCGTACAAGGTGGCCGCCGGCGCGGTGGTGGAGCCATTCTGCAGCGTGCTCGCCGCGACCTCCTCCACCACGGCGATCTCCATGTCCGTCGCGGTCAGGCTGAGGCGGCCGTCGCGGACGGAGATCAGAACATTGGCGAGGATGGGGATGGTGTTGCGCTTCTCCGCCACGCTCTGGATATGGGCCAGCGCCTTCAGCAGCGTGGCGCGATCGGCCTTGAACTTCATCGTTTCGGTCCCCGTGGGAGCCATGACCGGGCGGCGGCCGCGGCCGGTTGATTGGTCGGCCAATGTAGCAATACCGCCAAATCACGCAAATCGGCGTTATGCCTGGGGTGCCTGAGGGGGATGGCCCCTTATCAGCCAAGCGGCGGGGCTCTGCCCCGCGCCCCGTCACGCGCAGGCGTGCATTCGCATGACGGGGGCAGCGCCCCCAGACCCGCACAAGGTTGGAATTATTGGCGAAATGGAGGGTCAGGATTCCAGCATACGCCGCAGCAGCTCGACATCTTCGGCGAAGGCCGCGTCCCGCTCCATCAGCTCGGCGACGCGGGCGACGGCGTGCATGACCGTGGTGTGGTCGCGGTTGCCGAATTTGCGCCCGATCTCCGGCAGGGAGCGGCTGGTCAGCTGCTTGGCGAGATACATCGCCACCTGCCGCGGCCGCGCCACCGCGCGGGCGCGCCGGGCGGAGGACATGTCGGTGAGGCGGATGTTCCAGTGCTCGGCGACCTTGCGCTGGATCTCCTCGATCGTCACCCGCCGGTCATGCGCCTTGAGGATGTCGTGCAGCACGTCCTGCGTGCTTTCCAGCGTGATCGGCCGGCCGAACAGATTGGCGTGGGCGATCAGCCGGTTGAGCGCGCCTTCCAGCTCGCGGACATTGGAGGTGATCTTGTGCGCGAGGAACTCCAGCACCTTCGGCGGCACGTCCACCCCGGCGCGGGCCGCCTTGGCCTCCAGGATGGAGATGCGCAGCTCGAACGTCGTCGCGTGCAGGTCGGCGACCATGCCGCAGCCGAGGCGGGTGCGCAGCCGGTCCTCGAGACCGGAGAGGTCGGAGGGGGATTTGTCGGCGGAGACGACGATCTGCTTGCCGGCGTCCACCAGCGCGTTGAAGGTATGGAAGAACTCTTCCTGAGTATTGTCCTTGCCGATCAGGAATTGCAGGTCGTCGATCATCAATAGATCGACGCTGCGCAATTGTTCCTTGAACTCGATCGTGGACTGGCTGCGTATCGCCGCGATGAAGCGATACATGAATTTCTCGGCCGACATATAGGCGACCGTGGTCTGGGCGCCCCCATGCTGGGTCAGTTCCAGACCGATGGCGTGCATCAGATGCGTCTTGCCGAGGCCGACGCCGCCATAGAGGAACAGCGGGTTGAAGCCCGGGCTCGCCGGGCGCTCGGCCACGCGGCGGGCGCAGGCATAGGCGAACTCGTTCGGCTTGCCGACGATGAAATGATCGAAGGTGAAGCGCGGGTCGAGCGGGGCGGCGAGGTCGCTGTTCTTGTCCGCCCGCTCCTCCGGCTTTGCCGCCGCAGCTGCCGGCATGGGGGCGGCGGCCGGCCTGGGCTGGATGGCGGGGGCGGCTGCCGCGTCCTTGGCGGCGGCGGGTGGCGCGTTTTCGGCGGGGGCCGAGCGGCCGGTGCCGACGCGGATATCCACCCGGCGGATATGCCGGTTCTCCTGCTGCCAGAGCGTGCTGAGCTTGTCGCCGTAATGGCCGCGCACCCAGTCCCGCAGGAAGCGGGTCGGCAGGTGCAGCGTCACCTCGTCGCCGTCAATGCCGGCGAGGGTCATCTGCCGGAGCCAGGAACGGTACTCGACTTCCCCGACCTCGCTTTGCAGCCGGCCGCGCACACGCGACCACTGCTCAGCAAGCTGTCGCTCGTCCAGGGCCGACGCCTCATGCGAGGGAGAAGCGCTCAGGCCCACCCAGCAATTGTCCGAACTCACCAGCACCACCCAACCTGCCCAGGCAAACGACGGATCATCACGCCCCGGGCCGCATGCCGCTCGGCATGGCCAGACGCGATGCAAACATCGCAGATTGATGTTAACCCCAAACGCCAAGTTTGGGCGCCACAAATGAGTAAGTCACCCATAGGTGTGAGGCAAATGGAATCTCATGCGGTTCAAGACGAACCATATCCGCATTCGAAAAGATCAGCCGTTTAGGGTGCTTAAACGGGCGCGGCTACCAGAATTGCCGCGTAGGAACTTGGTATAATTGGCTTGTTAGCCGTTATTGACTTGCTATTGTCCAGCGGGGCGGGCGAGACAGGCAGCGGACAGGCCCGTCGCGCCCTGCCCGACTCAGCTCGCCAGCGCCTTGATGGCCGCGGAAAGCCGGGAAATCTTGCGCGCCATCGTGTTGCTGTGCACGACGCCCTTGCCGGCGGCGCGCTGCATCTCGGGCTGCGCGGCGCGCAGCGCTTCGGCCGCCGCTTCCTTGTTGCCGCCGGCGATCGCCGCCTCGACCTTCTTCACGAAGGTGCGCATGCGCGACTTGCGCGCCTGGTTGCGGGCGGTGCGTCGCTCGGTCTGCCGGATGCGCTTGCGCGCGGAAGCGGTGTTCGCCATGGGCTGTGTGCCAACTCGCTGATGCGTTCTAAGGATATACGGGGTGCGACCAGGAAGAGGCCGTCCGCGAAGGAGCGGAGTTCTAGGCACCGGGTCCCGGTGAGTCAAGCGAAAGAGGGGGCGCCCGCGGGAGGGCTGCCCCGCCGGCGCGCGATACGGCGCGCGGCCGGGCCAGGCGGGGTCATCGCTGCGTGCGCCGGCAATAGAAGGTGCTGCGCCCCGATTGCACGACGCGGGTGATCCCGGCGCATGCCGGCGGCCCTGGGCAGCGCTCGCAGGGTTCGCCCGCGCGGCCATAGACCTTCCAGGCATGCTGGAAATAGCCGAGCTCGCCGTTCGGCTGCGCGTAATCCCGCAGCGAGGAGCCGCCGGCCGCGATCGCCTCCGTCAACACGGCCCGGATCGCGGCCACGAGTCGGGCGGCGCGAGCGCCCGGGACGGTCGCGGCCATGCGCAGCGGCGAGATTTCGGCACGGAACAGCGCCTCGCATACATAAATATTACCGAGTCCCGCCACCACACCCTGGTCCAGCAGCGCCGCCTTGATCGGCGTCCGCTTGCCGGCGAGGGTGGCGGAGAGGGTTTCCGGCGTGAAATCCGGCCCGAGCGGTTCCGGCCCGAGATCGCGCAGCAGCCGGTGGCTGTCCTCCGCCGCCGTCGGCACCAGGTCCACCATGCCGAATCGGCGCGGATCGACGAGGGCGATGCGCCAGCCATCCTCGGTTTCCAGCACCAGATGCTCGTGCGGGACGGGGAGGGGAGGCCGGTCCGTGAGTCGGCTGATGGCGATTCGCCCCGACATCCCCAGATGCAGCAGCATGCTGTCGCCGCCCGAGAGCCGCATCAGGATGTATTTGCCCCGGCGCCGGAAGCCGAGCACATGCGCCCCGGTCAGCCGGGCCGCGAAGCCCTCCGGCACCGGCGTGCGCAGATCCGCCCGGCGCAGTTCGGCGCGCCGGATCACATGGCCTTCCAGCCGGGCGGCGAGGCCGCGCATGACCGTTTCGACTTCGGGGAGTTCCGGCATGGCTGCCGGGCACGCTATACCGGGGATACGATGAACGACAATGTGCAGAGCGGCTCCGCCGCCGGCCTTCCCCCCGCCGATCGGCTCGCGCCCGGCCTCCCGGCACCCGAGGGAGTCGGCGCCGCCGAAACCGATTTCGGCTTCCGCCGCGTTCCCGTCGCGGCGAAGAAGCCGCTGGTGCGCGCCGTGTTCGACAGCGTGGCCCCGCGCTACGACCTGATGAACGACCTGATGTCGCTCGGCATCCACCGGCTCTGGAAGCAGGTCTTCGTGACCGCGCTGGCGCCGCGTCCGGGCCGCACCCTGCTCGATCTCGCGGCGGGCACCGGCGATATCAGCTTCGCCTGGCGCCGCGCCGGCGGGGGACCCGCCATCCTCACCGACATCAATGCCGCCATGCTCGGCGTCGGGCGTGACCGTGCCATCACCCGCGGCCTCGTGGACGGGCTCAGCTTCATGGTCGCCGACGCGGAGCAATTGCCGGTCCGCTCCGGCAGCGTGGATACGGTTTCGATGGCCTTCGGGCTGCGCAACTGCACGGATAAGGCGGCGGTGCTCGCCGAGGCGCGCCGGGTGCTGCGGCCGGGCGGGCGCTTTCTCTGCCTGGAGTTCTCCCACGTGCAGGTGGCGGCGCTGGAGGGGCTGTACGACACCTGGTCGTTCCAGGTGCTGCCGCGCCTCGGCAAGCTCGTGGCCGGGGATTCGGAGAGCTACCAGTACCTGGCCGAGAGTATCCGCACCTTCCCCGACCAGGAGACGCTCGCGACCATGATGCGGGTCGCCGGCTTCTCCCGCGTCACGTGGCGCAATCTCTCCGGCGGGATCGCCGCTATCCATCAGGGCTGGAGGCTTTGAAAAGGCCAGGGGCTCCGCCCCTGGACCCCGCCAAAGGCCGTCGGCCTTTGGAAACCGATCCTTATGCCGGCCAAAAAACAATAGGATTCCAAAGGCTTCGCCTTTGGCGGGGTCCAGGGGCAGAGCCCCTGGCCTGAATTCGGAGGGATGCCATGACCACCCGCTCCGTCCTGCTGATCGTCAGCGGCGGCATCGCCGCCTACAAGGCGCTGGAGGTGATCCGCCTGCTGACCAAGGCCGGGCACGTCGTCACCGCCGTGCTTACCGAGGCCGGGGCGCGCTTCGTCACCCCCCTCAGCTTGCAGGCGCTGACCGGGCGGAAGGTCTATACCGATCTCTGGTCGCTGACCGACGAGAGCGAGATGGGGCACATCCAGCTCTCGCGCGCGGCGGATCTGGTGGTGGTGACGCCGGCCAGCGCCGACCTGCTGGCGAAGATGGCGGCCGGGCTCGCGGACGATCTCGCCTCCACCCTGCTGCTCGCCACCGATAAGCCGGTGCTGGTGGCGCCGGCGATGAACGTGCGCATGTGGCTGCATCCGGCGACGACCGCCAACATGGCGACGCTCGCCGCGCGCGGGGTGCATGTCGTGCCGCCGGAGGAAGGGGTGATGGCGTGCAACGAGTTCGGCCCCGGCCGGCTCGCCGAGCCGCCTGTCATCCTGGACATCATCGAGGCGCTGCTCGCCGCCCGCGCCGACATCGCCCCGGCCGCCCGGCCCCTGGCCGGACGCCACGCGCTGGTCACGGCGGGGCCGACCCATGAGCCGATCGACCCGGTGCGCTACATCGCCAACCGCAGCAGCGGCCGGCAGGGCTATGCCATCGCCGAGGCGCTGGCGGCGCTCGGTGCGCGGGTGACGCTGGTCAGCGGCCCGGTCGCCCTGCCGGACCCGGCGGGGATCACGGTGCGGCGGGTGGAGACGGCGGCGGAGATGCTCGCCGCCTGCGAGGCGGCGCTGCCGGCGGATATCGCGGTGATGGCGGCGGCGGTCGCTGATTGGCGGGTGGGCAATGCCGCGGGCGGCAAGATCAAAAAGACGCCGGGGGGCGCGCCGCCGGTGCTGGAACTGGTGCCGAACCCGGACATCCTGGCGACGATCGCCGGCCGCGCCGAGGGCCGCCCCGTGCTGGTCGTCGGCTTCGCGGCGGAGACGAGCGACGTGGTGCGCCATGCGGCGGAGAAGCGCGCGCGCAAGGGCTGCGACTGGGTCGTCGCCAATGACGTGCGGCCGGAAACCGGCATCATGGGCGGGGTCGCGAACACCGTACATCTGGTGACCGCCGCCGGGGTGGAGGACTGGCCGGAACTGCCGAAGACGGAGGTGGCCCGCCGTCTGGCGGCGCGCATCGCCGCGGCGTTCGCGGGGGAGGCTCAGGGCGCGCGGTAGGTCGCCCGCTCGCCTCTGCCGGCGTGCCCGCCGGCGGCTTCCGGGCGCCGGCCATCCAGTCCGAATCCGCCGACGCTCTGGGCAAGGCTTTCGATATCCGGCTGGGTGAGGCCCAGCAGGGCGCCATCCGGGCAGCTGGCGCCGCCCGCCTGGCTGGTGCTGCGCCCGCCCCAGCGCACCCGGTAGAGCAACGGTCGCGCCCTCACGCCCTCGACCACCAGGCTGCCGCCGGATCTCGCCATGATGGCAGGGTCGAGGACGCAGGAGCCGGACACCGTCCCGTCCGGCCCGAACCGGGAGACGACCAGAGGCGGGGGCGGGGGCGAGCCGGTCAGCCGCGCCTCGGAGAAGGCGATGATGTCGCCGGGGCGCGGCCCGAGCGTCTGCGCGGCCCGGTTCAGCGCGAGGGTGAGCGCGACCGCGATCAGGGCCACCGTGCCGAAATACGGCAGGAGAGCGGTCACCTCGTTGCGGGCGGCGCCCCGTTTGGCCTGTCCCCGGCGGGATTCGCCTTTGCCCGGCTTGTTCCGGCCCGGTCGCATCCCCCGCTTCGGTCGCCCTCTGCTCGGTTGCTCCTTGTCCGGTCGCTCCCTGTCCGGTTGCATAGATCCACCTGACGGTGATTTTGCACTGCAAAATATTATCGTGCCCGGATAAACACCCCCCGCTATCAATGTCAATTTTCGCCGGGTCCCAGTGGCGGCCGGCATGGCGGCGGTTCCGCTTGCCAAGCCCGCCGGGCGGTGCTGCAACCAGGCCCTTTCCCCCGAACCGGCCCGGATGAGCGATGACGCATGCAATCGAGGTGAAGATCCTGGACCCCCGCCTGCGCGAATGGGGGTTGCCGCGCTACCAGAGCGACATGGCCGCGGCGATCGACCTGCATGCCTGCCTCGACGCGCCGGCCGAAATCCACCCCGGCGCGGCGCCGCTGCTGATCCCGGCCGGCATCGCCGTGCATATGGCCGACCCGCAACTCGCGGCGCTGATCCTGCCGCGTTCCGGGCTTGGCCATCGCAAGGGGCTGGTGCTCGGGAACCTCATCGGCCTGATCGACCCCGATTACACCGGCCCGATCCTGGTCAGCACCTGGAATCGCAACCCGCCGGGAACCGCGCCGGTCATCATCGCGCCGGGCGAGCGTTTCGCGCAGATGATGTTCGTCCCCATCGCGCGCCCGCGTTTCACCACGGTGGAGGAATTCAGCCGCACGAGCGAGCGGGGCGCGGGCGGGTTCGGCTCCACCGGCTCGGGCGCCACCAGCCCGGGCGAAACCGGCTGAGACCAGCTTCCCTCGCCATAGCGGCGCGTCACCGAAACGCCACGTGCCGGTTGGTGACATACCGTGCAAGGCTGCGTTAAAGCCCGGCTCGTCCCTTAAAAAGTCGGCAGCGCCATGTCAGACATCTCCCTCCCAGCCTTCGCCTCCCCGAAGCGCCTGCCGAACCTGTTCGACATCGCCGCCATGGTGTGCTTCGTCGCGCTGGTGGTGGCGGTGGCGGGCGCGGCCCGGCACACGCTGGCGCCGCTCTCCGCCGCGGAGGCGACGGCGATCCATCTCGACCCCGCCTATCTGCCGGGGTACGCGCTCCGCACCACGCTGCGCATGTTCGCGGCGCTGTTCTGCTCGCTGGTCTTCACCTTCACCTACGCCACCTGGGCGGCGAAGAGCCGGCGCGCCGCGCTGCTGCTGATACCGGTGCTCGATATCCTGCAATCGGTGCCGATCCTCGGCTTCCTCTCGTTCACCGTCGTTTTTTTCATGAACCTGTTCCCCGGCCGGGTGCTGGGGGCCGAATGCGCCGCCATCTTCGCCATCTTCACCAGCCAGGCCTGGAACATGGCCTTCAGCCTCTACCAGTCGCTGAAGACCGTTCCCGCCGATCTCGACGAGGCGAGCCGAGGCTTCCGCCTCTCCGCCTGGCAGCGTTTCTGGCGGCTGGAAGCCCCGTTCGCCACGCCGGGCCTCGTGTGGAACACGATGATGTCGATGTCCGGCGGTTGGTTCTTCGTCGTCGCCTCGGAGGCGATCTCGGTCGGCAACACCACCTGGAAGCTGCCGGGCATCGGCTCCTACGTCGCGACGGCGCTGGATGCGCGGGACATGTGGGCAGTGGCCTATGCCATTCTGGCGATGCTTGTCGTCATCCTGCTCTACGACCAGCTTCTGTTCCGGCCGCTGGTTGCCTGGTCGGCGAAATTCCGCTTCGAGACCACGCAGGGCGCGCAGGCCGAGGATCCCTGGATGCTCCGGCTGCTGCGGCGGACGCGCTTCCTGCGCTGGGTCGGCGAGGGGGTGGGGCAGGGAGTCGACACGTTCACCGGCCTGCGCCTGCAGTTCCTGCCGGCAAAGCCCGCCGCGCGGACCCAGGGGGCGAAGCCCTCCCGCCTCGTCGACGCGGTGTTCTACGCTCTGCTCGGCGTGGTGGTGCTGCTCGCGCTCCGGCGGATCGTCACCTTCTGCGCCGCGACCCTGACCCTTGCCGATGTCGGCGAGGCGCTGCTGCTCGGCGTCTATACGATGATCCGCGTCGCCGTTCTGATGGTGCTCGCGGCACTGGTCTGGGTGCCGGTCGGGGTCTGGCTCGGTCTGCGCCCGGCCTGGGCGCGGCGCGTGCAGCCGGTGGTGCAGTTCCTGGCCGCGTTCCCGGCCAATCTGTTCTTCCCGATCTTCGTCGTCGCCATCGTCCGCTTCCATATCAATCCGGAGATCGGGCTGACGCCGCTGATGATCCTCGGGACGCAGTGGTACATCCTGTTCAACGTCATCGCCGGCGCCGCCGCCTTCCCGGGCGATCTGCTGGAGTCGGCGAATAATTTCCGCGTCGGCGGCCTGCTCTGGTGGCGGCGGGTGATCCTGCCCGGCATCTTCCCGTATTTCATCACCGGGGCGATCACGGCCTCCGGCGGGTCGTGGAACGCCGCCATCGTTGCCGAGGTTGCTTCCTGGGGCGATCTCAAGCTTCATGCGCACGGGCTTGGCGCCTATATCGCGGAGGCGACGGCCCAGGGGGACATGCCGCGGGTCGTGCTCGGCGTCGTGGTGATGTCCGGCTTCGTGGTGCTGTTCAACCGGCTGCTCTGGCGGCCGCTCTATGCCTATTCGAGCCGGCGCCTGACCCTCTGAGGCAGGCCAGGCCGCGCGATCGCCCTTTCCCGCTTCACTGACCCGACCCACGATGGGCCGCTGGCCCCCGACGGAGCAGACGACGATGGATGTTTCCTCCGATACCGCCCCGCTCCTGCAGGTCCGCAACTGCCGGCAGGCCTATCATAAGGACTCGGACACCGATCTGGTCGTGCTGGACGATGTCGATCTGACGATCCGCTCCGGCGAGATCGTCGGCCTCCTCGGCCGCTCCGGCTCGGGCAAATCGACGTTGCTCCGCATCGTCTCCGGCCTGCTCACGCCGACCGCCGGCGAGGTGCTCTGGCGCGGCAGCGCGGTGCGTGGCCCGGCCGAGGGCATCGCCATGGTGTTCCAGAGCTTCGCCCTGTTTCCCTGGCTCACCGTGCAGGAGAACGTGGAGATCGGCCTGGAGGCGCAGGGCGTGCCCCGCGCCGAGCGCGAGCAGCGCGGCGACGACGCGCTCGACCTCATCGGCCTCGGCGGCTATTCCAGCGCCTATCCGAAGGAGTTGTCGGGCGGCATGCGCCAGCGCGTCGGCCTCGCCCGCGCCCTCGTGGTGCATCCCGACCTGCTGCTGATGGACGAGCCGTTCAGCGCCCTCGACGTGCTGACCGCCGAGACGCTGCGCACCGATCTGATCGACCTCTGGATGGAGCGCAAGCTGCCGGTCAAGTCGATCCTGATCGTCACCCATAATATCGAGGAAGCGGTGCTGCTCTGCGACCGCATCCTCGTCTTCTCCTCCAATCCCGGCCGGGTGGCGCATGAATTGCGCGTGCCCTTCCCCTATCCGCGCAACCGGCACGACGCCGCGTTCCGCCGCTTCGTGGATGATATCTACGCGCTGATGACCCGCCGGGCGACGTCGGTGCCGGCCCCGGATGTGCGGGCCGAACCGGTGGTGCAGCCGATGCAGCCGGTTTCCACCAACCTGATGGCGGGTCTGATGGAGACCATCGCCGGCGAGCCGTACGAGGGCCGTGCCGACCTGCCGCCGCTGGCCGGCGTGTTGCAACTGGAGATCGACGAATTGCTGCCGCTCGGCGAGGCACTGCATCTGCTGCGTTTCGCCGATCTGGAGGAAGGCGATATCCGCCTGACCGATGCGGGGCGGCAATTCGTCAATTCCGACATGGATGCGCGCAAGAAGCAGTTCGCCGAGGCGCTGCGGACGAACGTACCGCTCGCCGCCAATATCCGGCAGGTGCTGGACGAGCGCTGGAACCACCGCGCCTCGGCCGTACGCTTCCGCGACGAGCTTGAGGATCATATGTCGCCGGAATACGCCCGTGATACGCTGCGCGCCGTGATCGGCTGGGGCCGTTTCTCCGAGCTTTTCAGCTACGACGAGGAGGCGGATCAGTTCTTCATCGAGGAGGAAGACTGAGCCCGGCGGCGGCAAGAACCAGGCCTGTCTGACGCCCGGCATCGTCTTCGGCCGCTTCCACCTGATCGACCGCGTCAGGGTCTCGCTCGGCCTCGGCTATCAGATCGCGGTGGCGCCGCACCAATCCTCCACCGCCTCGCGGCCCGCCTGGAGCCTTGTTTTGAGAGCGCGATTCACGCTTTCCGACGGTCAGCCTCAAGCGATCGCGCTCTATCGCAACAACTTCATCGTTTCCGCGCGCGTCTCGTTCTGATCGCCGGCCTTGCGGCCGCGGCGGCTGGAAGGGGGCGGCGCGGTAGCGGCCGCCCCCTTTTTCGGGAATGCGGCTCGGTCAGTGGTGGGCCTTCACGTGCGGCCGGACCTTGGCTTCAAGCTCGTCCCAGCTTTTCAGCTTCGACACGTCGTCGGGGATTTCGAGTTCGTGCAGTCGCTGGTTGGGGCCGGCCCGCAAGCCGCACTGCACCCCGTTGGCACCCGGCTTGCGCGCGCTTTTCTCGCTGAGATGGCCATGGCCGATGGCGACGATTCCTTTACCCGCCTCGGTGATCACCGTGATCTTGTTCATGACAGGCCTCCGCCATTGAGGTTGTGGAAGCACGCTCGCGGACCCTCGTTGTGGAAGCCAACGAAGTACGTGACGCTCTTGTCTTCGTTCAGTTGGTCGCCTTCGAAGGTCGTGCGCATTTGCGAGTCCGGGGTCTGGCAATTCGCCATGGCGTATTGCGCCCCGTGGTTGTCCCCGTAGCTGTACCACCAGCTGATATCTGCGTTGGCATTGCACCAGACGGGAGTGCCGACGTTGTTGAAGGCCATTTGCATCTCCTTTCCAATTGTTCAGAGCGTCTCCCGTTCGCCTTGGCTCGCGGACAACACTCCAAATCTTTGGTTTGGGAACAATTTTGTCCGATCAGACGAGTCCATCTGGCCGGTTGTTACTCTATCGTAGAGTGGTAGAATCGCCGGCCCTGATCTATGTTTGATCTATAGAGGCGGCGTGCCCCGGCTTGCCACAAATCGCCCAACAAAGGGCAATCGAGGCTCGATATTCGGGCCCGAGGCGACAAGACACCTGGGTTGCGTGTGCATGAATTGTTAGGTGGTGTCGCTGAATTTTTTCGGAATTTTGTGAAACAATTGTTTTGTCGCGGTAGTTTTAAAAGTTTTTTCTACAAATAACGCTTAGTTGTCATTGTCGCGAATGCCACGGGATGGTCGATATTGCGCGTGAAGCGCGATTTGACGCGCTCCGAGACGATTGATTTGACCGAGACCATGATCGGATCAGGTTGACTGATCCAATCATGGTCTCGCGCCTTGTTTTGAGAGCGCGATTCACGCTTTCCGACCGTCAGCCTCAGGCGATCGCGCTCTCATCGACGGAGGTGCTGCCCTTGCCGCGCGGCAGGCTCAGGCCCCGACCAGCCCCCGCGCGTAGTCCATCGCCTCGAAGGGCCGCAGATCGCCCGCCTGCTCGCCGACACCGACCGCGTGCACCGGCAGGCCGAACTCCTCCGCTAGCGCCACCACGATGCCGCCGCGCGCGCTGCCGTCGAGCTTGGTGACGACGAGCCCGGTCACGTTCACCAACTCCTTGAACACCTTGACCTGCTGCACGGCGTTCTGGCCGGTGGTCGCGTCCAGCACCAGCAGCACGGAATGCGGCGCGGTCTCATCCTTCTTGCGCATGACGCGGATGATCTTGGCCAGCTCTTCCATCAGCGCCGATTTGTTGTGGAGCCGCCCGGCGGTATCCACCAGCAGCACATCCGCGCCGTCCTGCGCGGCGCGGCACAGCCCGTCATAGGCGAGGCCGGCGGCATCCGCGTTCGCCGCCCCGGCGATGACGGGGGCGCCGGTGCGCTCGCCCCAGATCTGCAACTGTTCCACGGCGGCGGCGCGGAACGTGTCGCCCGCCACCAGCACCGGCTTCAGCCCTTGTTCGCGATACTGCAGGGCGAGCTTGCCGATCGTCGTCGTCTTGCCGGTGCCGTTCACGCCGACCACCAGCACGACATGCGGCCGCTTTGCCGGGTCGAGGACGAGCGGCTTGGCGACGGGGGTGAGGATCTCCGCGATTTCCTCGGCCAGGGCCTGCTTGATTTCGTCTTCCGTCACCTCGCGGCCGAAGCGGCTGCGGCGGAAGGCGGCGATCACCCGTTTGGCGGCCGCCGGCCCGAGATCGGCGGCGATCAGCAGATCCTCCAGCTCCTCCAGCGCCGCGTCATCCAGCTTCCGCTTGGTGAAGACGCCGCTGATGCCGGTGGTCAGCTTCTGCGTGCTGCGCGACAGGCCTTCCTTCAGCCGGCCGATAAATCCGAGTGCCATCAGGGAGCCTTTGCTGTCAGGGTCGGTCAGGCCAGGGGCAGCGCCCCTGGTTCTTCCAAACTGGCGCTCAGCCCCGCGGCATCCGCGCTAGTCACGCGGGCGCGAACCAGGGTGCCGGGCGCCGCGCCGGCAAGGCGCACGGGGCAGAAATGTTCCGAATGTCCGGTCTCTTCCGTTTCCGCCAGCACCTCCACCACGCGGCCGAGTTGGGCGGCATGGAAGGCGGCGGCATTGCGCTCCCCGGCCTCGCGTAGCCGCGCGGCGCGTTGCCGGCGTTCCTCGCGCGGGATCGCCGGCATGCGGGCGGCCGGTGTGCCGGGGCGTTCGCTGTAGGGAAAGACGTGCAGATAGGGCAGGGCGTGTTCCTCGACGAAGGCGAGCGTGTCCGCGAACATCTCGTCCGTTTCGGTGGGGAAGCCGGCGATGAGATCGGCGCCGATGGCAATGCCGGGGCGAAGGTGCCGGGCGCGGGCGATCACCGCCGCCGCCTCTTCGCGCAGGTGCCGCCGCTTCATTCGCTTCAGCACCAGGTCGTTCGCCGCCTGGAGCGAAAGGTGCAGATGCGGCATCAGCCGGGGCTCGGTCTCGATCAGCCGCCAGAGATCGTCGTCGATCGCCGCCGGATCGAGCGAGGAGAGGCGCAGCCGTGGCAATTCCGGCACCAGGGCGAGCAGGCGGCGGGTGATCTGGCCGAGCGTCGGGCTGCCCGGCAGGTCGTTGCCGTAGCTCGCGATATCGACGCCGGTCAGCACCACCTCGCGGTAGCCGCTGGCGACCAGGGCGCGCACCTGCTCGGCGAGCGGGCCGAGCGGCACGCTGCGGTTCGGGCCACGGCCGAAGGGAATGACGCAGAAGGTGCAGCGATGGTCGCAGCCCTGCTGCACCTGCACGAAGGCGCGGGCCCGGCCGGCGAATTCGGTGACGAGATGCGCCGCCGTCTCGCGCGCCGCCATGATGTCGGAAATCGCGCCCGGCGCGTCCGGGGCCCAGCTCTCGGCCAGCAGCTTCTCGGTGTTGCCGAGCACGCGGGAGACGCCGGGCAGCGCCGCCCAGCTTTCCGGTGCGATCTGCGCTGCGCAGCCGGTGACGACGATGCGTGCCGCCGGGTTCTCCCGGTGGGCGCGACGGATCGCCTGCCGCGCCTGCCGCTCCGCCTCCGCCGTGACCGCGCAGGTATTGACGATGATGAGATCGTCCTGCCCGGCGGTGTGGGCGCGCATCACCTCGCTCTCATAGACGTTGAGGCGGCAGCCGAAGGTGAGGATCTGTCCGCCCGTGCCGGGGCTGCTGGCGCCGGGATCGCTCATGCCGGGTAGGCCGCGAGATCGACCTGGCCGGTGAAGGCCGTCGCGGCCGGGCCGGTCATCAGCACATGGCTGTCGCTCTCGCGCCATTCGATGACGAGTTCGCCGCCATCGAGCAGCAGCGTGGCGCGGCGGGCGGCGAGGCCGCGCCGATGGGCGTTGACCAGCGTCGCGCAGGCGCCGGAGCCGCAGGCGAGGGTAAGGCCCGCGCCGCGCTCGAAGACGCGCAGGCGAATCCGGTCCGGGGCGAGCACCTGGGCGAAGCCGATATTGGCCCGCTCGGGGAAGAGGGGATCGGTCTCGAAGCGGGGGCCGAGCGCCGCGATGCCGATGGCATCGAGGTCGGCGACGAAGAAGGTGGCGTGCGGATTGCCCATCGAGGCACCGGCCGGGTCGCCCGGCAGGTCGAGATGCCGCGTGTCCATCTCCCGGGCGAGGGGGATGTCCTGCCAGCCGAGCCGGGGCGGGCCCATATCCACCCGCACGATGTCGCCCTCCAGGATCTCGGCCGGGAGGATGCCGGCGCGGGTCGCGATGGCGAGGCGGCGCTGGCCGGTTTCACGGAACAGCAGGTCGGCGACGCAGCGCGTGGCGTTGCCACAGGCGCCGGATTCGCTGCCATCCGGGTTGCGGATGCGCATGAAGGCGTCAACGTTGCTGCCGGGGGGCGGGGATTCCAGGGTGATGAACTGGTCGCACCCAATGCCGCGCCGCCGGTCGGCGAGGGACGCGACACGAGCGGGGGAGAAGCCGAGCGGCCGGGCGCGTTCGTCGAAAATGACGAAATCGTTCCCGCAGCCGTGCATCTTGACGAAAGGAGCGTGCATTGCGCCGCACATATAGGCCGATGGGGGCGGGTGCGCCACCGGATCGGCGGCGGTAAAGGCCAGGGGCTTTGCCCCTGGACCCCATCAAAGGCGAAGCCTTTGAAATCCATGGTTTTTATGGGCTGTGTTAGTAGTCGGCCCTGTGCAGCAGGCGTATTATGAAAAGTAATAAAAAGTAATGGAATCCAAGGGCCTCCCGGCCCCTGGCGGGTCCAGGGCGGAGCCCTGGCCTTACTGAATGGATTACTGCGCCGCGCTCCGCGCCTGCCGCACCGTATCCGGCGTGACCGTGCCGGTCTTGCCGCCGAAGTGCGTGAGCACGTAATTGGCGACCGCCGCGATTTCGGTATCCGTGTAGCCGTGCGCGAAGGCGGGCATGTAGCTTGCGGTGTTGCCCGGCCCGTCGGCCGGCGCGCCCCACAGCACTGTCTGTACGAGGTTGGTGCCCTCGGGATCGTTGACGGCCGTGCTGCCCGCCAGGGCGGCGTAGGGGGATTGCCGGCCTTGCCCGGTCCAGAGATGGCAGCTCGCGCAGGCTCCGGCGAAGATTCGGGCGCCGAGCGCGTTGTCCTGCGCGTTCGTCCCATCCGCCGCCGAGCCGCCGGCGAGGGCGAGACCCGCTGGCGTCGCGCCGGCCGGGGCGCTCACGCCCCCGGCGATCGGGGGCACGCTCTTGAGGTACACGGCGATCGCGTGGATGTCGGATTGGGTGAGATAGCGCAGGCTGTCGCTCACTGCCTCGCCCATCGGGCCGCCGGCCGCGCCGTGCCCGTCGGCGTGGCCGGTCGCGAGATACGTCTCGACAGCGGCCTCCGACCAGTTGCCGATGCCGTGTACCGGGTCGGGGGTGATGTTGTAGGCTTTCCAGCCCTCGATCTCGTTACCGGCGAATTTCTGGCTCTCCCGCTTCGCCTGCGCCAGGTTGCGCGGGGTGTGGCACTCGCCGCAATGCGCGACCGCTTCGACCAGATAGGCGCCGCGATTCCAGTCCGCCGATTGCGCCGGGTCCGGGGCGAGGCGCTTGTCCGGGTTGAACAGCAGGTTCCAGATGGCGAGCGGCCAGCGCTGGGTGAAGGGGAAGCGGACCTGGTTCTCCGGCGGGGTCGCGCGCACCGGCGGCAGGCTGAACAGGTAGGCCTTGATCGCCAGGATGTCGTCCCGGCTCATGCCGGTATAGGCGGTGTAGGGAAAGGCGGGATAGAGATGCTTCCCGCCGCGGCCGACGCCTTCCTGCATGGCGCGCACGAACTCGTCGTCGGTGTACTCGCCGATGCCGGTTTCCTTATCCGGCGTTATGTTCGGCGTATAGATCGTGCCGATCGCGAGCTTGAAGGGGAGGCCGCCCGTGAAGGGCTTGCCGCCCGGCACGGTGTGGCAGGCGGCGCAGTCCGCGGCACGGGTCAGGTATTCGCCGCGCTGGATGAGATCGCCTTCCGACGCCGCCAGCGCCGGGGCCGCCGTCAGGGCAAGCAGAGCCGCCGGCAGGATGATCTTCCGCTTCATTGTCTGTACGTCTCCGCGGCTTAGGCTGAAGGTGGTTTAGACAAGCGCCGTGCCCTAAATAATGGATTCCAAAGGCTTGGCCTTTGGCGGGGTCCAGGGGCGGAGCCCCTGGCCTTACGCGTCCCCCCGCGACCGTCAGGCGTTTGTCAGCTGGCCGAGACCGAGGGGCAACTGACGCAGCCGCTTGCCCGTGGCGGCATGGACGGCGTTCGCGATGGCGGGGAAGGCCGCTGTGGTTCCGGTCTCGCCGAGACCGCCCGGCGCTTCGTGGCTCTCGACCAGATGGACCTCGATCGGCGGCACCTCGTTGATCCGCAGCATGCGGTAGTCGTGGAAGTTCGACTGCCGCACGCGCCCGTTCTCCAGCGTGATCTCGCCGTAGAGCGCGGCGGTGAGGCCGAAGATCAGCCCGCCCTGGATCTGCGCGCGCACCGAATCCGGGTTGACCACCTGGCCGCAATCCATCGCCGCGACCAGCCGGTGCATCCGGATCGTACCCTCGGGCGAGACGCTCGCCTCGCACACGACGGCGAGATACGAGCCGAAGGCGTACTGCACCATGATGCCGCGCCCGGTGCCTTGCGGCAGCGCCGAGTCCCAGCCGGCTTTCTCCGCCGCGAGGTTGAGCACGTTCAGGGCGCGCGGATTCTTGCCGAGCAGGGCGCGGCGGAATGCGACCGGGTCCTGCTTCGCCGCCTCGGCCAGCTCGTCGATGAAGCTCTCGATCACGAAGACGTTGCGCGCTGGGCCGACGCCGCGCCACCAGGCGGTGACCACGCCGCGCGGCTCGTGCCGCACCCAGGAGACGTGCAGCGCGGGGAGGTCGTACACCGGGTTCTCGGCGCACTCCACCGTATCGGAGTCGATGCCGTCCCGCCGCATCCCGCCCGGTGCCCAGCGCGCCAGCACGCTGGAGCCGGTCATCTTGTGCGTCCAGCCGACGATACGGCCGTTCTGGTCGAGGCCGGCGCTGATCCGGTGGTAATAGAACGGCCGGAAGCGGTCGCGCTGGATGTCGGTCTCGCGCGTCCAGATCAGCTTCAGCGGGTAGTCCACCTGCTTCGCGAAGGCGGCGGCGATGCCGACATATTCCGCCTCCAGCCGCCGGCCGAAGCCACCGCCGATCATGTGGCTGTGGATGCTTACTTTGTCCTTCGGCACGCCGGCCGCCTTCGCCGCCTCGTCCTGCGCGCGGCCGGGCACCTGGGTGCCGCACCACACATCCACGCCATCCGGCCGGACATGCACGGTGCAGTTGATCGGCTCCATCGGCGCGTGGGACAGGAAGGGAAGCTGGTACACCGCCTCGAGCTTGGTCGCCGCGTTGGCGATCGCCGTCTCCGGGTTGCCGACACGGCGGGCGGTGATGCCATCGGCGGCGGAGGCGTCCGCGTGGGCCTGCACGATATCGGCCTGGGAGACGCTGACGTTCGGGCCGTAATCCCAGACGATATCGAGCGCCTCGACGCCTTGCTTGGCCGCCCAGAAATGGTCGCCCACCACGGCGACGGCATCGTCCAGCTTCAGCACGTCGCGGACGCCGGGGATCTTGCGCGCCGAGGCGTCATCGACGCTGACCAGCTTGCCGCCGAGCACCGGGCAGGCGACCATCGTCGCGACCTTCATCCCCGGCACCCGGACGTCGATGCCATAGACCGTCGAGCCGTTCACCTTGCCCGGCGTGTCGAGCCGCTTCTGGGACTTGCCGATCAGCGTCCAGTCCTTGCGGTCCTTCAGCCTGACCGCCTTCGGCACCGGCAGCGTCACCGCCTCGGCGACGAGGTCGGCGTAAGGAGCCGCGCGGCCGGAGACGTCGTGCCGCACCACGCCGCGTTCCACGCGCAGGCTGGCCGGATCGACGCGCCAGCGATTCGCCGCCGCCTGCACCAGCACCGTGCGCGCGGTGGCCGCCGCCTGGCGGAACTGGTCGAAATCGCCGCGGATGGAGGTGGAGCCGCCGGTCGCCTGGGTGCCGAGCATCGAGGAGTAGAGTGCCTCGTTCGGCGGCGCGAAGCTCGGCGTCACCTGGTCGAGCCCAACTTCCAGCTCCTCCGCGAGCAGCATAGAGGCGCCGGTCCAGATGCCCTGGCCCATCTCCACATCGCGCATGATCAGCTCGATCTTGCCGTCCTGGCCAACGCGGATGAAGGCGTTGGGCGCGAAGGGCGCCTGGCCCCCGGCGAGGGCGCGGCGCGCGCGCAGCGGCAGGGACGTCGCGATCAGGAGCGCGGCGCCGGAGGCGAGGAAGGCGCGGCGGTTCAGTGCGGGCATCGTCGTCATGGCCACGGTCCCCTCTCAGGCTTCAGCCGCTTGCTTGATCGCCTCGCGGATGCGCGGATAGGTGCCGCAGCGGCAGATATTGCCGCTCATCGCGGCATCGATATCCGCATCGTTCGGCTTCTGATTGGTGGCGAGCAGCGCGGCGGCCGACATGATCTGCCCGGACTGGCAGTAGCCGCACTGGACCACTTCGAGATCGAGCCACGCCTTCTGCACCCGCGCGCCGACCGGGTTTTCCCCGACCGTCTCGATGGTGACGATTTTCTGGCCATTGGCGACGGCGCTGGCCGGGAGGATGCAGGAGCGGACGGCCTGGCCGTCCACATGCACTGTGCAGGCGCCGCATTGCGCGATGCCGCAGCCGAATTTGGTCCCGGTCAGGCCGACAACGTCGCGCAGAACCCAGAGCAGGGGCATGTCGCCGGGGATATCGAGTTGGTGCTCGGTGCCGTTGATGGTGAGTGTCAGCATGGTCCCCTCTCGCGTCATTCCGCACCTGGCGGCGAGGCCGTAGCCGGGTATGTAGCGTGTGCCGCGCGAATTGAAACTCCGCCTCGCGCAAAGGGGGTATCCCACAGCACCGGGGTGGCCCGGGGCGGGGGAGGAAATGTCCCGGCGAGGCAAGCCGGGGCGCCGGCGGAACAGTCCGGGCGGCGCCGCGTCTTGCTTGCGCCGGCGTGGCGCCGCCTGTATAAGCCCGCCCCTGTTCGCGCGCCCGGGCCTGGGAATGGGCATGCCCGGCCGCGACGCCTGCGCATTGGCAGGGCCTGATGAGAGGAGATCAAAATGCCCAAGATGAAGACCAAGTCGTCGGTCAAGAAGCGGTTCAAGATCACCGCGACCGGCAAGGTGCTGGCTGGCCCCGGCAAGAAGCGCCACAACCTGAGCGCTCGCAGCCAGAAGGCCAAGCGTAGCAATCGCGGCAGCCAGGTGCTGACCCACGCTGACGGGCTGACCGTCAAGCAGTGGACCCCGTACGGCCTGAACTGAGAGGGTAGCAGCCAATGGCACGCGTCAAGCGGGGCGTCACCACGCACGCCCGACACAAGAAGGTTCTGGAGCAGTCGAAGGGCTATTTCGGCCGCTCCTCCACGAATTACCGCATCGCGATGGAGCGCCTGGAAAAGGCGCTGCGCTATGCGTACCGCGACCGGCGCGTCAAGAAGCGCGAGTTCCGCGGCCTGTGGATCCAGCGCATCAACGCCGCCGTGCGCGAGCATGGCCTGACCTATAGCCGCTTCATCGACGGGCTGAACAAGGCCGGCATCGAGATCGACCGCAAGGTCCTCGCCGCCATCGCCTATGACGACGCCGCGACCTTCGCGGAGATCGTCAAGAAGGTGCAGGCCGCGCTAGGCTGAGGTAAGGGAAGGCCAGGGCTCCGCCCTGGACCCGCTGGGGCCTTGAGGCCCCAGACCCCCAATACTTAA
>DATJWY010000092.1:0-29373 GCA_035500775.1 Acetobacteraceae bacterium
GGGCCCGGAGATCACGACGCGATCCCCCGTCACGGCGCATTGCTCCCGCATGACGACGGTATCGCTGCCTTTCGGCAGCACCGCGCCGGTGGCGATGGCGACGCACTCGCCCATGCTGACGGCGCCGCCAAACGGCGCGCCGGCGCGCGCGCGGCCGATACAGCGCAGGGACGTGGCGGCGTCGCCGAAGCGGCAGGCGAAACCGTCCATCGCACTCCGGTCATGGACGGGCGACGCGGCCGTGGCGCGGACATCGCGCGCCAGCACGCGGCCCGCGGCCTTGTGGAGCGGAACCCGCTCACGATCCGCGACCGCGGCGGTCCGCGCGGCCACAAGGGCAAGCGCGTCCTCGACCAGGGTGAGCCCGGCTGTCGCCGGATAGCAGTCACGGCGGACGGCGCCGGTCATGACGCCCCCATCGCTTGCGACACGATGAACGCCGCCACCGCGCCCGGATCATCGAGAGAAAGGCAGGGCCGACCCGCTGTCTCGACGGTCACGTTGCTCGCCACCGCCAGAATGTCCGGATCGTCCGGAAACAAAGGCGGCTTGCGCAGGCTTGGACGATAGACCTCGATCTTCGGAACCCGCGCCAGCTTGAAGCCTTCGACCAGCAGGAGGTCCACTTGCGTCATGCGGCGCGCGAGCGCGTGAAGGGAGACGTCGTCATCGCCGCGCTGTTCACGCAAGAGCGCCCAGCGTTCGCCGGAGACCAGCATCACCTCTTCGGCGCCGGCCTCCCGATGGCGGTAGCTATCCTTGCCCGGCCGATCGAGGTCGAAGCCATGATGGGCGTGCTTGATGGTCGAGACCCGCAACCCGCTCCGCCGCAAGAGCGGTAGAACCTGGGCGATGAGCGTGGTCTTGCCGCTGCCGCTGCTGCCCACGAAGCCGACGAATTTCATTGGGTGCTCCAGGCTGCGTCCGCGGCCAGCAGCTTCTTGAGTTCGGGAATGCAGGACCCGCAATTGGTGCCCGCGCGCAGGACGGCGCCAATTTCCGCGGGGGCTGTGAGCTTCTTCGCGCGGATCGCGCTGCAAATGGCGGCCTCGCCGACCGAAAAGCAGGAGCAGACGATCTTGCCGCCTGGCGCCGCGCCCGCTTCGAGGCCGGCCAGCAGCGCGAGCCGCGCGATCGGTTCGAGTTCCTGACCGAGCCAGCGCGACGCCTGATCGGCTTCCGGAAAGGCGGCCCGCGGCGCCGCGAAGAACACGCAGGCTTCCAGCCGCCCGCCTATCAGGCCGGCGTAGCGGAACACCGACTTCCTCGGATCGGAATAGGAAACAAGCTCCGCCGCTTCGGGCACCCGAAGCAGGCTTCGCAGACCCTGTTCGGACTCGACAAGCTCAACGAGCGGCGTCCAGCCGGACATCTCATAGGCGAAGCCGGCGGCGATCGGCGCCTTGGACCAATGCACGGTCTCTCCCAGAACGGGATCGCCGGCGGCGCGCCGTAACAGGAGACCGCGCCAGGCTTCGGCGACGGCCGCAACCCGCACCTTGGTCCCCTTGAGGTCGGGCTGGCCGGAGACCGGATCTGTCACCGCATGCACCAGGCGGCCGACAGGTCCGGAGGATGAGAACTGGTCGGTCCAGTGCATCGGCATGAACACGTCGCCGGCGCGCATTGCAGCGTCGATGCTCACGCGCAGCACGGCGCTTCCATGCGGGCTTTCGATCCGGGCGAGGCCGTCGTCTTCGATCCCGCGCCGCGCCGCGTCGCGCGGATTCAGTGCGAGACGCGGCCCCGCGCTATGGGTCATCAGATGCGGCACGCGGCCCGTGCGCGTCATGGTGTGCCATTGGTCGCGCACGCGGCCGGTGTTGAGGGTGAGCGGATAATCGGGCTGCCGCTCATCCGCCGTGATCGCGAGCGGGAGCATGCGCGCGCGGCCATCCGGCGTGGGGAAGCCGCCGCGCGCGAAGAGGCGCGCTCCCGTCCGGCCGCGGCCGGGCCTGGGACAAGGCCATTGCACGGGCGCGAGCGCGTCATAGGCAGCATCATCCAAATCGGCGAGCGCGCCGATGTCGAAAACGCGCTGGCCGTCATTCTCGAAGGCCGAGAGGGCGGCATGCTCGCGAAAGATGTCGGCGGGCCGGATATAGGAGAATTCCTTCTCCCAGCCCATGCGCCTGGCCACTTGCGCGAATACCCACCAGTCGGGCCGCGCGTCGCCGGGTGCGGTGCGGAAGGCGCGCTGGCGCGAGATGCGCCGTTCGGAATTGGTGACGGTCCCGTCCTTCTCCGCCCAGCCCGCCGCCGGCAGCACGATATGGGCCAGCGCGGTGGTGTCGGTCGGCCAGGCGTCGGAGACGATGACCAATGGACATTGGGCCAGCGCGTCGCGTACGCGGCCGGCGCGCGGCATGCTGTCAGCCGGATTGGTCGCGGCGATCCAGACGGCCTGCACGCGGCCATCCGCGACCGCATCGAACAGATCGACGGCCTTGTGGCCGGGCCTGGTCGCGATGCGCGGGGCGTTCCAGAACCGGCGCACGCGGTCCACGTCCTCGGGCGCGAACGCCATATGCGCGGCGAGCTGGTTGGCAAGGCCACCAACCTCACGGCCGCCCATCGCATTGGGCTGTCCGGTGAGGGAGAACGGCCCCATGCCGGCGCGTCCGATGCGTCCGGCGGCCAGGTGGCAATTGAGTATGGCATTGACCTTGTCGGTGCCGCTCATGGATTGATTGACGCCCTGAGAATAGAGCGTCATCACGCGCTCGGTGCGAGCGAACAGATCATAGAAGTGGCGCACATCCTCGGGCGCGAGGTCCGCCACCGCGGCGACGATCTCCGGAGACGCCGCCGATCGCCGCGCCGCGTCAAGCGCGTCGTCGAAGCCCGAGACATGGGTCTCGATCCAGTCGCGATCGAGCGCGCCCCTATCAGCCAGATACACGAGCAGGCCGTTGAACAGCGGCACGTCCATGCCAGGGGCGAGCGGCAGATGCAGGTCGGCGGTTTCGGCGGTGGCGGTGCGGCGCGGATCAATGGTGACGATCTTCGTGCCACGCTTTTCGCGCGCCGCCATCAGGCGCTGATAAAGTACCGGATGGCACCAGGCCATGTTGGCGCCGACCTGAACGACGAGATCGGCTTCCTCCAGATCCTCGTAGCAGCCCGGCACGACATCCTCGCCGAAGGCGCGCACATGGCCGGTCACCGAGGACGACATGCAGAGCCGCGAATTGGTGTCGATGTTGCCCGAGCCGATAAAGCCCTTCATCAGCTTGTTGGCGACGTAATAGTCCTCGGTGAGAAACTGGCCGGAGACATAGAAGGCGATCGCATCCGGTCCATGCGTTTCGCGGATGCGCGTGAACGCGGCCGCGATGAAGTCGAGCGCTTCGTCCCAACTCGCTTCCCGGCCGTGCACCATCGGCTTGATAAGGCGATCCGGCAGCGCGAGCGTGTCCTTGAGCGCCGCGCCTTTCGAGCATAGTCGCCCAAAATTCGCGGGATGGTCTCGATCGCCCCGCGGCACGCCGTCCGCGACCGAGACTCCACACCCGACCCCGCAATAGGGGCATGTGGTACGCAGCGCCGTCACGCGGTTTTCCCGGCGGCAACTGGCAGACCGACATGCACCTCGCCCGCCACCACGCGAACCGGCAGCGATGGCGTGCGCCCCTCGTCGGGCGCGAGCGCCTCGCCGGCCGTAAGATCGATCACCCAGTTGTGCAGCGGGCAGGTGACCGTGTCGCCGGAGACGATGCCTTCGGAGAGCGGGCCCCGGCGGTGCGGACATTCATCCACCAGGGCGAAGACGCCGCCCGCGCCGGTGCGGAACACGGCGATCGGCCGCCCTTCATGACCAAAGCAGAGTCGCCGCGCACCCTGGATAGGGATGTTGTCGATGGGACCGATATTCTTCCAGAGGAGATCCATCGCTATGCCTCCGTGAGCGCTGGGAGGCGGGCGAATTCGTGGGCGTCCGCCCCCTTCGCCCGCTCGGCCCAGGGGTCGTCCTGCATGAAGGTCTGGGAATGAAGGAAGCGCGCATACAGGGCACGCCGGCCGTCGGCATCCTCGACGAGACGGGTCTTCACATAGGCGATGCCGACGCGCGCGATCCAAGGCGCGGTGCGTTCGAGATAATGCGCCTCCTCACGGTAGAGCTGCATGAAGGCGCCGGTATATTCGAGCACCTCCTCCTCCGTCGCGACGCGCACCAAGGGATCGGTGATCCGCACCTCGACGCCGCCATTGCCGCCGACCAGGATGTCGTAGCCAGCCTCGACGCAGACCACGCCCAGATCCTTGATCGTCGCTTCCGCGCAATTACGCGGACAGCCCGACACTGCAAGCTTCACCTTATGCGGCGTCCAGGAACCCCAGCACATCTTCTCCAGCCTGACGCCGAGGCCGGTCGAATCCTGAGTGCCGAACCGGCACCACTCGCTGCCGACGCAGGTCTTCACCGTGCGCAGACCCTTGGCGTAGGCATGGCCTGAGACCAGGCCCGCCTTGTTGAGATCGCCCCAGACGGCGGGCAGGTCATCCTTTTTGACGCCCAAGAGGTCGATCCGCTGCCCCCCCGTCACCTTGACGGTCGGAATGTTGAATTTCTCCGCGACCGACGCGATGGCGTGGAGTTCGGCGGGCGTGGTGAGTCCGCCCCACATGCGCGGCACTACCGAATAGGTGCCGTCCTTTTGGATGTTGGCGTGAACGCGCTCATTGACGAAGCGCGAGCGGGAATCGTCGCGATATTCGCCGGGCCAGGCGCAGAGGAGATAATAGTTGAGCGCGGGCCGGCATTTGTGACAGCCATCCGGCTTCTTCCAGGCGAAGGCGGCGCGCACCGCGTCCATCGTTTTGAGATTTTGCGCGAGGATCGCCTGCCGGATCTCATCATGGTCTGCTTCGGTGCAATCGCACAGGGTCTTCTTGCTCGCCCTGGCGTCCACGCCCGCGGCGAAGGCGAGCAGACCTTCAACCAGGCCCGTGCATTGACCGCAGGAGGCGGACGCTTTGGTGTGGGCGCGCACGTCTGGGAGCGAAGTGAGCTTCTTGTCATGGATGGCACGGACGATCGCGCCCTTGGCGACGCCGTTGCAGCCGCAGATCTGGGTATCGTCCGGCATGGCGGCGAAGTCCGGGCCGGCCGGCTTCCCGCTCCCCGCCTCGGCGAAGGCACGGCCGAAGACGAGGCGCTCACGCAAGCCGCTCACATCTTCTTTGTCGCGCATCAGTTGGAGATACCATTGCCCATCGGCAACCTCGCCATAGAGCACCGCACCCACCAGCTTGCCGTCGCGCAGGACGATCTTCTTGTAGAGGCCTCTGGAGTCGTCGCGCAGGGTGATCTCGTCGTCGTCCTCGTCGGCGGCCATGAGCGCGCCCGCCGAAAAGACGTCCACGCCGGTGATCTTGAGACTGGTGGAAAGGGCCTGGCTGGCGAACATGACGGTCTCATCGCCGGCCAGCCGCGCGGCGCAGACCTTCGCCTGATCCCAGAGCGGCGCGACCAGCCCGAACACCTGGCCGCGATGCTCGACGCATTCGCCGACCGCGAAGATCTCCGGATCGCTGGTGCGCATGTCATCGAAGACAACGATGCCCCGATTGACTTGCAGCCCCGCCGCGCGCGCCAGATCGATGTTGGGCCGGATGCCGATGGCGAGTACCACCAGATCGGCGGGGATGGAGCGCCCGTCAGCGAGCCGCACGCCTTCGGCGCGCCCCGTGCCCAGGATCTCTTCGGTCTGACCGTCGGTGAAGAAGGCGATGCCGCGCCGGTCGAGATCGCGCTGCAGGAGTTGTCCGGCGGCCGCGTCGAGCTGACGCTCCATCAGCGTCGGCATGAGATGCACGAGCGCGACTGACATGCCGCGTTGCCTGAGGCCCCAGGCGGCCTCGAGGCCGAGGAGCCCGCCGCCGATCACCACGGCGCGTTTCTGGGTGCGCGCGGCCTCCAGCATCTTGTCAACATCGGCGATGTCACGAAAGGCGCAGACGCCGGGCAGACCCAGCCCCGGAATCGGCGGCGCCAGCGGCCGCGAGCCGGTGGCGATCAACAGCCGATCATAGGGAACACTGATCCCACTCGCGGCGGTGACGGTTTTCATCTCGCGATCGATATGCGTGACCGCATCGCCGGCGATGAGGCGGATACCGTTCGCGTCGTACCATTCGCGCGAATTGATGACGATCTCATCCAGGCTCTTGTCGCCTGCGAGCACGCTCGAAAGCATGATGCGGTTGTAATTGACGTGCGGCTCGGCCCCGAAAACCGTGATGCGGTAACGCCGCCAGGCATCGTGCTTGAGCAATTCCTCCACCACGCGCATGCCGGCCATGCCGTTGCCGATGACAACCAGCCTCTGCCAGCCGGGGGCGTTCGATGAAGAGACGGTGCGACCGTCGGGTTGATACATGACGTGGCTCCGGCTCAAGGGGTTGTGCTCAGTTTCATGTCGGCCTCGCCCCCCTCAGACCCGCACGCCGACGAGCATCGCGGCGTCCTGTCGCCAGCGCGGGCGCACGGCGGCGATGCCGCCCCACGCCGCCATCGCCAGAAGCGCGAAGAGTCCGAAGCCGAAGGTGTAGCTGCCAGTGAACTCCTTGGCGTAGCCGAGGCTCGCGGCGAGATAGAAGCCGCCGATACCGCCGGTCATGCCGACCAGTCCGGTCATCAGGCCGACATCGCGTCCGAAGCGTTGAGGCACGAGTTGGAATACCGCGCCATTGCCCATGCCGAGCGCCGTCATTCCGGCGATGACGACGCCGAGCGCGCCGAAGGCGGGCAGCACGCCCTGGGCCACCACCAACAGGACAGCAGAGACCACGACGTAGATCGCCGAAAGGGCGCGGGTACCGCCGATGCGATCGGCGAGGGCTCCACCGAGCGGCCGCGCGAACGAGCCCGCGAAGACGCAGCCCGACGTGAAATATCCCGCTGTCACGGCGGAGAGGCGATACTGGTCGTGGAAGTAGATCGGCAGGAAGGACGCGAGGCCGACGAAGCCTCCGAAGCTCACGCTATAGAAGAACATGAGCCACCAGGCGTCGGTCTTGCGCAGCAGCCGCGCATAGTCGGCCATGGTCTTGCGCGGCGGGCAGTTAGGGCTGTCCTTGGCCGCAAAGAGAAAGAAGAGGAAGACCGTGATCAGCGGCAGGATGGCAAGGCCGAAAACGTTGCCCCAGCCGAGCGCGACCGCAAGCGCCGGGGCGAAGAGCGAAGCGAAGACCGTCCCGGAGTTGCCCGCGCCGGCGAGCCCGAGCGCGATGCCCTGATGCTCAGGCGGATACCAGTAGGACACCATCGGCAAGGCGATGGCGAAGGAGGCGCCGGCCACGCCGAGCACCAGGCCCAGCGCGAGAACCTGCGGAAAGGAATGGACACCGAGTTTCCAGGCGGCGAACAGGCCGGCGATCACAACAAGCTGCATGACGATGCCGGTGCGCCGCGGCTTCCATTGGCCGACCAGGATGCCGTTGACGAAACGCAAGGCGGCGCCCGCCAGCACCGGCGTCGCGACCATCAGGCCTTTCTCGCCTGGGTTCAGATGCAGGTCCTGGGCGATAAAGATCGCCAACGGGCCGAGCAGCACCCAGACCGCGAAGCTCAGATCGAAATAGGCGAAACAGGCGACAAGGGTGGGGAGATGACCCGCCTTGAGGAACGCGCTTTTCATGGGCATGGCTCGCACATTCAGCGCATAGCGCTGCCGGACCTGTCCGGATGCGAACCGCCATTAGTTCGCGGGAAATCCCGATTGCTGCGAAAGCCGCCCGCCATTAGGCGACCTTCAATTGGCTGGGTATGCCCAGGCCGATACGGCTATATCAGCAAAGATTGTGCCAACCCCATTGCGCCGCAACAAATGCGGAAAAGCACGACTTAGGTGCCGTTATTTTGAGCGCGCATGCCCATCATGCCCACAAAAGCGCACATTATTTGCCTAATTATGAGGCAGACCGCTCATGATTGGCTTGGCCGGAGGCGATATTGCATCGGGATCGAACACCACCCCGTCGCAGAAGCGGTCGGCGGGCAGGACGATGGGCTCCGGTGCGGCCTCGACCGTCCAGGGCGCGTCATGAGCACCCTCGCGTTTCCAGTCCAGAGTGGGCGCTGGCTTGCCCAATGGCGCGACGGCGGCCCGGTAGAGGTCTGGCCGGTAGACGCGCTCGGCCAGTTTGCGCAGGTCGACGCTCTCATCGATCAGGCCCCAGCGCCGCATCTCGCTGAGGAACCACAGCCCTTGGGAGCGCCAAGGGAAGGTCGTCGCGCCGCGGAAGAAGACGCAGCCCTTATCAGCCGTCGTTCCGCCGGGAAGGCCGGCGAGAATGGCATGGGGGTCCACATCGAGATATTTGCGCCGCGACAAGAGCGCGGCGGTGTAGGCGGCGTTCTCCGGATCGTCGCAGAACTTGGATGCACGCAGCAGGGCACGGAGGGCGCCGGTGAGCGCATCAGGCTGCTCCTCGGCCCAGCGCGCCCGAACGGCGAGCGCCTTCTCCGGCGCGTTCCGCCAGATGTCGCGCGAGGTGGCGATGGTTGTGCCCGCCCCCGCGCGCCGCGCGACTTCGCCCCAGGGCGCGCCGGCGCAGAATCCCGCGATCTGCCCCGTGGCCAGCGCCTCCACCGCGCTCGCCGGCGGGACGACGACGAGCCTGACATCGCGGCCGGCCTCAATCCCCGCCGTGGCGAGCCAGTAGCGCAGAAGCAGATTGTGGGTGGAATAGGCATGGACGATGCCGAGTGTCGTGCTTTGCGCCCGCAAGCATGCCGCCAGCGCCTCGACTGTGGAAAGCCCGTCGCGCGCGCCGCGCTCCTTGGTCTCCTGCGCGAGCGAGCGGCTGAGCGTAATCGTGTTGCCGCCGGCGCTGATCGCATAGGGAATGAGGAGGGGCTGGGCGGCGCCACGCATGCCGAGCTGGACCGCGAAGGCAAGTGGCGGGACGATCACGGCGGCGTCGAAGAAGCCGAAGGCTAGCTTGTCGGCGATATTGGCCCAGGAGGGCTCGACCACCAGTTCCACCTCAAGCCCCTCATCGGCGAAGAAGCCGAACTCATGGGCAGCGATAACGGGCGCGCTGTCGGTGAGGCGTAGCAGGCCGATACGCATCCTGGGAGCGGCGGCTTTCCGGGCCGCCAGGAGCGGCACCCCATCACTCATGGCCGTTTCCTCTCCGTCCGCGAGGCGGCGGAATCGGCGTCGTGCCGTTCGACGAATTCCGCCACGACCTGCGCGAGCTTTCGGTTCTCGTCCATCGCCTTCTTTTGCAGCCAGCGATAGGCTTCGGGCTCCGTCATCTTACGGCCCTGCATGAGGATCGCCTTGGCGCGCTCGATGAGACGTCGTTCTTCCAGCATCGCCTTGGCGGCGGCAAGCTCATCCTCGACGCGACGGTAGCGGCGAAACAGGGCGATGGCCGAGGCCATGATCGGCTTCACGTCCTGGAGTGCGACGCCGGAGAGATTGTAGGAGCAGACGCCAGCGGCGATCGCTTCCTCGGCGAAGGCCGGGTCGTCGCTGCCCGCGAACATGACGATCGGGTGCGCCGCGGACACCGCACGGATGTCTTCCAGGGCGTCGCGGTCGGGCAGCGCCATGTCGATGATGACCAGATCAGGCCTGGTGCGCTCCACAGTCTCGGCGAGGTCAGGGCCGGCTGGCGCGCGCAGTATTTCCGCAAAGCCGGATTCGGAAAGCTTCTCCCCAAGCGCCCGCGCGCGATCGGCATCTGTATCGATGAGTAAGATCTTGAGGGGCATCGGCCTGCATATTTCTGCGAAATCTACGCCGGTGCAACATCGATGGCTGGGCGGTAGGGTTCATTCCGCCGCCCCTATCGGAGCGAGGCTACGGCCGCCTAGCCGTCCCCAAATTCCCTCCCCTGCCCTGCCCTGCGGTTCCCATGGCCGCAGACCTTGCATCAAGGCGCGCACGGTGTCGCCGAGGAAAGCAGTGAGCGAAGCTATTAGAAGGGCTATTAGAAGTAGTTATATTAGCTTCCTCACCCGATTCCTCAACAGGCGCATGCTCACCCGTTTCCCCGGCTTTGAGGTGGAGATCGACCCGGACGGCTCGACTGCGCACGCCACGTTCGGCCAGCAGCAACTCGACATCCCGCAGGCTCAGACTGAACACGTGATAGGGCCAGACGGCGTGACTGATGATCTCGGCGGGGAAGCGATGGCGGTAATGCGGGTCTGGTGTCGGTCTCATCCCGCCAGTTTCACCCGGCTCCAATCAACCCACCAGTTCATGTTACCGTGACCATGCCCGTGGGTGGATGGGCCGCTCATCCGGGAAATGTAGGTTCATTCACTTCAAAACCAGGAGACAGGCTGTGGATCGCTTGAAAGGTAAAGTCGCCCTCGTTACCGGCGCCGGTCTCGGAATTGGCCGCGCAACCGCCATGCTGCTAGCGCGTGAGGGCGCCAGCGTGATGCTAACAGACATCCGTGATGCGGACGGCGCCGACGTCGTTACCGAGATCAAGCAGGCCGGCGGAGCAGCTGGCTTCTTCCACCATGATGTGAGCATCGAGGAACAATGGATCAGCGCGGTCGACGCTACATTAGCGGCGTTCGGTCAGCTCGATATCGTCGTCAACAACGCAGGCATCGCGATCAGCGGCAATGCCGAAGAATTGGCAATTGCCGATTGGCGCAAGCTGATGAGCATCAATCTTGACGGCGTGTTCCTGGGAGTGAAGCACGGCATCCGCGGAATGAAGCAAAGCGGGCGCGCGGGCTCAATCATCAATCTTTCATCGATCGAGGGGCTGGTGGGCGATCCCAATCTCGCGGCCTACAATGCGAGCAAGGGTGGCGTGCGCCTGCTGACCAAGTCTGCCGCGCTGCATTGCGCGAAAACCGGAACCGGCATTCGGGTGAACTCGATTCACCCGGGATTCATCTGGACCCCCATGGTGCAGAGTGTTGGTGCTGGCGACGCCGAGGAACGGCGGCAAGCCCTGATCGCCTTGCATCCGGTTGGCCATCTCGGCGAACCCAACGACATCGCCTGGGGCGTGGTCTACCTCGCTTCGGATGAGTCCAAATTCATGACCGGCTCCGAGCTTGTGATCGACGGCGGCTACACCGCGCAGTGAGTTAAACCCGCATTCGCCGGATTACCCACCAATTTGAGGCGGCAGCAGCGGCTCAGCTGCTGCCGAGCCACCGTCCCAGCGCCCGGCGGCTCCCTGCACCAAAGCCTCTCGGCCGGGAACCGGCAGTCGGCGTAGCTGGGGCAGGCAGGTGTCGTTATGCCGCCCGGCTACCCGACCCGGCCCACCCCGGCAAGCCGCGAACCTGACGGTGCCCCTCACCGACGCCCATCCCAGATCTGCCGCTCGGCCGCGCGCGGATCTTCGCGCAGTTCACACACGGTGCTAAAATGCATTGTCGAGCGGTCCTTGAGGTTGTAGCGCGGCCAGTCCGGGCCCAGGTCGCCCGTGGTCGCGAAGGCGATCCAGGCGGCGTGCATGGCATCGGCGACCGCCTGGGGCGGATTCGGGCCAAGCATTCGGGTCATCAACGGATTCTGGATGGTGTTGAACGCGAAGGCGACCTCACTGAAGTGGCAGGCGCCTATCCGGCCGTCGAACGTCGGCGGACACCAGCCGAATTCATATAGGTAGGTCGAACCCTGACGATGGCTCAAATGCGCCTCGGCCAGCCGAATGGCGGGAATGCGATAGAACCAGTCGGTCGAGACCGCAGCCAAAAGCTCCCCCGCTGAGGCGTTCCGATGGCCGTCTTTGTAAACCGCTAGCGCAGCCTCCAGATCGAGGCCGTATAGAGTCCAAGGCGGTTCTGTTGCAAAGTTCGTTTTTGATGCTAGTACGGAACGTGTAGGGGTTTGATTTTGCGAGGTAATTTTGTTGCAAAAATGCACCTCAAATCAAACTTTGCAACAGAACCCTCGGGCCTGCTGCTGTGGAGCAGGCTGGAACTGCGCCGCCTGGCCATGCTGGGCGGCACGCTAGCGCCGCTGCTTCTGGCCGCATTGCTGGCCTAGCCGTTCTTTTGAGCCGCCTCTCTCGCAGCCGGGAGCCGATGGGGGCCGTGATCTCTACCGCCACGATCCTCCCACTTCGCCAAAAGCGATCATACCCAGACCACAGCCAGCCTGAAACTTTGCAACAGAACCCAACTGTAATGCTAGGGATCGAGCGACGAGGCGGCCCCCCTACTTGCGCGGCTCGGCCGGCTTGCGCAACGGATTCTTCGTTGTCGCGCTCGCCGCTTGGTCAGCGACCTCGCTCCCCCGAGCGGATCGCAGTTCCTCCAGGGCGTCCTTGACGTCCTTGATCTCTTGCCTGAGCTCCCGGATGGCTTCGACGACCAGCGCCTCGAAGCCGCGAACCGACACGGTCTTGGTTCCCTCGAGGTCTTCCCCGACCCACTCGGGAAAGACCTGCTCGACCTCCTGCGCCACCAGCCCCATCTGCTGCCCGGTCTGGTTGGCGAACTGCTCGGGGTCCTTCCACTCGAATTGCACGCCACGCAGCTTCAGCAGCTTGTCGAGCACTCCCTCCAGGCGGCCGATGTTCTTCTTGAGCTTCTTGTCGGACAGGGAGCCCCAGGCGCCACCGCCGGGCTTGAATGCGTCGCCGTTCATCTCGAAACGGTCCCACATCTTCACTATCCGGAGCAACGGATTGGTCCTGACCGTCCGCCCCAGGATCATCAGGCCGCCGTACTGCGCACCGTCGTTCTCGATCGCCGCGAAACCGAGCTGGTTGCCGATGCCCGTATGGTTGTGGTCGGTCCTGGTGAAATAGATGTCCGAATTGCCGAGCTGGACGGCGGCCGTCGTGGTGAGCACCCCGGTGTCGGCGGCGATGACGGCGCGCGTCACGTTGTTGGTGCGCAACTGCAGGTCACTCGCCGTCATCGCCGACACGATGGCGGTGTTGTCGACGCCGACCAGGATCTCGTGGTTCGAGTTCTTGACGTTTGTGTAGACGCCGAAATTGACCCCTGACTGGAACACCGTGAAGCGCCGATCCGGATCGGGAAGCCCGAGACCGAGCGATCCATTGCTGGTGATCCGCATCGCCTCGACCAGCGGACCGTTGTTGGCGCCCGGCTGCTTGTACGAGAATGTCAGATGTGACGAAAAGTTGCCGTCGTCGAGGCTCTGGATGCGGAAGGCCGGCGCCTGCCCTGTCGTGTCGTAACCGGAGAAGTCGAGGGCAGCGCCGGCCCCGGCGCTCGCCCCTCCGTTCATCAACGTCAGGACGGGGCCGAGCGTGGCGGACGCATCGCTGCGGATGTGGAGCTTGCTGGCCGGGGCGGCTGTGCCGATACCCACGTTGCCGGAATTGGCTTGCACCACCACCCGGGGCGTGTCGTTGGTGCGGATCTGCAGATCGCTCGCGGTGGTCGCAGACAGCACTGCCCCGGTATCGACACCGAGGAGGACCTCATGGCTGCCGTTCCTGATGTTGGCATAAGTGCCGGTGGTCCCCGAGCCGGTGATGCTCAGATTGCGGCTCGCCGCCGCGCCGATGCCGATGCTGGCGCTCACCGTCAGACCGGCATTGGCCAGGTTCGCCTGGTTCGCCGCAGTGCAGCTCAGGACCGGGAGGCTGTTCGCGGCGACGCCGTCCTTCTTGAGGGTCAGGGTGTTGACGGCGATGTCGCTGCCGAGCGCCACCCCGGCCTGCCGGCGGTCCGACCCGTCCACCGGACCGAGCCCCGTGCCGGTGCGTGGAACGCGCGCGAGAATGAGCGTCATACTGGCGTCGGCGGGTGCGGTCTTGGAGAACGTCAGCTTGGGCATCTCGGTGATGCGGGTATTGCCCGGCCCGCCGGCCTCGGTGGTCGGGTCGGACTGCTGCTCGTCATACGCGATGGTGATGAACAGCGTGGTGTTGGCGGCCTCGCCGCCCAGCTCCAGGTTGGTGTCGTTGGCGAGAATGATCTCCTGCCCCTTGCTGTCGAGCGCCACGCCGGCGTTCACCGTGACGGCGGTGCCGGTCCCGCCGCTCGCCGCCGTGACCTCCAGGCCCTGCATGATGCCCCATGTGTGCAGGTAGGCGTTGTGCAGCCGCCGCATGCTCACGTGGTAGTTCTGCTCGTCGGTGAAATCCGGGGCCCGCAGGAACTGGTGATCGTAATAGTTCAGGCGCTTGGCTGTGCTTGGCATTCGACCCTCCCGTTTTGCCGTGGCGTGCACGCATCCCGCAGATGTCACCTCAACCGCCGGGCAGGCCCAGCAGGGTGTTCACCCCGATGCGGGAGTTCACGCCGATCTGGAATTGCAGCGTCTCGATCTCCAGGCTGAAGCTCGTGTGCGCCGGCTTCTGCAGCTCGATCAGGGCCGTCACCATCTCCTTCTGTTTCTGGAAGCCGAGCGGATCGGAGCTGCTGAGCTTGACGCGGAAGAAGAAGGGCGTGCCGCTGTCGAGGATGGTGTCGACGCCGATGCGCGAATGGACGCCGAGCTGAAACTGCGAGCCCTGTTCCGAGATCTCCACCGGCGGACCGCCGGTATAGGTCTGGACGAACTGGATGACTCCGGCCTTGGTGCCACGGAGGCGGTACAGCTCCGCGGCCTTGGCGATGAATTTGCGCTTGTGGTCGTCGGTCCAGTCCTCGCGCAGTACCAGCGCCACCCAGCCGGCCAGCCAGCCCAGGAACTCGGAGGGTGCCCGGTCGTAATCGGCGACCTTGCGCGGGTCCGGGACATAGTCCGGTCCGGGATCGAAATAGCGATGCACCCCGTCGAGCAGCGTATCGGAGGTGCCGCTCTCGACGGCGCCACCGATGATCTCCTCCAGTCCCGGCTGCTGCCGCAGGTCAGCCCATTCCTCGGCCCGGCTCTTGGGCAGGCCGAGAAGGATGCTCTCGAAGGCCATGAGTAAGCGGCCGATCGGCGGCAGCGCCGCGGCCGCGTCGTTCGGCAGCTCCTGGAAGATCGCCGGCAGATTGCCGAGCAGCCGGCTGACCTGACCGGAACGAGCGTCGAGCTTCGTGCGATCGATCGTCATGGCATTCACTGGGTGAGCGTGATGGCGACACGCCAGTCCACGACGTGCCCGGGCGCGACGTGGAGATAGGCCCCGCGATCGGGGTCCTTCTGCAGGACACTGGAGGGTACACAATCGACCGCGAGGGGGTCGATCGCAAGGATGCCGGCGATGTTCCTGATGGGGACCGCAATATCGGAGACGAAGATGTCGGTCGGATGCAGCGTCCCTGGGCCCGGACCGCCGGAAGCGGGATGAAAGATGTCCCGCACCGCGGTCTTGATCGCCCGCTTCAGCGCCGCCGGATCAGCATCGGAGCGGCCCCGCGCCGACAATGAGAGGTTCGCGCGGATGAAGGAGTCGCTCGGAGCGACCACGATCTCAGCGTGATCGAAGATCGGAAGGTGATGATCCTCGATGCGTAGGCCGACAAGATCACCTTCCACATGCCAGACCTGATCGGCCACGACGCATTTCACGTCGCCCCCCGCGCATCGGCTGCTCAGCATGACGTCGGTGATGAAATTGATCCCGGGCACGAGGTCGAGCGCGCCATAGACCTGCGACACGAACACGTCCCGGCCGAACGGCCACCCGTCCCCGTCGTCGGACGGCAGCGGATCGAGCAGGCTCCGGAGACGCTCATTGACGGCGGCAACCACGTCGTCGTCAAGCGCGTCGCCCTCGCGCGCGATCACCAGCTGCGCGGAAACATGCACGTAGAACGGTCCGGTCACGTGCAGCTTGGTGGTCAGCATGCGCCGCTCGTCGAGAAACGCGAACAGGGCGGCAATCAGGGCATCGCTCGGCTGCGGGTCCACGGGACCGGGGGTGCCCGGCGTCAGCAGCGGCGGCGGGGGATGCGGATTTGTCCGTTGCTGTGATGGAACGACAACGACGCTGACGTGCTCGGGGCGTGGCTTGAGCCTATCGCTCTCCGCTCCCGCCTCCAGGTTGCGCTGCGGAACGCAATACGCCCTCGCCACCAGCTCGACCGACGACCGCTGCGCATCGGCCAGGAAGCGGTTGAAGGCCTCGGTGGACAGGACCTCGTAATCCTCCCTGGTCACCGCGCGGTAGCGCTCGCGGACGGCGAGCACGGCCTTGCGCAATTCGGCGGCGAGATCGCCCGTCTCCCACGCCGGACTGTTCAGCAGCTTGAGGAAGCGGCGCTTGTTCTCGTCGGTGACCCGGTTCAGCCGGTAAATCAGGATGTCGGTGAGATAGGCGAACAGCTCGACCAGCGTGATGCCCGGATCGGACGGATTGTGATTGGTCCATTCCTGCGCATAGGTGGGAATGCGCGCCAGCGCTTCGGCGACCAGATCGTCGTAGCGGCGGTCGTCCAGGTTGGGCAGCTGCAGCGGCATGGCGCGCGATCTTTCCTAAGGCTCGAACACGAGCTCGATGCTGTGGGTCCCCGAATAGACGAGAAAGCGCCCGGTCTCGCGGCTGCCGGGAAACTCCTCGCTGGTCTCGACCGTCAGGGCGCGGATGTGGTCGACTTCGGCGATCTCCTCGATGACGCGGAAGATGTCCGAGCGATGCGGTTCGCGCCCGAATTCCCAGCCCGCCCCGTCGAACCCGCCGGTGAGCGGATGCAGGAATGCCGCGAGCGCGTCCTGCACCGCCGCCCCCACGGTTCCGGCGCCCTCCAGGGAGGCGAGACCAATCTCCGCCTGCACGTCGACCCGCAGATAGAGCGGCCCGAGCACGTGCACCGTGGCGGTCACCGGACAGGCGGCGGAGATGAACTTCTGGATGCGGCGCACGAGCTCGATGCTCGGCTGTGGCCGCGTCTCCCTCGCGTTCGGGACGATGATGAGGCTGACGTGTCCGAGGACCGGCGGCAGTCGGTCATAGGGGTCGGCCACTAGGTCCCGATTGGATATGCAGAGGACCCGGGCCACGTCAGGAGAGGCAAGGTTGACGAGGTCCTGGTAGTCCTCCGGGGCGACGGCGCGATGACGATGGCGGATCTCCAGCGGCGCGCGGGCGAGGAGCGATCCCATCGATTCGGCGTCGACGCCTCCTGTGGCGTCGATCGGATTGGTGACCTTGTCGACGTAGGGAACCGTGGTCTTGAGCTGCACGATGCTTCCGGCGGGCCGGTTGCCGCGCACCCCGCCCCCCGTCTGATAGGTGGCGAGGCGGACATTGGCCGAGCCGGCCGGCGGGATCATCCCGCTCAACCCGTCGCCGAAGCGGGTCGAGCCGGTGACGTGATCGAGCACGTAATGCCGCGAGCGCGAATCCGAGGCGTAGAAGTCCGGCACCTCGTGCCACGTCACCCAGATCTCGGAAGGCCGGCCGGTGCTGTCGGCAACGACCCGAACCGCGTCGGCCCCTTCGTCGTCGACGATCGCCTTGAGCTCGTCGCCGGACGGCATTTCGGGCTCGCGCACCGCCAGCACCTGACCATCGAGCACCGGCGTGCGGGTGGTGGAGAAAATCTGCTCCGCGGTGCCGTCGCTTGAGCCGAGGATCTCGTCGCGAACCGTCACCCGCTGCGTCGCCATCGTGGTGTTCAGGACGATGCGCTCGATGCGCGGATCGGCATCGTAATCGCCCGAATCCCAGCGCACGCGCAGCCAGAACGCATCGATGCCGAAGGCGAGGTGGGACGCGAAGTCGGAGAGCGGCAGCAGCTCGATGGTGCCGGTAGTGGTGAAGCCGGCGGTCTCGTCCCGTACCGCGAGCCCGGTCCAGCTGCGCCCGCTCCAGTATTCCCAGGCGAGCCGGACCTGCGGAACCTCGCTCTCCTCCTCGTGCGCGAAGGTCACGAATTGCGCGCTGTACAGGATGCGCTCTGGCGATGCGAGCTGGACGATGCCGGCGTCGCTGGCGCCGAAAGCCGTGCCGGGCGGCACCGTGACCTGCACGTGCAGCTCGATCCAGCCGTTCGCCGGCACGTCGATGCTGGCGGGCGACGTGGCGCGCGGCGTTCCATCGGAATTGACCGCTGTGACGGCCGGTGACCACTGGGTTCCGAACACGTCGAGGGCATAGGTGACGGCGCTCGCGCCCGGATTGGTGATGGTGAACCGATGCGTGACGGATTGGCCCGGGTCGGCCGCCGCGCGGCTGACGTCCGGCGCCAGCGGAATGGTCTTTTCTCCGTAGCGCCTGTCGGCGCCGCGGAAGAACATGGCGAGCGGCTCGTTGGGGAAACCTGTACGCCCGGCGGGAAGCACGAACCCGAGATAGAGGGTCGGCCGCAGGTCCGGCGACGGCTGGAACGGCGCAAACGACGTCGCGTGGCTGGTGTTGAGATCCGTCAGGTCGGTGAACACCGCATCGTTCTCGGCGATTACCGTTTCCGGCAGCAGCGGCGGATTCCCCTCTGCCGGCCTGTCCAGATCGTAGGTGACCGTCAGCGAGCGGATCGACGGCGGCTGGAAATTCGGCAGCCGGAACACAAACCCCGAGGCCGCGCCTTGCACTGTCTCGTAATGGCCTTCCAAGCCGTAATTGCCCGCCACGATGCGCACGCGGATCCAGAAGCTCGCGTGTCCGTTCACGGTGAAGCTGGCGACGCGCGCCGGCAGCGTGAAGACCACCGTTCCGTCGACCGACAGCCCCTTGGTCGTGTCGGAGAACGGGTTGCTGTTCACCGTGGTGGCGACCGGGCCCGCCGGGCCGGACGTTCCGAGCTCGATCCACGACCCGTTCCACACCTCCCAGCGCAGCCTCAGATCCTCGGACGGAACGGCCGGCGGGGGCGTTGCCAGGCCCGACCCCGGCGGATTGCTCACTTTGATGTCGAGCGTCACGGCCGCGCCGGAATTCGAGAAGGCCTCGTCCAGCGCCAGCCACAGCGTGTCGTTGAAGCGCGGCTTCTCGCCGAAGGGGTAGAAGTCCTTGCTCAGGTCGATCAGCCCGACCGCGGAGGAGTAGGCCTGATCGATCAGCAGCCCCTCCTGGTGCAAGAGCACGCGCAGGCCGATGGCGCGAAGCAGCGGCAATTGCGATGCCCGCACCATGCCGCTGCGGCGGGTGGTCGATCGGGTCACCGGCGTCGCCAGGCCGCAGCGGATCCACCCCTTGGACACGCCCGCGACCGCCAGCGGCCGCGCCGGCGGGACCTGCGCGAACGCGATGGTGCCGGACTGGTGCAGGTTCCTGACCGCGGCGCTGGCGGCGTCCGACGGGGTGACGTCCTGCCAAGCCTGCCCGTTCCAGATCTCCCAGCGCAGCACGAGGTCGTCGCCCGCAGGGGCCTGCAGCTCCACGATCAGATCGAGGCGGCTGATTCCCGGCAATGCCAGCAATTCGCTGTGCCCGACATACAGGACGTGCGACATGCGGCGATTGCCGTGAAACACGGGAGTTCCCGCGCTTCCGGCCGTGAGCAGCTCGGCACTGTAGTCGGCGTAGGTGTCGTTCTCGGGATCGCGCACGATGGCCGCCGTCAGCTGCGCGGCCGTCACCACCAGTTCGCTCTCGGTCTCGTAGATCACCGGGTCCTTGTCGCCCGGCGCCGGCGGCGCCGCGACCTGGGTGCCGGCAGGAACCACCGCATCCACGGGGCTGCCCTTGGCCAGCATGAATGTCAACGGTACGCGCGCCGGCTGCGGCGGCAGCAGCGCGGCGCCGAGCAGATCGAGGAAGGCGAGGAAATTCTTCTGCGGCACCTCGTTGAGGCGCTGGATCAGGATTTCCGCCAGGCGCGCAGCGACGCCGATGAGGGCGGCGCTCACGCCGACCGGTTCACCCGTCACCGGATCGACCTCGTTCCAGGCCGGTGCGTAGAGCCGCAGCAGCTCGACCAGCTGCTGCTGCACGTCGGCGGCGGTGCGCGGATCGATCATGGGAGCGGGGCTCGGACTCAAGTCGCGCTCCTTTCAAGATAGAACGGATAGACCAGATTGAAGACGTTGTTGGTGGCGCGGACCTGGTATTCGATCCGGATCAGCAGCGTCGCGCCGTCGGACTGAGGCTCGACCTGCACGTCGCGAAGATCGATCCGCGGCTCCTGCAGTAGCAGCGCTTCTCGCACCGCCTGCGCGATCTTTCCCGCCGTGGAGGCTGAATTGACCTCGAAGACGAGATCGTAGATGCTGCAGCCGAATTCGGGCCGCATCACCCGTTCGCCTTTGGCGGTGCCTAGGATGATCCACACCGACTGCCGCACGCTCTCCTCGTAATGCGCGGTGACGATCGCGCCCGAGCCATCGAACCGGAGCGGGAAGCCGAGACCGACACCGAGGAACGTCTTGGCCATGCGATCTCCCGCAGCTCATCCGATGAACACGGTGCCGACCGCCACCACCTTTCCGACCGGCAGGTCGGACGGATCGTTGCAGGTCTCCGCCGTGTCACCGTTGCGCGCCGCCATCTTGCCGTTGATCTTCACCGTCGGGCTGCCGGTCTTAATCGTCGCCTTGTTGGACGGCGGGGTCTGGAACGCCGTTCCCGGCGGAGTCGGGACGTGCGGCGGCGTGTTGTCGGCGGTGCTGTCCACCGTCGCCGCCGGAATGCCCATGATGTTCACGTTGCTGCTCAGGCCGCCGCTGATGACCCCGGCGAAGGGATGCGGCAGCGGCGCCGGCGGCGACGACGGCACCATCACGACATGCGTGTCGATCGCCGTCACCTGATCACCCTTCTTCGCCGCCGGCTGTCCCATCGTTCCGCCCTCCCGATTGCCGCTCGCGCGTTCTGCTCAGTTGATGTTCACGGTGGAACCCTTGACCGTCATGGTCGCGCCGGACTCCAGGTTCATGTTGCCGCCCGCCTTCACCTGGGTCGCCTCCGAGGACGCGATCTCCACCTTCTGGGCGTCCAGCTTGATCGTGCCCTTGGGGGCGGACAGCGTGATGTCCTTATCGCTCGTCACCGTGACGGTGTTCTTCGCGGTGTCGATCACGACGCTGTTCTTCGTGCTCTTGTCGATGATCTCGATCGTCTCCTTGCCGTCCGCGTCGTTGAGCTTGACGACATGGCCGCTGCGCGACTTGATGATGCGCACGTTGTTCTGTCCGTCGCCGTTGAGCACCGGCGGCGCGTCCTTGCCGTTCCACAGCGCGCCCACCACGTAAGGCACGCGCACGTCTCCCTGCTCGAACATCACCAGGACTTCGTCGTTCACCTCGGGCAGGAAGCAGATGCCGCGCTGGTTGCCGGCCATCGGCATGGCGACGCGGGCCCAGGCGCTCTCGTCGGTGTCGCTGAGCCAGGGGAACTTGACCTTGACCCGGCTGAGGTTCTCGGGATCCTGGTTGTTGGTGACCAGTCCCACCACGACGCCGTAGATGCGACCGCTCCGCTCCTGGGCCTGTCCGCCGAGCAGATCGAAAAAATTCATGACGCGTTTCTCCGTACCGTGAACTCCGTCACGTAGCCGGCGGCAGGCGAGTAGCGGTGCAGCGCCGATGTCACGTAATAGGGGCCTCCGAAGCGGCGGCCGACGCCATCGATCTTGATCACCTTGCCGGCGCGGATGTCGGTGCGGCCGCGGCACAGACCTTCGCCGGTGATCAGCCCGAGCACCAGCTGGTTGAACCGCGCCTTGGCGATCTGGTCGGCCTCGGCCTGCCCGCCGAGCGGCAGCTCGCTGACGACGTGGACCGCGTCCCCGAAGGCGTCCTTGACGATGGCGGCCCCGCTCATTTTGCCGCCCATATGGGAGATCTCGTCGCCCGCTTTGGAGTCGCCGAGAATAGCTCGCTTGTCCTTGACGCTCCAGCTCTGCACCTTCACCTCGGTGGCCAGCCCGGCGGCCGAGAGGCGCGGATGGAATTCGAGCAGATCATTGGCCATGTCGAGGGTCAGGATCTCGCTCTGGTTGTTGCCGACCGGCTGGAACAGCAGCGTCTTTCCGCTCACCGCCACTTCGTAGCGAATGAGGCGCGCGCGCGCGCACAGGAACTCCCAGTCGGTCTGGTTGGCCTGCAGCACGTAGTCGATGCTCGTGCCGCTGTCCGTCGCCCGGACCGCCAGACCTGCCTCGCTCGCCACCTGCGTGGCGATGTCACTGTCTTTCTTCTGGAGAAAGGTGCGCGTCTTGCGGCCTCGCTGCAGCCGGTGCCGGCGGTCGTAGCCCCGCACCTTGAGCAGCGGAATGCGGCTGGTGAGAAACTCCGGCTCGAGTGCGGTGATCTCCCCGGTGATCAGGCTGCTGAGCGTGCTGTCTCCGCCGAGTTTGATCTCCACCACGTTGCCGACCGAGAACAGGTTGTCGTCGATCCACGGCAGCTCCTGCTGCTGCGTGTCCGAGCTGGTCACCGCGAACATGAACATGCTCGGCAGTTCCACGCTGTCGTCGACGACGATGTCCTCGATGAAGCGCAGGACCGCCGCTGGGACTGGCGAGCCGTTGATGACGACGTCGATCTCGGGAACCAGAGGACCGCCGGAGCCGTCAGCCATTGGTCTTCTCCGGCCGGATCTTCGGGATGTTGAGACGCAGCCCGGGTGCAACCCGGCGCGGATCGTCGAGGCGGTTGGCCTCGGCGATGACGCGCCACTGCGTCGGATCGCGGTAGACCTCGGCCGCGATGCTGCTCAGACTGTCGCCGCGCTTGACCAGCCGGGTGGTGAACTCCGGGTCTGTCTCGAGCTCGTCCTTGGTCGGATCGAGATATTCGGTGAGGGCGAGGGTCAGGTTGGCACGCACCGGCCGTCCGTCGGCAAGGAACAGGTTGAAGCGCTGGGTGAGCTGCGTGACGACGCCGGTGAAGGGGAAGTCGGATCCCGGCGGGGTCTCCTTGCCCCAGGAGACGACGCAGACTGGCGGCCGCTGCGGATCGAGATCGCGCACGATGCGGGTCAGCTTCACGATCTTGTTCGTGAGCGTGCGCACGTCCTTCTTGGCGTCGTTCGTCTCCTCGGTGGTGTCGAAGAACAGGTCGAGCGACAGTGACCGGCTCTGGCCGCCCCCGAACTGCAGGGCCGGCGCGTTCTTGCGCCGCTCCGTCTGCCCGACCGCCTGGCTGTTACCGGTGGCGGCGGTCCACGACACCGTCTTGGTGATCGAGTAGGTGTTGGGATTGAACAGCGCCTCGATCGGGTCGAGGTGCGACGCCGGTTCCGGTGTGATGATCAATTTGGCCAGGGCCGTCATGGCGCGCCACCCCGCCGCTCGCGCTCGATCCGGAGCTGGCGCGCGATGAGGCGGCTGACCTGCTCGGCGACCCGCGTCAGGTCGGCGCCGGAGGCATCGGAGGACGTCGCCGTAATGGCGGTGATGGCGCCCGGCTCCGGAATGCCTTCGGCCGCGAGTTGGCCTGGCATGGCGGTCGCGTGCACCGGCACAGGGGCGGCCGCAGCCGCTGCGCGCGCGACGGTCTGCGGTCCGGCGCTGTTCCTGCTCGCTTCTCGCCACACCAGGCCGACCAGGGTCGGCGCCGCGCGGGTCTCGCGGATCTCCGCCGCGACGAGAGTACTGACGCGCGCAGGCGGCGGCTGCACCCCGTTGACGACGACGATCGCCTCCTGCGCGAGGCCGGCCGTGGGGACGGCTGGTGCCGGATCGGCGTGGCGGCGCGCGAGGTCCAAGGTGGTCAACGCCGGACCGCGCGCGGCAGCGACCTGCGCCACCTCGAGCGTGACCACCGCGGCGGTGCCCTCCGGCTCGGCGGATGCAAGACCCAGCGTGACGGTGGTTGGCGCGCCGCTCCCCGCCGGTCCGCCCTCGGCCGGCGCGGCTGATATGGACGCCGGCAGCAGCCGGCCGTCGACCGTCGAGGCGCCGTTGCCGGTGACTATGTTGGCGGCAGCAGGCAGGGGCGGCACGGAGCGGCTCGCGTGCTGCGGCTGCATCGGCGCCGACGCCGCAGCCTCGGGCTGCCGCGACGTGGCCGGCGCATCGCCCCGGTCGCGCGGTGCCGCCTCGACCTCGGCTTCCATCGTCAGGGTCGTCACCCGCGCTTCGGACCCGCGCACGGCGGAATGGTCGATCTCCGGATTGCCGCCGGGCCGCCGCACGCGAAAAATCGTCGTCGTCGCAGCGGCATCCGCCGCGGTGATCGCCGGTATGGTCGCGCCAACGGGAAACACCGGCGCGCCGCGGATCGGGGCCGCCGACGCGCCCTCGAGCAGTCCGCGCTCGACCCGTGCGAGGAACGGCAGCTCCGGCCCGCTGCCGCCGGCCGCGGCCGTGCGCCGCTGTCCGTAGCGGCTGCTCAGGGCGTCCACGAACGCGGCCCGTTGCAGCGTCGGAAGGCTGGCGCGCGCGTGCAGCGTCGTCGCATGGCGCACGTCGACGACGCCGACCGGCTCGCTGGCGCGACGCAAGAGGCGTCGCACCAGGGCGCCTACCGGAACAGCCGGTGTGGTCAGCGGGCGGGTGTCGCTCATGATCTCACAGTCCGAACGAGCCGCCGATCGCGCCGGCTGCGCCCGCGATCGCCGAACCGGCCGGTCCCAGCACGCTGCCCAGCGTCGGCCGGCTCAGGCCGCGATGCGCGAGTTCGACGCTCTCGAAAGCGACGCTCGCGGATTCGGCGCGGAAATCCGGCCCGGTGTACTTGGTCGGAAACGCCTCCTTGAAGTTCCAGTACATGACGGGGATGCGCATCTTGTCGAGCAGGTAGATCGTGCCGTTCTTGCGATTGATCTTTCCCTGCGTGACGTCCTGGTGCCAGTTCCACAGCCCGTCGATCTGGGTGAGGCCGTGTTTGAGCACGAGCGGCGGATATTTGGTCGGCCCGGCGAAGCGGTGCATGTAATCGTTGAGCCCGCCCTCGCGAAAATCGAAGAACTCCGTCTCCACCTGCAGACCGCTGCATTCGGAAAAGCTGCCTGCCAGGACGCCTTCGATCTCCACCAGGAAATTGAATGCCTGGTACGGATCGGACCTGATCCCCAGCAGATTCGTCACCGCCGCGAAGGCGGCATTCAGGCCGACGGACGGCAGATCCACCATGGTGCTTCCCTCGTGCGTTGCGCCGCCAGTCGGCGACGGTCATTCATCGGCCGGCTGCACGGCATCAGCCGGGTCGGCCCTCCTGCTCGTTGAGACGCCGGTTGATCTTAGCGATCTCGGCGACCCAGCGCTGGCGCTCCGCGTGCTCCATCGCCAAGATTTCCTCGTGCGGCCAGTGAAAGTGATAAGCCACGTACGCTACCTCCTCGTAGAGCCGCTCTAAGGGGTAGCGCCAGTTTCCCCCGCAGGTTCGAGCTCCACCTCGAACTGCTGCTGGCAGTGCGGGCATTGCGCCCGCACCCGGTTGTGGCCCGCGCCGTTGATGCGAGCATAGAAGTCCTGCAGGTAGGCGAGATCGGCCGCGAACATGCCCTCGATGACCTTGGGATTGATGTGCTCCAGCGCCCCGAGCCGCGTGATCACGCGCACGAGCAGGATGATGAGCAGGTAGCCCGGATTGGCGATCACGCGCGGGTCTTTCAGCGGCGCGATCTCGTCGAACGCCGTTGCCAGGCGCATGACGCCGTCCTGGTGCAGATTGCCGTCGGGATCGACGTAGCCTTGCGGCAGGGTGAAGGGAAATTCCGTTTGCAGCATTGCCGATCTCCTCGTGGCGCCGGCGCCCCAGCACCGCGTCGCGGTCCCTTGCGGCGGCGGCGCAGAGCGCCCCGACTCAGGCCCGCTTGAGCTCCTCGTGGGTGATCTCCAGCATCTCCACCGCCACGGCGGCGGAACTGGCGCTGAGCGCCGGTCCCGTCCACTTGCTCGGCCACGCTTCCGAGAAGTTCCAGCGGATCTTCTCCGCGCCGGTTTCGTCGCGCAGTACGATGGAGCCATTCTTGCGCTGCGGCCGGCCGTCGATCACCGTCTGGCGCCACTTCCACAGTTCGTCGGAATCGGTGATTCCGCGCTTGAGCGTGATGACCGAATAGGTGTTGAGGCCGGTCAGCTTGCGCGTGTGGTTGGGATCCGTGCCCTCCCGGTAATCGACCGCGGCCGTGGTCGCGTCGAGCCCGGAGATGTCCGAGAATCCCGCCTGGGTGATGCCGTCGATCTCCACCAGGAAGTTGAACCCGCGGTAGGGGTCGACCCGAGTGCCCGTCGCCATCACAATCCTCCCTCTTTCATGCGCGTGATCTTCAGCTGTCCGCCTCCCCGCCGGCGTGGCGGACGATGCGGACCACGATGAATTCCGCCGGCGACAGCGGCGCCAGCCCGATCTCGACGATTAGCTGGCCGAGGTCCCGCACCTCCGGCGGGTTGTTCTCCGCGTCGCATTTGACGAAGAAGGCCTCGTCGGGGGTAGCGCCCTTAAGGGCGCCGTCGCGCTGCAGGCCGGTCAGGAAGACCGTCATCTCGCGCCGCACGCGGACCCACAGGCGGACGTCGTTCGGCTCGAACGTCGCCCATCCCATGTTGGTGTCGATCCAGCGGCGCAGGGTGAGGAACAGCCGCCGCACATTCACGTAGAGCCAGTTGAGGTCGGGCGGCACGGGGCCGACCGTGCGGGCTCCCCAGACGCGGATGCCGCGGCCGGGAAAGGCCCGCAGGCAGTTGACCCGCGCCGGATTGAGCTGGTCCTGCACGCCGCCATCGATCTGCGTCTCCAGGTCGAGAACGCCGAAGACCTCCTCGTTGGCCGGCGCCTTGAACACGCCGGTCCTGTCGTCGCTACGCCGATAGATGCCCGCCACATGGCCGCACGGAGGAACCGACACGGGGCGGCTCGCCGTCAACAGCCAGGGATAATAGAGCGCCCCATTGACGGGCTCCTGCCGGCCGGCGGCGAGCTGCGCGCATTGCACCGTGACGTCGTCGACGCTGGCGCCAGGCAGCGAGTCGAGGATGGCGAAACGATTGCCCTGCTGCGCGCAGTGCAACAGCATGGCGGTCTGCACCCGGGCGATGGCGGCCTTGTCCGCCGCCCCTTCCGGAGTCACCAGGATGGCGGCGTCGGGAACCGCCAGCAGGTCCATGTCGTCGAGCGGCGCCAGGACCGCGATCGCGTCGACCAGCGCCTGTTCCGGATTGGCCTGGGGATCGGCCGCCACGACGTAGCAGCGCGATCCCCCATTGTCGAAGAACCCGGCGACCGCATCGGCGAGGAAGCTGCGGGTTGCCGGGGCGAACAGGCCGGCGAAGTCCTCCTTGTGGTACAGCGCCAGCGGCACATTGAACCGCGCCGTCCCGCCGGGCGGCGGGCCGGCGATGCCGACGAAGGCCGGCACGCCGGTCTCCAGCACCGGAGGCGGCCGCATCACCACCTCCTGGCGATAGACTCCGGGACTGCCGAAGGCCTGCGGCATGGCGCTACTTGCTCGGCGCGGTGAACTGGCTGATGCGGAAGATCACGAATTCGGCAGGACGCACGATGGCCACGCCGATCTCCGCCACCACCTGGCCGACGTCGCGCAGCTCCGGCGGATTCGTCTCCGCATCGCACTTGACGTAGAAGGCCTCCTGCACCGTGGTTCCGAACAGCGCGCCGGAGCGCCAGACATTGGTCAGGAAGGCGGTGATGTTGCGCGTGATCTTCTGCCACAGGCCTGGCTCATTGGGCTCGAACACCACCCACTGCGTTCCCTCCTCGATGGACTTGCGCAGGAACAGCAGCGTGCGCCGGACGTTGATGTATTTGAGGTCGGCATTGGCGTCGCCGCCCAGGGTGCGGGCGCCCCAGACCGTCAGGTTGCCGTTGAGATTGCGGATGCAGTTGACGCCTTCCGGATTGAGGCCGTCCTGCTGCGCCTTGCTGATCGCGTATTTGAGACCCGTCGCTCCGATCACCGGCTCGTTGGCGGGCGCCTTGTGCACCCCGCGATCGTTGTCGACCCGGGCATAGATGCCGGCGACGTGCCCGCTGGGCGGCACGTAAATCGGCCCTTTGGTGATCGGATCGAACACCTCGAGCCAGGGGAAATAGAAGGCGGCGAAGTCGGTGAACGGCGGCAGCACCGAGTTGGCGTTCTTCGCGTCCAGCAGCGTGAGATCGAGCGCGGCCGGACTGCCGCTCTCGACCGTCGTCGGCGAATCGAAGATGGCGAAGCGGTTCTGGGTGCGGACCTGGCAATGGGCGATGATCTGCGTGCGCGTATTCTTGCCGGTCGCATCGTTCTGCGCCAGCCCGGGAGCCGCGACGATCGCGACCTCGTCGATGGCCTCGTAGTTGAGCAGGAACTTCGGGATGTCGGCTTCACTCGCGACGCGCATGACGTAGCAGCGGCTGCCGCCATTGTTGAAGAAGGCGTAGACGGCGTGCGCCAGGTAATCATGCTGGGTGTCGCCATTGAAGTCGCCGAAGAACTTCTTGAAGTCGCTGAAGGTCGTGCACAGCTTCGGCATGCCGGCGGGAACCGGCGTGAGGCTGGGCACGATGTCGGCCGTGATCTTGCTGCCGTTGGTCGGCGCCGTGCCGAACGTCGCGGTCGAGACCTTGTTGACGTCATCATTCGCGATCGTCACGCCGGTGGCGGCCGTTCCGTCGACCTTCACGGCGGTGTGGGCCTTGCCGACCGGATAGACCGGCAGTTCGAATGCCGTCTTGGTGCCGTCGCCGGTGCCGATCGCGGCGCCGGTCAGCTTGGCCAGCGGCTGGTCGATGCTGTCGCCCATGACGCCGATGAACCCGGCCGTGCTGGTGCTCACGCCGGCGATCGGCTTGATGGCCGAGGGCACCTCCTCCACGTAGACGCCAGGGGACAGATATTGCGGCATGTTTTCCTCCCTCGCTGCTCGGTTCGCTACAGCTGCACGTCGTAACTGTGCCCCGTTGCCGCCGGGACCGTGATGGCAACCTGCCTGGTCGTCGCGTTCGCCTGAACGTCGAGCGTGTAGGCTCCGGCCGGCATGGCGCCGAGCACATAGTCGCCATCGGCGTCGGTGCACGCCGACAGGCCGGCTCCGGCCACGGCGACGCTGGCGCCGGCCACCGCGGCACCGCCGCTGGTGACCTTCCCGCCGATCCGGAAGAACTCCATCTTGGTCGCGCCGACGAGCGTTTCGGCGCCCCCCGTGCGCTCGCCCAGCCGCACCAGTCCGGTCCTCACGACCGGCGCCGTGACCGGCGCGAACACGTCCATGCCGATGGTGACGGTCACCGTGATGGACGGGCGCATCTTGCTGCCGATGGCGGTCCAGAACTCGGCAGGATTGCGCAGCTCCTCCGGATGCGTGGTCGTCATCGGCAGCACCGGCTCCTGCCCCACCAGCTTTCCCTTGAGATAGGCGGCGGGAATCCTCGGATACATCGAGAGGACCTGCAGCACCTCCCCGAGAAGCTGCTGCTCCTGCAGCACGAGATCCGGACCGCCGACCGGCCAAGCCGTGATCAGATAGGTGCAGGCCAGCCGCAGCGGAGCCGGACGGATCACGGCCTGCCCGTTGAGCCGCCTGACCGTCGGCTCGCTGTTGCGCAGCTCGAGGCTCTCGCGCAGATCGAACAGGAACAGGTCGACGGTGGTCTGCGTCGGCTTGAAGCTGTCGTCCGGCCGGTCGAAAGCGATGAGCGCCGTCGACAGCTCCGGGAATGGCCCGGCCAGCGACGGGTCGCTGAGGATCGC
>DATJWY010000093.1:0-13419 GCA_035500775.1 Acetobacteraceae bacterium
GTGATCTATGAGCGCCTGCTCGGCGAGAAGGGGTATTTCGACACCCGCATCGTCTACGTCGCCGCGCGCGGCCCGCGCGGGCGGCAGACCAAGCGCCTCGCGATCATGGATCAGGACAGCGCCAATAACCGCTACCTGACCGATGGCTCCTGGCTCGTGCTGACGCCGCGCTTCAACCCGGTGCGCGACCAGATCGCCTTCATGAGCTACGCCAACAACCGGCCGCGGGTTTATTTGTTCGATCTCGCGTCCGGCCGGCAGTCCATCCTGGGCGCGTTCGAGGGCATGAGCTTCGCGCCGCGCTTCAGCCCGGATGGCGGCAGCGTCCTGCTCTCGGTCACGCGCGGCGGCGGGTCCGACATCTTCCTCGTCGATCTCGCCTCGCGGCGCGAGCAGCGTTTGACCAGCTCCGGCTCGATCGACACCAGCCCGTGCTTCAGCCCGGACGGGTCGCAGATCGTGTTCAACTCCGACCGGGGCGGCGATCAGCAGCTCTATGTCATGAGCGCCTCCGGGGGCGGTGCCCGTCGCATCAGCTACGGGCAGGGGAAATATGCGACTCCGGTCTGGTCGCCGCGCGGCGACCTGATCGCCTTCACCCGCATGGCCGGGGGCAATTTCGCCATCGGAGTAATGCGGCCGGATGGCAGTGGTGAGCGCATCCTCTCCGAGAGCTACTTGGCCGAGGGGCCGACCTTTGCCCCGAATGGTCGCGTGCTGATGTTCTGGCGGGAGACTCCGTCGCGCGATAACGCCGGCAACGGCTTCTCCTCGCGGCTGGTGTCGATCGACATCACCGGCTTCAACGAGCGCCCGGTGCCGACGCCGACCAATGCCTCGGACCCTGCCTGGTCGCCGCTGAACGCCTGAGCACGCGGAAGTGTTACGCGCGCTCCAGGCCGGGGGCTGAACTGCACAAATACGCATATTAGTTGCTTTGTGCATTCTTGACCGCTCCGGGTCGCGCGCGTAATGCCGAGCCGTGTGCGGAACGAACGGCCGGATGCATTCCGGCCATCGGCCGAACGGCTCTTCATCGCATCCCACCCAGGGGACGGACTGAACATGGATTTCAAGATTCTTGGCGCCTTCGCGGCCGTCGCCCTGCTGGCGGCCTGCTCTGGCAATGAAGCCGCGAACACCGGCGCTTCGACCGGTACCGGCGCGGCCACCAGTGCCACGGCCGGCGCGGCCGCCCCGGGCAGCGAGGAGGATCTGGTCGCCAATGTGGGCGACCGCATCTTCTACGCGTTCAACGAGAATTCGCTGAGCAGCGACGCCCAGGCGACGCTGGACCGGCAGTCCTCCTGGCTGCAGCGCTACCCGCAGGTGAGCGTGCAGATCGCCGGCAATTGCGACGACCGCGGCACTGAGGAATACAACCTCGCCCTCGGCCAGCGCCGCGCCAGCGCCGCGCGTGACTACCTCGTGGCGAAGGGCGTCTCCGAGTCCCGCATCACCACGATCAGCTACGGCAAGGATCGCCCGACGGCCCTCGGCGACAACGAGCAGGCCTGGTCGCAGAACCGTAACGCGATCACCTCGGTTCGCTAACGCCCGCCATCGCGGGCGCGGCGCCTGCCAGAACGCCGGACCGGGTTTCGCCTGGTCCGGTGCCGGCCGGCCGCTTCGCCCGCCTCTTGCTGCCTCGGGGATCGCCGGGGCCGTTGCCACCGATGCGATCCGCGCCGCCGGTTCCGCCCTCCGCTGGCGCCGCCATCCGGTCTGAAATGGCGCACAGATTCCCGTGCGGGCGAGCCGCGCGCCGGAGCGGATATTTTCTTCTGAACCGATGCTGCTCTAGAAACCTCGGTAGAGCTGTTTCGGAACCCGACCATGAGGCTTTTGCCGCTTTTCCTGGTTTCTGTTGTGCTGGCCGCGCCCGCCGGGCCGGCTCTCGCGCAGGTCGACTCGCGCGAGGGGATCGAGTTGCAGAACCAGATCCTGGAGCTGCGCCACGAACTGCAGGATATGCAGGCGCAGGGGCAGACGGGCGGCGGCGCGCCAGCGGTCGCGGCGCCGGCGCCATCCGGGGGGGATTCAAGCAATATCTCGGCTGACCTGCTGCTGCGTGTCTCCCAGCTCGAGGACCAGGTGCGCACCTTGCGCGGCCGGGTGGAAGAGCTGAGCAATCAGCAGCAGCAGCAGAATGCCGACCTCGCCAAGCAGATCGGCGATCTGAACTTCCGCCTGCAACAGGGCGGGGCGGCCGGTGCCGCCGGCGGCGCGGCCGCCGCCGCGTCCGGCAACGCCCAGACCCCGGCCCCGGCGGCAGCACCCAACCCCGCCGCCGATGCGCCAACGCCCGCTCCCGCCGCGCCGCCGCACCGGACGCCGGAAAACGCCATGCAACAAGGCAATGCCGCTCTCGCCCGCCGGGACTATGCCGCCGCCGAGGCATCCGCCCGCGAGGTGCTCGGTTCCGGCCGTGCCGGCCCGCGCGCCAACGATGCGCGCTTCCTGCTGGCACAGGCGGAGTTCGGCCAGCGCCAGTATCAGCAGGCCGCGGCGGATTACTACGACGCCTATAACCGGGCGCCGCACGCCAACCGCGCGCCGGACGCCCTGCTCGGGGTCGCCCACTCCCTGATCGCGCTGAACGATAACAGGGATGCCTGCCAGGCTCTCGCCAAGCTCCACACCGAGTTCCCGTCCGCGCGCGCGGATGTGCACAAGGCCAGTGTCGCGCTGAGGACACGGGCTGGCTGCCGCTGAGCCAGGCCTGACGGAGGCGCAGGGAAAGGGCGTGGTCGGTCCGGTCTCGGCCGAGGAATTCGCCCGCCTCATGGCGCCGCTCGGCCCCTGGCCGGAGGATCGCCGCATCGCGGTGGCGGTTTCCGGCGGGGCGGACAGCCTCGCCCTGGCGCTGCTGACGCAGGGTTGGGGGGCGCCATTCGCCTTCGTCATCGACCATGGCCTGCGCCCCGAATCCGCCGACGAGGCGGCGGTGACGGAAACGCGCCTGCGGGGGCTCGGGATTCCGGTGCGCCTTGTGCGACTCGCCGGCCTCGCGCCGGGTGCCGGACTGGCGGCGCGGGCGCGGGCGGCCCGGTATGCCGCGCTGTTCGCGCTGTGCCGCGCCGAGGGGCTCGCCGACCTCCTGCTTGGCCATCATTTGCGTGATCAGGCGGAGACGGTGCTGATCCGGCGCCTTGGCGCGAGCGGAGAGGCGGGGCTTGCCGGCATGGCCGCCGTCGTGGAGGCCGAGGATGCGCGCCTCGTTCGGCCGTTGCTCGGGGTGGCGCCCGGCCGGCTGCGCGCCACCTTGCGGGCGGCCGGGCTTGATTGGGTGGAGGACCCGTCCAACCGCGATCCGCGCGCGTTGCGGGCACGCCTGCGTCTCGGCCTGGACGATCCGGACGGCACGGGGCCGGAAACCGCCGCGCTGAGCGCGGAGGCGATGGCGCATGGCCGGGAGCGGCGGGACCGGGAGGCCGCGATCGCGGCCTGGCTGGCGGCGCGGGCGACGATCCGGCCGGAAGGATTCGCCGTGCTCGATGCGGAGTCGGCGCCGCAGGAGGCGCTGGCGGCGCTGCTGCGCATGCTCGGGGGGCATCCCTATCCGCCGCGCGGCGCGGCGCTGCGCGGCATGGCGGCCGCCCTGTGTCCGGGAACCCTGGCCGGCATCCGCATCGCGCCCGCCGGCCGGCTGGGTTCGGGCTGGCTGCTCGCCCGCGAGGCCGCGGCACTGGCCCCGCCGGTGCCGGCGCTGCCGGGCGCCGTCTGGGACGGGCGATTCCGCCTGCGGGCGGGTGCGGTACCGCCGCCCGCTGCGTGGCGCGGCGCGACGCTCGGCGCGCTCGGAGATGCGGCCGCGCGTTTCCGTCATCGGTCGGGTCTGCCCGCGATGGTGCTTCGCACCCTGCCGGCGCTGCGTGTGGAGGAAACGCTGGTGGCGGTTCCCCATCTCGGCTACCCTTTTCCGGATTCGTGTGCCGCCGTTCCCCTGGTTTTCGCGCCGCTTGTTCCGGCGGCGGGGGCGGTTTTCCTTGCTCCGGATACGCTTCCTGTTCTGCGATGATGGGGGTGCGCGGAACCGGAAGGCACACTATGTTCTTGGCTTAGAAGCGTGGCGCCTTCCCATTGGGCAGGCCATTATTCCCCCGGATGAACCGATCCACGCGGTCAACAGGGGTAGGACTGGAATCGAATGAGCAATTTCGGCCGCAACCTTGCCCTCTGGGTCATCATCGCCCTGCTGCTGGTGGTGTTGTTCAACCTGTTCCAGCCAGGCGGCGGGCAGCACCCGTCGAGCCAGGTCGCCTATTCCGATTTCATCGGAGAGGTGAATAACGGCCATGTCCGGGACGTGGTGATCCAGGGACGCACCGTGACCGGGCAACTCGCCGACGGGCACACGTTCCAGACCTACACACCCGAGGACCCGAGCCTCGTGCAGCGCCTGACCGACAAGGGCGTGCGGGTGATCGCGAAGCCGGAGGACAGCGACGTCAACCCGCTGCTCCACTACCTGCTGAGCTGGTTCCCGATGCTGCTGCTGATCGGCGTCTGGGTCTTCTTCATGCGCCAGATGCAGGCCGGCGGCGGCCGCGCCATGGGCTTCGGCAAGTCCCGCGCCCGCATGCTGACGGAGAAGCAGGGACGGGTGACGTTCGACGACGTCGCCGGCATCGACGAGGCCAAGGGTGAGCTGCAGGAAATCGTCGAGTTCCTGAAGGACCCGCAGAAATTCCAGCGCCTCGGCGGCAAGATCCCCAAGGGCGTGCTGCTCGTCGGCCCGCCCGGCACCGGCAAGACGCTGCTCGCCCGCGCCATCGCCGGCGAGGCGAACGTGCCCTTCTTCACCATCTCCGGCTCCGATTTCGTCGAGATGTTCGTCGGCGTCGGCGCCTCCCGCGTGCGCGACATGTTCGAGCAAGGGAAGAAGAACGCGCCCTGCATCATCTTCATCGATGAGATCGACGCGGTCGGCCGGCATCGCGGCGCCGGGCTCGGCGGCGGCAATGACGAGCGCGAGCAGACGCTGAACCAGATGCTCGTCGAGATGGACGGGTTCGAGAGCAACGAGGGCGTCATCCTGATCGCGGCCACCAACCGGCCGGACGTGCTCGACCCCGCGCTGCTGCGCCCGGGCCGGTTCGACCGGCAGGTCGTGGTGCCGAACCCGGACGTGAACGGGCGGGAGAAGATCCTGCGCGTGCACATGCGCAAGGTGCCGCTGGCGAACGACGTCGATCCGAAGGTGATCGCGCGCGGCACGCCCGGCTTCTCGGGCGCCGATCTCGCCAACCTGGTGAACGAGGCGGCGCTGCTCGCTGCCCGGCTCGGCAAGCGCACCGTCGCCATGGCCGAGTTCGAGAACGCCAAGGACAAGGTGCTGATGGGCGCCGAGCGCCGCTCGCTGGTGATGAGCGAGGCGGAGAAGCGGATGACCGCTTATCATGAGGGCGGCCACGCGCTCTGCGCCATGCATGAGCCGGAATGCGACCCGGTGCACAAGGCGACGATCATCCCGCGCGGCCGCGCCCTCGGTCTCGTGATGAGCCTGCCGGAAGGCGACCGCTACTCGAAGAGCAAGTCCAAGCTGCTGGCCGAGCTGACCATGGCGATGGGCGGGCGCGCGGCGGAGGAGCTGATCTTCGGGCCGGACAAGGTGTCGAACGGCGCCTCGGGCGACATCAAGATGGCGACCGATCAGGCCCGCCGGATGGTCACCGAATGGGGCATGAGCGACAAGCTCGGCATGATCGCCTATGGCGACAACAGCCAGGAAGTGTTCCTCGGCCACTCCGTGACCCAGAACAAGAACGTCTCCGAGGCGACCGCGCGGGAGATCGATGCCGAGATCAAGGGCATCATCGACACCGCCTATGCCAAGGCGCGTAGGATCCTCAGCGAGAACATCGAGGAACTGCACCGTCTGGCGCGCGGCCTGCTGGAATACGAGACGCTGTCGGGTGATGAGATCCGCACCGTGCTGCGTGGCGAGCCGATCATCCGCAAGGTGGTGGACGAGCCGGCGTCGGAGAATCGCCGCGCTTCCGTTCCCTCGACCACCCGCCCGGCCGCGAACCCACCGCCCGCCGGCGGGCTCGGCCCGGCGCCGATGCCGGGTTGAGGAAGAAAGGCCAGGGGGCAACGCCCCCTGGTCTTCGGACTTCATGCGTAGAGCGGTTGGTATGATTCCCGATCCTTTGCCGACCGCGCCGCGTCTCCCGTCCTGGGGGGCGCTGCCCGACCGTCACCTGGTGATGGGGATCGTCAACGTCACGCCCGACAGTTTCAGCAATGGCGGCGACATGCTGGCGCCCGAGGCCGCGATCGAGGCCGGGCTTGCCATGGTGGCGGCCGGGGCGGATCTGCTCGATATCGGCGGCGAGACCACGCGGCCGGGCGCCCCGCCCACGCCGCCCGCGGTGGAGCAGGCCCGCATCCTGCCGGTGATCCGGGGGCTCGCCGCGCGTGGCGTGCCGCTCTCGGTCGATACGCGCAACGCCGGCACGATGGCGGCGGCGCTGGAGGCCGGGGCGACGATCATCAACGATGTCTCCGGCCTGACCTACGATCCGGAGGCCGCGCCGCTGGTCGCGCGCCGTGGCTGCCCCGTGGTTCTCATGCATATGCGCGGCATCCCGGAGACGATGCAGTCGCTGACCCAATACGAGGATGTGGTGGCCGATGTGCGGGCGGAACTGGCCGCGTGCATCGCCGCCGCCGAGGCAGCCGGGATCGCGCGGGAAAGCATCGCGATCGATCCCGGCTTTGGCTTCGCCAAGACGGAAGAGCAGAATCTGGCGCTGATGCGCGGCCTGCCGGCCCTGCTCGATCTCGGCTACCGCGTGCTGATCGGGGTGTCCCGCAAGGGCTTCATCGGCCGGATTACCGGCGAGACCGCACCGAAGCGGCGGCTTGGCGGCTCGCTGGCGGCGGCCTTGTTCGCGCTGGATCGCGGCGCCTCCATCCTCCGGGTGCATGACGTGCCGGAGACGGTTCAGGCGGTGCATGTCTGGCGGGCGCTGGTAAAAGGAAGGCCAGGAGCGCTGCCCCTGGACCCCGCCAAAGGCTAAGCCTTTGGAATCCATTACTTAAATGTTGGGGGTCTGGGGCCTCAAGGCCCCGGCGGGGTCCAGGGGCAGCGCCCCTGGCCTTGCCTTTCCCCTATAATTCGATGTGCTAGCCCCTTGTTTTCGCGCGCAACCTTTATCGGCACGGATGTTTCCTTCCCACCCCGCGCTGCTTTAGGTTGGCCGCCTCTATTCGGAGCATCCCGGTATGACCCAAGCCCGCACCCTTTTCGGCACGGATGGCATTCGCGGCACGGCGAACGCTGATCCGATGACGGCCGAGACGGCATTGCGTCTGGGCCAGGCGGCGGGCCTGATGTTCATGCGCGGCGCGCATCGTCACAAGGTGCTGGTTGGCAAGGACACGCGTCTCTCCGGCTACATGATCGAGTCCGCCCTCGTCGCGGGCTTCACCAGCGCCGGCATGGATGTCACCTTAATCGGCCCGCTGCCGACGCCGGCCATCGCCATGCTCACGCGCAGCATGCGCGCCGATCTCGGGGTGATGATCTCGGCCTCGCACAACCCGTTCGAGGATAACGGCATCAAGCTGTTCGGCCCGGACGGGTTCAAGCTCTCCGACGCGACCGAGGCCGAGATCGAGACGCTGATGGCGAGCGACCTGTCTGGCCGGCTCGCGGCACCCGGCGCGATCGGCCGCGCCGCTCGGCTGGTCGATGCCGCCGGCCGCTATATCGAGAGCACCAAGGCGAGCTTCCCGCGTGGCCGCACGCTGGAGGGGCTGAAGATCGTCGTCGATTGCGCCAACGGCGCCGCCTATCGTGTCGCGCCGACCGTGCTGCGCGAGCTGGGGGCGGAGGTCGTCGCCATCGGCGCCCAACCCAACGGGACCAACATCAATCGCGAGTGCGGCTCGACCGTGCCGGCGCAGCTCTGCGCGCAGGTCCTGGCGCATGGCGCCGATCTCGGCATCGCGCTCGACGGCGACGGCGACCGCATGCTGCTCTCCGACGAGCAGGGGCGCCTGATCGACGGCGACCAGATCCTGGCGCTGATCGCCCGCTCCTGGGGCCGTGCCGGGCGGCTGACCGGCGACGGGGTGGTGGCGACCGTCATGTCCAATCTCGGGCTGGAGCGTTTCCTCGCCGGCGAGGGGCTGAAGCTGTACCGCACGCGTGTCGGCGACCGCTATGTCGCCGAGCAGATGCGGCTCGCGGGCATCAATGTCGGCGGCGAGCAATCGGGGCACATGATCCTGTCCGATTTCGCCACCACCGGCGACGGGTTGCTGGCGGCATTGCAAGTGTTGGCGGTGATCGTCGAGGAAGGACGGAAGGCGAGCGCGGTGTGCCGGGTGTTCACGCCGCTGCCGCAATTGCTGCGGAACGTGCGCTTCTCCGGTCCGTCGCCGCTGTCGCATCCGGAGGTGAAGGCGGCGGTCGCCGAAGTGGAAGCGAACCTCGGCACCGCCGGCCGTGTCCTGTTGCGGCCGAGCGGCACCGAGCCCGTCATCCGGGTGATGGCGGAAGCGGAGGATGAGGCGGTGGTTGAACGGGTGGTTAGTCATCTGTGTGCCACGATCGCCGCGGTGGCACAGAAAGAGGTGGTCTGACGTGAAGGGGCGCGTTCTGGTCGTCGCCGGCTCCGATTCCGGGGGCGGCGCGGGGATACAGGCCGACATCAAGGCGATCACCGCGCTCGGCGGCTATGCTGCCACCGCGATCACGGCGCTGACCGCGCAGGATACGCTGGGCGTGCACGGGGTGCATGTGGTGCCGCCGGCCTTCCTGCGGCAGCAGATGGAATGCGTGCTCGGCGATATCGGCGCCGATGCGATCAAGATCGGCATGCTCGCCACGCCGGAGACCGTGGATCTGGTCGCGGACGTGCTCGTGCCCCATGCCGGCACGCCGCTCGTCCTGGACCCGGTGATGGTGGCGAAGGGCGGCGCGCCTCTGCTCGCCGCCGACGCGGTGGCGACGATCAAACGCCGGCTGCTGCCGCTCGCCACTCTGATCACCCCGAACCTGCCGGAAGCCGAGGTGCTCGCCGGCATGAGCATCCCCGACGAAACCGCCATGCGGCACGCGGCGGAGGCGTTGCTCACCCTCGGCGTGCCGGCCGTGTTGCTCAAGGGCGGCCATCTCTCCGGCCCGGTGGTGCAGGACATTCTCGTCAGTGACGAGGGACTCGAGGTCTTTACCTCGCCGCGGCAGTACACCCGGGACACGCATGGCACGGGCTGCACCCTCGCGAGCGCCATCGCGACCGGGCTGGCACAGGGCTACACGCTGCGCGATGCGGTGCGGCGCGCACGGGCCTATTTGCAGGCGGCGATCGCGCAGGCGCCCGGCTACGGCAGCGGGCATGGGCCGCTCAACCATGCCGTCACCGTCGACCCCACGCGCTTCGACTGATATCGGAGCAGACCCGGGATCGTTCGGGCCACGGCGGTACGTCAAACCGGGTCAGCGGGCATGACGCTTTCTTCCAAACCGAGGCTGCTTTAAGAGCGGGCGCCTGTCCGCGCCCCGCGATCCGGGGTGCCCGCCCAGCAGGAAAGAGCCGCCCATGGCCGCCGAAGCCAGGCCGCATATTCGCCCGGCCAGCCCCTATTTCTCCTCCGGCCCCTGCGCCAAGCGGCCCGGCTGGTCACTGGACGCGCTCCCGACCGCGCTGCTCGGCCGCAGCCACCGCGCGAAGCCGGGCAAGGCGGCGCTCGCGGAGGTGATCGAGCGTTCCAAGGCCGTGCTCGGCATGCCGGCGGATTGGCGGCTCGGCATCGTCCCCGGCTCGGATACCGGCGCGTTCGAGATGGCGATGTGGTCGCTGCTCGGCCCGCGCGGCGTGGACGTGCTCGCCTTCGAGAGCTTCTCGGCCACCTGGGCGGCCGACATCGTGCGCCAGCTGCGGCTCTCGGAGACGCGGGTGCTGGAGGCGCCGTATGGCGCGCTGCCGGACCTCGCCGCGATCGACCCCGCGCACGACCTGGTTTTCGCCTGGAACGGCACCACCTCCGGCGTCCGCATGCCGGGCGGCGACGCCATCGCCGCTGGCCGCGAGGGCCTCGCGCTGTGCGACGCGACCTCCGCCGTGTTCGCCATGGAGGTGCCCTGGGACCGGCTCGATGTCGTCACCTGGTCCTGGCAGAAGGTGCTGGGCGGGGAGGGGGCGCATGGCATGCTGGCGCTCTCGCCGCGCGCCGCCGAGCGGTTGCGGAGCTACACGCCGCCCTGGCCGATGCCGAAGCTGTTCCGTCTCGCGGAGGGCGGCAAGATCGGCGAGGGCGTCTTCGCCGGCGACACCATCAACACGCCGAGCATGCTCTGCGTCGAGGACGCGCTGGACGGGCTGCGCTGGGCCGAATCGATCGGCGGCCTGCCGGGGCTGATCGCGCGCAGCGAGTCCAATCTCGCCGCCGTGGCGCGCTGGGTGGAACGCACCCCCTGGGTGGAGTTCCTGGCCGCGCGGCCGGAGATCCGCTCCAGCACCTCCATCTGCCTGAAGATCGTCGCGCCCTGGTTCACGGCGCTGCCCGCCGCGGCGCAGGCCAAGGCGGCGAAGGCGATGGCCGATTGCCTGGAGGCCGAGGGCGTCGCCTTCGATATCGGGTCATATCGCGACGCGCCGCCGGGGCTGCGCATCTGGGGCGGCGCCACGGTGGAGACCAGCGATATCGAGGCGTTGCTGCCTTGGTTGGACTGGGCTTGTGCGCGGGTGGAGAGCGCGGTCTAACCAGGGGCGCTGCCCCTGGACCCCGCTGGGGCCTTGAGGCCCCGGACCCCCGATCACTTAAGTAACGGATTCCAAAGGCTACGCCTTTGGCGGGATCCAGGGGCAGCGCCCCTGGTTGCCGTCCCTCTCAGAGTGCTATAGGCCGCACACACCGATGAACAACGATTTCATCCCCAGCCCGGCCTTGTTGCCGGCCGGCCTGCGCGACATGCTCCCGCCCGAGGCCGAGAACGAGGCTGCCTCTGTCGAGGCGCTGATGGCGGCGTTTGCCGCGCACGGCTATCAGCGCGTGAAGCCGCCGCTGCTGGAGTTCGAGGACAGCCTGCTCGCGGGTTCCGGCGCCGCCGTCGCCGAGCAGACCTTCCGGGTCATGGACCCGGACACCCATCGGATGATGGGGCTGCGCCCGGACATCACGCCGCAAGTGGCGCGCATCGCCGCCACCCGGCTCACCAACGCGCCGCGCCCGCTGCGCCTCTCTTATGCGGGGCAGTGCGTGCGGGTGCGCGGCTCGCAGCTCAGCCCGGACCGCCAGGTGGCGCAGACCGGCATCGAGCTGATCGGGGTGGACAGCCCGGAAGCCGACGCGGAGATCGTCGTGGTCGGCGCCGAGGCGCTGGCCGCGCTCGGCCTGACCCGGGTCAGCTTCGACCTGACCCTGCCGACCCTGGTGCCGACCCTGCTCGACGAGGCCGGCTTCACCGGCCCGGCCCGGCAGGCGCTGAGCCGCGCGCTGGACCGCAAGGACGCGGCGGCGGTGACCGAGCATGGCGGCCGGCTCGCGCGCACGCTCACCGATCTGTTGCTCGCCGCCGGCCCGGCGCAGAGCGCGCTCGCGGCATTGCAGGCGGCGGACTTGCCGCCGCTCGCCCGGGCGCTCAGCGAGCGTCTGGCGGAAACCGTGCGCGTGCTGCGGGAGCGCACGCCCGCGGTGAAGCTCACCATCGACCCGGTCGAGTTCCGCGGCTTCCGTTACCACACGGGCATCGCGATCACCGTGTATGCGCCGGGGCGGCATGAGGAACTCGGCCGAGGCGGCCGGTATCTCTGCGGCGAGGCGGAGCCGGCGACCGGCCTGACCTTGTTCCCGGACGCGGTGCTGAGCCTCGCCCCGCCGCGCCCCGTTCGCCCGCGCGTGTTCCTGCCGCACGGCACGCCGCTTCCGGTCGCGGACTCGCTGCGCCGGCAAGGTTTCGCCACCGTCGCCGGGCTCGCCCCGGTGGCCGACCCGGCGCGGGAAGCGCGCCGGCTGGGCTGCACTCATCTCGCGCAAAATGGCGCGGCGCTTCCCCTGGCTTCGGAGTAGTTCATGGCCAATGTCGCGGTGATCGGCGCCCAGTGGGGCGACGAAGGCAAGGGAAAGGTCGTCGATTGGCTGGCCAGCCGGGCGGACATCGTCGTCCGCTTCCAGGGCGGGCACAATGCCGGGCACACGCTGGTCGTGGGCAATCAGACCTACAAGCTCTCGCTGCTGCCGAGCGGTCTCGTGCGCGGCAAGCTCGGCATCATCGGCAATGGCGTGGTCGTCGATCCCGAGGCGCTGCTCTCCGAGATCGAGCGGGTGCAGTCCCAGGGGCTCGCCGTCACGCCGGAGACGCTGCGGATCGCCGAGAACGCGGTGCTGATCCTGCCGCTGCATGGCGCGATCGACCGGGCGCGCGAGGCGGCGCGGGGCGAGCGCAAGATCGGCACCACCGGGCGGGGCATCGGCCCGGCCTATGAGGACAAGGTGGCGCGCCGCGCCATCCGCATCTGCGACCTCGCCGAGCCGAAGACGCTGAGCGACAAGCTCGACGAGCTGCTGCTGCATCACAACACGCTGCTGAAGGGCCTCGGCGCCGAGACGTTCGAGAAGGAAGCCCTGTTGCAGCAATTGCTGGCGATGGCGCCGCGTCTGCTGCCCTTCGTCGAGCCGGTCTGGGAGCGTCTGGACGAAGCCCGGCGTGCCGGGCGGCGCGTGCTGTTCGAGGGCGCGCAGGCGGTGATGCTGGACGTGGATCACGGCACCTATCCGTTCGTGACCAGCAGCAACACCGTGGCGGCGACGGCGGCCAGCGGGTCCGGCGTCGGACCGGGCGCGGTCGGCTTCGTGCTCGGCATCGCCAAGGCCTATACCACACGGGTCGGTTCCGGGCCGTTCCCGACCGAGCTGACGGATGCGACCGGCCAGTTGCTCGGCGATCGCGGGCATGAATTCGGCACCGTCACCGGGCGGCGGCGGCGCTGCGGCTGGTTCGACGCGGTGCTGGTGCGGCAGGCGGTGAAGGTCGGCGGCATCCAGGGGCTCGCCCTCACCAAGCTCGACGTGCTGGACGGGCTGCCGGAACTCAAGATCTGCGTCGGCTACGAGATCGGCGGCGAGGTGCTGCGGCGCCTGCCGGCGGCGGCGGGCGCGCAGGCGGCGGCGCGGCCCGTGTACGAGACCATGGAAGGCTGGGCCGGGTCCACGCAGGGGGCGCGCTCCTGGGGCGAGCTGCCGGCACAGGCGGTGAAATACGTGCGGCGGATCGAGGAATTGGTCGAGGCGCCGGTGACGCTGCTTTCCACCAGCCCGGAGCGCGACGACACGATCCTGGTCCGCGATCCGTTCGAGGGCTGACGACGCCTGCGAAAAGGGAAGGCCAGGGGCTCCGCCCCTGGACCCCGCCGGGGCCTTGAGGCCCCGGACCCCCGACACTTAAATAAATGATTCCAAAGG
>DATJWY010000094.1:0-3687 GCA_035500775.1 Acetobacteraceae bacterium
GCCCCGAAAGGTGAACCCAAGATGCCTGTCCTTGCGCGCAGCCTGCTCCGGCTCGCCGCCGCCCTGTCGCTCTGGGCCGCGCCGGCCGCGCACGCGGCCGAACCGGTCACCATCGTCGCCGCCGAGGATTTCTACGGCGACGTCGCGCGGCAGATCGCCGGGCCCGATGCCACCATCACCAGCATCCTCAACAACCCCGACCAAGACCCGCATCTCTTCGAGGCCAGCCCCTCCACCGCGCGCGCCATGGCGACGGCGGATATCGTCATTTACAACGGCGCCGACTACGACCCCTGGATGCGCACCCTGCTCTCCGCCAGCAAACGCACGGACCGGCGCATCGTCGTCGTCGCCGAGCTGACGCACCACCAGCCGGGGGACAACCCGCATCTTTGGTACGATCCCGCCACCATGCCGGTCCTCGCGCGCGCCCTGGCCGACACCCTCGCTGCCGCCGACCCGGCCCACGCGGAGGCATACCGGAGCCGGCGCGATCGCTTCCTTGCCTCGCTCGCGCCGCTCGACCAGAAAATCGCGGCGATGCGCCAGAAATATGCCGGCACGCCGGTCACCGCCACCGAACCGGTCTTCGGCTACATGGCCACGGCCCTTGGCCTCGCCATGCGCAACGGACGCTTCCAACTCGCCGTGATGAACGACACCGAGCCAAGCGCCTCCGACACCGCCGCCTTCGAGGATGATTTGCGCCAGCACAAGGTGCGGGCGCTGCTCTACAACAGTCAGGCGACCGACAGCACCGCCCGCCATCTGCTCGACCTCGCCGGGCAGGCGCATGTGCCCACCGTCGCCGTCACCGAAACCGAACTGCCCGGCCAGACCTACCAAAGCTGGATGCTCGGTGAACTTGACGCGCTGGACAAGGCGCTCTCCACCCACTGAGCCACCAAGCCACGGAGGGAGCGCCCCTGGACGAGTCCCGCCAAAGGCGTAGCCTTTGGAATCCATTACTTAAAGTATCGGGGGTCTGGGGCCTCCAGGCCCCGTCGTGCGAATGCACGCCTTCGCGTGACGGGTCCAGGGCAGAGCCCTGGCCTTCCCTTCCCATCCCCCATCAGGCTCCCGGTATGCCCCTCCCCCGCAACCCACCACCGCCCTCCGCCATCGTCGAACTCGCCAACGTGACGCTCGGCTTCGGCGACCGGACAGTGCTCGACGGGGTGACGCTGGCGATCGAGGAAAACTGTTTCGTCGGTGTGCTCGGCGCGAACGGTTCCGGCAAGACGACGCTGATGCGCGCCATTCTCGGCCTGGTGCCGCCACGCGCGGGAAGCGTGCGGGTGCTCGGGCAAGCGGCGCGGCGGGGCAATCCCGCCGTCGGCTACATGCCGCAGCTCCGCGACACCAGCGCCGCCGGACGGCTGCGCGGCTATGATGTCGTCGCCGCGGCGGTGAACGGGCATCGCTGGGGCCTGCCGCGGCTCGGGGCGGCCGGGCGGCGGGAGGTGGACTGGGCGCTCGACATGGTCGGCGCGACCACGCTGGCCCGGCGCCCCCTGGCCGAAACCTCGGGCGGCGAGCGGCAACGCCTGCTGCTCGCCCAGGCGCTGATCGGCCGGCCGCGCCTGCTGTTGCTGGACGAGCCGCTGATCAGCCTCGACCCGTCACGCGCGCAGGGTGTGGTGACGCTGGTGCGCGATCTGCAACAGGCGCTGCGCCTGACGGTGCTGTTCAGCGCGCATGAGCTGAACCCGCTGCTCGGCGCGATCGACCGCGTGCTCTATCTCGGCAGCGGCAAGGCCGCGCTCGGCACGGTGGACGAGGTGATCACCGCCCCCATCCTTTCCCGTCTCTACGGCTCGCCGATCGAGGTGGTGCGGCTCGGCGGGCGCATCTTCGTCATGGCCGGGGCCCACGAGGTCGGGCGGGACGCGCATCTGCACGAGCACAACGACGCCGACCACGCCCACCATCATGCGCACGACCACGGGGACCTTGGCTGATGTTCGCCTATGATTTCATGGTGAACGCCTACGCGGCCGCCACCATCGTCGCCATCGTCGCCGGGCTGGTCGGCTATTTCCTGGTGCTGCGCGGGCAGACCTTCGCCGGGCACGCGCTGGCGCATGTCGGCTTCGCCGGCGCGACCGGGGCGGTGCTCACCGGGGCGCCGCCGCTCTGGGGGCTGGTGTTCGCCACCCTCGCGGGCGGCATCGGCATGGGCGCGTTCGGGGAGAGGCTGGCGGAACGGGATGTCGCCATTGGCATCGTGCTCGCGCTCTCGCTCGGCCTCGGGCTGCTGTTCCTGCATTTCTTCACCGCCCACGCGACACAGGCGACGGCGCTGCTGTTCGGCAACGTGCTCGGGGTGGACACAGCGACGATCCATGCCCTCCTCGGCATCGGCCTCGCCGTGCTGGCGGCGCTGGCCGCGATCTCCCGGCCGCTGCTCTTCACCAGCCTGCAACCGGAACTGGCCGAGGCCAAAGGAGTGTCGCCGCGCCTCGTCGGGATGCTGTTCCTGGCGCTGGTGGCGCTGACCACCGCCGCCTGCGCGCAGATCGTCGGCGTGCTGCTGGTGTTCTCGCTGATGGTGGGGCCAGCGGCGACGGCACAGGCGCTGACGCGGCGACTCTGGCCGGGGCTGCTGCTCGCGGCGCTCGTGGCGCTGGCGGAGGCTTGGCTCGCGCTGGCGCTGGCGTTTTATACCGACTGGCCCACCAGCTTTTGGATCACCGCGCTCGGGGGAGTGTTTTACGCGGCGGCGGCTTTGTGGGGGCGGCGGGGGTAAGGCCAGGGGCTCCGCCCCTGGACCCCGCCGGGGGCGAGCGCCCCCGGACCCGCTCACGTTTCAGGGGGGCAGTGGCTACGCTGCGCAGCGGGCGCAGGTGCCTTCGATCTCGACCGTCATCCGCTCCAGCCGGAAGCCGGTGCGCGCGGCGGCCTGCGCCAGCGCCTGCAACACCGCCGGGTCTTCCAGCTCGGTGACGGCGCCGCAGAGGCGGCAGATGAGGAACTGCGCCGGGTGGTCATGCGCCTCGGCATCCGTGCAGCCGATGAAGGCGTTGAGCCGCTCCACACGGTGGATCAGCCGCTGCTCCAGCAGGAAATCCAGCGCGCGATAGACCGTGGGGGGCGCGGCGGTGCGGTGGGTTTCCTTCAGGCGGTCCAGCAAGGCGTAGGCGGTCAGCGGCTCCGGGGACGCCAGGATCAGGCCAAGCACGGCGCGGCGCAGATCGGTGAAGCGAACCCCCTGCCGCTCACAGGTGGCGGCGATGTGGTCCAGGCGGCCGTCGATGTCGTCTGCGTTCAGGGGGGGCATACGGCATTCTATCCCGGCCGTGTCGCTGGCCCCAAGGGGGGCGGTCGATGGGGAGTGTCTCGGTTTCGATGTTGGTAAAGGGTGGGTTCCAGACGTTCACTGGTTAACACCCAACGTCGGCCAGTGGCCGGGAGGGGACTGTCCGCCTTCAGATTAGCAATAGCCCGAAGCAGACCTACGTCCCGTACGTGTTGGGCGGCTACCTACCGCCTAGGAGGTCCTCGGCATATCACCCCGTCGATCCTGTTGCTGGATCGTCCGGCTGGGGATCACCGTCGATGCCTTTTGTCGCGGTTCTTCGACCTGGACTTGGCGCTTGCGGATGATAACTCGACATCACGCGGCGTGAGCATCGCATCGGTGGGCCAGACCGTCGAGGCATCGTTCGATGGCTGCCGGAATGTTGA
>DATJWY010000095.1:0-2178 GCA_035500775.1 Acetobacteraceae bacterium
CCGCTGCTCCGGCCGCCGCCGCCCCGGCCGCTGCTCCGGAGAGCGCCGCTCCGGCGACCGCCCCCACCACCACCAAGCACCACCACACCACCCACCACACCACCCACAAGCACAAGAAGGCCGCTGCTCCGGCCGCGACCCCGGCCCCCAGCGCGCAGTAATCTGCCGCGCGCGCGGCCAGGAAGCGGACTCCGCATTCCGGCCGCGCGCAACCGGCATGGCAAGCCGGTTGCTCCTGCCAGCCTGCCTCCCTATACTCCGCGCATGGCTTTTTCCGCGCCCGTCCTGTCCGGCATTGCCCGCGCCTCCGCGCGGCGCTCGGCGCGTACCTCCTCCCTTCTTCGACTTATCGGCCCCTGAGCGTCTCCGCCGGGTCGTCTCGCGCCGGCATCGCTCAGGGGAAAACCTGGGGGTAAAGCCGCTGCCGACCTATCGTTGAAGGACGTTCTTCCATGAGCATCTCGCACCCAAGCTTCGGCACCATCGCCGACGACCGGGTCATCATCTTCGACACCACGCTGCGCGACGGTGAGCAGTCCCCTGGTTTCTCCATGAACCTGGCGGAAAAGCTGCGCATGGCGGAAGCCCTGGCCGAACTGGGCGTGGATGTGATCGAGGCCGGTTTTCCCATTGCCTCGCCTGGGGATTTCGAGAGCGTCCACTCGATCGCGGAGACCATCAAGGGGCCGGTGATCTGCGGCCTGGCGCGCAGCGCGCCCGCGGACATCACCCGCGCCGGCGAGGCGATTCGCCCGGCCGAGCGTCGCCGCATCCACACCTTCATCAGCACCAGCCCGCTGCACATGAAATACAAGCTGCGGATGGAGCCGGAGGCGGTGCTGGAGGCGGTCACGGCCTCCGTGACCTTGGCGCGCCAGTTCACCGATGACGTGGAGTGGTCGGCCGAGGATGGCAGCCGTACGGAAAGCGACTTCCTGTGCCGCTGTGTCGAGGCGGCGATCAAGGCGGGCGCCACCACCATCAACGTCCCGGATACGGTCGGCTACGCGCTGCCGGAGGACATGGCGGCGATCTTCGCCATGCTGCGCGAACGCGTGCCCGGCGCCGATGGCGTGATCTTCTCGGCGCATAATCACGACGATCTGGGCCTCGCCGTCGCCAATACCCTGGCGTCGATTCGCGCCGGGGCGCGGCAGGTGGAATGCACCATCAACGGCATCGGCGAGCGTGCCGGCAACGCGGCGCTCGAGGAAGTCGTCATGGCGCTGCGCACCCGGCATGACGCGGTGCCCTATGTGACCGGCGTGCGCACGCCTTCCATCCTGCGCACCTCGCGCCTGCTGGCCACCATCACCGGCTTCGACGTGCAGCCGAACAAGGCGATCGTCGGCCGCAACGCCTTCGCGCATGAGAGCGGCATCCATCAGGATGGCGTGCTGAAGAACGCCGCCACCTACGAGATCATGACGCCGGAGAGCGTCGGCTGGACCAAGACGAGTCTGGTCATGGGCAAGCATTCCGGCCGTGCTGCCTTCCGCGACAAGCTGCGCGCGCTCGGCTATGGCGAGATCGGTGAGAACCAGCTGAACGACGCGTTCCGCAGGTTCAAGGATGTCGCTGATCGTAAAAAGATTGTTTACGACGAGGATATCGTCGCGCTGGTCGATGACGAGGTGGTGCGCGGCAATGACCGGGTGCGCTTCGTCTCGCTGAGCGTGCAGGCGGGCTCCAAGGGTCCCGCGCGGGCGGAACTGGAGCTCGAGGTGGACGGTGAGCTGCGCCATGGCGTCGCCACCGGCGACGGCCCGGTGGATGCCACCTTCAAGGCGATCCACACCGTGTTCCCGCACGAGGCGACGTTGCTGCTGTTCTCCGTCGCAGCCGTGACCGAGGGCACGGATGCGCAGGCGCGCACCACGGTGCGGCTGGAGGAGGCCGGCAAGATGGTGGACGGGCAGGGGGCGGATACCGACACGATCGTCGCCTCGGCCCGCGCCTACGTGCATGCGCTGAACAAGCTGCTGGTCAAGCGCGAGCGGACCGAGCCGGCGGCGTTGTCCGCCTGAGGCGGCACTACGGCGGCATTGTCCGCCTGATACCAACTGTCTTATTGATCGACCTATCTGAAAGGCCAGGGGCTTTGCCCCTGGACCCCACTGGGGCCATTGGCCCCAGACCCCTTAATGATTCCAAATTGGTGCGGGCCTGGGGGCGCTG
>DATJWY010000096.1:0-2467 GCA_035500775.1 Acetobacteraceae bacterium
GCGCGCGTGGCCTGGGGCGCGCTTGAACGCGGGCGCGTGTGGTCTCGGGCGCGGCCGGGCTCAGCGCCCCGGGCGCAGGCGCGGCAACTCGACCGCCGGGCAGCGATCCATCACCACGTTGAGCCCCGCCGCCCGTGCCGCTTCCGCCGCGTCCTCGTTGATGACGCCGAGCTGCATCCAGATCGTGCGGGCCCCGAGCCGGATCGCGTCCGCGACCACCGGCCCGACCTGCGACGGCGCGCGGAAGATCTCCACCATGTCGAGCGGCGCCGCCTCGTCCAGCGTCGCGACCACGGTGCGCCCGAGCAGGGTCTGGCCGGCGATCGCCGGATTGACCGGGGTGACGTCGTATCCCTCGTCGAGCAGGAATTCGAGGACGTGATACGCCGGCCGCTCCGGCCGCGGCGAGGCGCCGACCATGGCGATGCGCCGCGTCCCGGTCAGGATTGATTCGATCTCGGCGTTGCTCAATCCATCGGCGCTCATCGTTGGAAGCCTTTCGCCCAGAGGGTGGTTCCGGTAACGGAGACACCATGTCCCGGTTCCTCGCCCCCTTTGTGCTGCTCCTGGCCGGCCTTGTCACCCTTGGTTGGTGGCTGCCCAACCGGCCGGTCGATGTCGGGGCGGGGCGCGATGCGGGCGGGATGTTCAATTCGCTCTCCTTTGCGCCGTACCGCGCCAATGAAAGCCCGCTCACCGAGCGTTTTCCGACCGCGGCGGAGGCGGATGCCGACATGGCGCTGCTGGTCGGCCGCACCCGGGCGGTACGCACCTATGCCGCCATCGAGGGGAATTACGAGACTGCGGCGCTGGCCCGGAAGCATGGCCTGAAGCTCTGGCAGGGCATCTGGCTCGGCGCCGACCGCGCCAAAAACGAGCAGGAAATCGCCCGCGGCATCGCGCTCGCCAACCGCTACCCGGATACGATCGAGCGCGTCGTCGTCGGCAACGAGGTGCTGCTGCGCCGGGACCTGCCACCGGCCGAGCTGATCGCCGATATCGACCGCGTGCGCGCGGCGGTGAAGCAGCCGGTCGCCTATGCCGATGTCTGGGAGTTCTGGACGCAGTTCCCCGAGGTGGCGCGGCATGTGGATGTCGTCCTGCTGCACCTGCTGCCATACTGGGAGGACACGCCGACCGGCATCGACCAGGCGGTCGGGCATGTGCGCGAGGTCTATCACCGCATGGCGGTGCTGTTCCCCGGCAAGACCATCGGCATCGGCGAGACCGGCTGGCCGAGTCGCGGGCGGGAGCGGCGGGACGCTTTGCCGAGCCGGGTGAACGAGGCGCGCTTCCTCAACGCCTTCATGGCGCTCGCCCGCCAGGAAGGCTTCGATTACAACTTCATCGAAGCCTTCGATCAGGTCTGGAAATACAAGAGCGAGGGCGTGGTCGGGGCCAATTGGGGCCTGTTCACGCCGGATCGCGCGGCGAAATTCCCCGCCGCCGGCCCGGTGGCGGAAGATCCGGACTGGCCGGAGCACGCGGCGCTCTCGGTGGGGCTGGGCCTTGCCCTGCTGGTCTTCGCCCTCAAGCGGCCGGGCCTGCCGAAGCTGCCGCCATCGGCGCGCTTCCGGCTCGCCATCCTGGCCATGGCGCTCGGCGGCGCGCTTGGTTTCGCCGTCGCCGAAACCGCGCCGGAACTCTATGACGCGCATCTCTTCCTGGCGGGGGTGGTCAACCTCTCCGGGCAGGTGGCGCTCGCCGTCCTGTTGCTGGTGCGGGTGGAGCGCATCCTCGCCGGCGAGCCCGCGCCCCCGCCGCGCACCGGGGCGGCGGCGACGGAAGCGGTGCGGACGATCTTCCACCCGCATTGGCCGCGTCTCCATGCCGAGGCGGCGTTCGAGGATCTGAGCTTCGTCTTCGCCTGGACGGCGGCGTTGTTGCAGGCGCTGCTGGTGTTCGATCCGCGCTACCGCGAATTCCCGCTGGCGAGCTTCGCCGTGCCGCTCGTCGCCGTGCTGGCGCGGGCGCTGGCGCGGGATCTGCCGGTGGGCGGCGGCGGGCGCGAGGAGGCGGTGGTGGGCGGCGCGCTCGCCCTCGGCGCGGTGGTGTCCCTGGTTCAGGAAGGGCTGGCGAACGGCCAGTCACTGCGCTGGAACGCGGCGGCGCTGGTGCTGGCCGGGCCGGTGCTGCTGCGGCTGGTTCGGCGGGCGCGGGATGGCCGGGAGGAGTCCGTCCGCTCCGCCACGGGTCCTGGAGCCGTCCGTGAAGAAGCCTGGGCGGCGCTTCCTCGGCGGGAGGGAGGTGAAGGGTTGCGCTCTGTCAGGGAGGGCGCGAGTCCCTCGGGAATGCCTAATACCAACCGCCTTAATTGATTGACCCACCTGATAAGGCCAGGGGCCTTGCCCCTGGACCCCACTGGGGCCGTTGGCCCCAGACCCCTTTTCATGAATGATTCCACACTTGTGCGGGTCTGGGGGCGCTGCCCCCAGCGGGTCCAGGGCAGAGCCCTGGCTTCCTATAG
>DATJWY010000097.1:0-16026 GCA_035500775.1 Acetobacteraceae bacterium
CGGGGCCTTGAGGCCCCAGACCCCCGATCACTTAAGTAATGGATTCCAAAGGCTTGCCTTTGGCGGGGTCCAGGGGCAGCGCCCCTGGCCTTTACCTAGCGGCGCGCCGGGCCCGGCCGCGCCGGAGTGGCTGCGGAGACATGGTGCAGCCCCGCCATCAGATAGTCCCAGCCCGTGATCAACGTCAGCACGGCCGCGACCCAGAGCATGATCTCGCCAAGCAGATGCACCGGCAGAAAGCCGAGGTGAATCAGCGCGGCGCCGCTATCCCCGGCGAGCAGCATGCCGAGCGCGGTCATCTGGAAGCCGGTCTTCCACTTGGCGAGCCGCGTCACCGGCAAGCCGACGGAAAGTCCGGCCAGGTATTCGCGCAGGCCGCTGACCAGGATCTCGCGCAGCAGGATGACGATGGCGGGGTAAAGCCCGAACCGGGTCAGGCGGTCGCCGCCGGCGAGCACCATCAGCGAGGCGCCGACCAGCAGCTTGTCGGCGATCGGGTCCAGCATGCGGCCCAGATCGGAGATCTGCTGGCGGTTGCGGGCGATCCGCCCGTCCAGCCAGTCGGTGATGCCGGCGAAGGCGAAGACCGCGCAGGCGGCCAGATCGCCCGCGGGGCTGCGCAGCGCCACCAGCACGACCAGCACCGGGATGGCGGCGATACGCGACAAAGTCAGGAGGTTGGGCAGATCAGTCAGCATGCCACACCAAGAGTAGAGCGTTTGCGCGCTCCGGGAAACGCCTGAGACGCGGCGATGTTCACACCCGCCGCCGGGACCGGCGCCCACAGGCTGGCGCCGCCCCGCCCCACGCCCGCACTTTATCCCCCAAAAGCCGGGGCCGGGTTTCAGACGGAAGCGAAATCGAGCCCGATATCCAGCACGGCGACGCTGTGCGTCAGCCAGCCGATCGAGATCAGGTCCACCCCGGTTTCGGCGATGGCGGGCGCGGTTTCCGGCGTCACCCGCCCGGAAGCCTCGGTGATGGCGCGACCACCCACCATCGCCACCGCCGCGCGCAGTTCGTCGAGGCTCATATTGTCGAGCAGCACCGCGTCCACCCCGGCGGCGAGCGCCTCCTCCAGCTGGCCGAGCGTGTCCACCTCGACCTCCAGCTTGACCAGATGGCCGATGGCGGCGCGGGCGCGGGCCACCGCCGGGCGGACGCCGCCGGCGATGGCGATGTGGTTGTCCTTGATCAGCACCGCGTCATCCAGGCCGAAGCGGTGATTGGCGCCGCCGCCGACCCGGACGGCGTATTTCTGCACCGCGCGCAGGCCCGGCATGGTCTTGCGGGTGCAGACGATGCCGGTCTTGCGGGGCGCGACGGCGGCGACGATGCCGGCGGTGGCGGAGGCGATGCCGCTCAGGTGGCCGAGGAAGTTCAGCGCCACGCGCTCGGCGGTGAGGATGCCGCGCGCCCGGCCGCGCACGGTCGCGATCACGTCGCCAGGGGCGAGGGTGGAGCCGTCCGGGCGCGACACCTCGAAGGCGATCGCGGGATCGATGAGCCGGAAGGCGAGGGCGGCGAGATCCAGCCCGGCGACGACGCCCGGCTGCCGGGCGGCGAACACGCAGGCGGCCTCGGTCTCGGCCGGGATCACGGTATCGCTGGTGATGTCGCCGGCGCGGCCGAGATCCTCCAGCAGCGCGGCGCGCACCAGCGGTTCCAGCATCAGCGTGGGCAGGGGGGCGGGCGTCATCGGGTCAGGCGCTCCGGGCAGCGGGCCAGCGCGCGGGCAGGGCGCGGGCCAGGTTCAGCGCTTCGTCGAGGATGAGGGTGTGCGACCGCGCGGGGCCGGGCTCATGCCCCGGGAAGTCGGTGCGGGCATGGCCACCGCGGTTCTCCTGCCGGCGCAGCGCGGCGACGGCGAGCAGCAGCCCGACCGTGGCCGGATCGGCGGCGGCACCACCCGCTTCGGCGAGCGGCAGCAAGGCGGTGATGGCGGCCTTCAGCCCCGTGGCTTCGCGCAGCACGCCGAGATGTTCGGAGAGGATGGGGCGAACCACGGCCGGGTCCGGCGCGACAGGCAGCGCCACCGGCGGCAGCGGCAGCGGCGCGCCCTCCGCCTGCCCGCCAACATCATGGCCCACCGCGCGGCCGCAGATCGCGGCCTCCAGCAGCGAGTTGCTGGCGAGACGGTTGGCGCCGTGCAATCCGGTGCGGGCGACCTCGCCGCAGGCCCAGAGACCCTCCACCGAGCTGCGCCCGGCCGCATCCACCGCGACGCCGCCCATGTGGTAATGCGCCGCCGGCCGCACCGGCACCGGCTGCGTGGCCGGGTCGATCCCGGCGGCGCGGCAGGCGGCGGCGATGCCGGGGAAGCGGCGGGCGAATGTCTCGCCGAGCGCCGTCCGCGCATCCAGGAACACGCGATGCCCGGCGGCCAATTGTGCCCAGACGGCACGGCTCACCACGTCGCGCGGTTCCAGCTCGGCGCGGCCTTGCCCGGCCATGAAGCGTGCGCCGGTCTCGTCGATCAGCACCGCGCCCTCGCCACGCACCGCCTCGCTGACCAGCGGCATCGGGTCGAGGCCGACATCGAGCGCGGTCGGGTGGAATTGCACGAATTCGAGGTCGGCCAGCGCCGCCCCGGCACGGGCGGCGAGCATGAGCCCCTGGCCGATGGCGCCGCGCGGATTGGTGGTGTGGACGAACAGGCCGCCAACGCCGCCCGTGGCCAGGATCACCCGGCGCGCGGCGAGCCGCACCAGCCCCTCCGCCCGCCGCACGAGCAGGCCGGCGATCCGGTTGTCCCGCACCAGCAGCCGTGTCGCGGCGGCGCCTTCCCAGATTTCGATCGAGGGCGTGGCCCGCACCCGCTCGACCAGGGCGCGCAGCACCTCGCGGCCGGTGGCATCGCCCGCGGCATGGACGATGCGGCGGCGGGAATGCCCGGCCTCCAGGCCGAGGGCGAGGTTGCCCGCCGCGTCGGTGTCGAACCGGGCGCCGCGTTCGGTCAGCGCCGCGATGATGGCAGGCCCCTGGGCCAGGATCGCGCGCACCGCCGCCTCGTCCACGAGGCCGTCACCGGCGGCGAGCGTGTCGGCGAGGTGCAACGCCAGGCTGTCATCCGGACCCACGGCAGCGGCGATGCCGCCTTGCGCCCAACCGCTCGCGGCCTGCTCGCCGAGGGGGGCGGCGCTGAGCAGCAGGACTGGGGCAGGGGCCAGGGTGAGCGCCGCCATCAGGCCGGCGATGCCGCCGCCTACGATGACCGGCTTGCCGGCGATCAGGTCGGGGGGGATCATAGGGCGATACCCAGGGGCTCTGCCCCTGGACCCCGCTGGGGCCTTGAGGCCCCAGACCCCCGATACTTTAAGAAATGGATTCCAAAGGCTTGCCTTTGGTGGGGGTGCAGGGGGCAACGCCCTCTGGCCTGCTGCGCCATGACCCCCATCTCAGACCGCCAGCATCCGCTCGACGGCCCGGCGGGCGCGGGTGGCGACCTCCGGATCGATCGTCACCTCATGCGTCATCGTCTCCAGCGCGCGGCGGATACCGGCGAGGGTGATGCGCTTCATGTGCGGGCAGAGATTGCAGGGGCGGATGAAATCCACCTCCGGATTGCGCACGGCGACATTGTCGCTCATCGAGCATTCGGTGATCAGTACCACCCGGCCGGGGCGCTCGCGCTCGACATAGTCACTCATCGCCGCGGTGGAACCGGCGAAATCGGCTTCCGCCACCACGTCCGGCGGGCATTCCGGATGCGCGAGCACGACGATGCCCGGATGGGCCGCGCGCAGGTCGCGGATCTCGGCCGGGGTGAAGCGCTCATGCACCTCGCACGCGCCCTCCCAGGTGATGACCTCGACCCCGGTCTCGCGGGCGACGTTCTGGGCCAGGAAACGGTCCGGGATCATGATCACGCGCGGCACGCCGAGGGATTCGATCACCTTCCGCGCGTTGCCGGAGGTGCAGCAAATGTCGGATTCCGCCTTCACCGCCGCCGAGGTGTTGACATAGGTGACGACCGGCACGCCCGGATAACGCTGCCGCAGCAGGCGGACATCGGCGGCGGTGATGGAGGAGGCGAGCGAGCACCCGGCCTTCATGTCCGGGATCAGCACCGTCTTCTCCGGATTGAGCAGCTTCGCCGTCTCGGCCATGAAATGCACGCCGGCGAGGACGATCACGTCCGCGTCCACCGTCATCGCCTCGCGCGCGAGGGCGAGGCTGTCGCCGGTGATGTCGGCGACGCAATGGAAGATCTCCGGCGTCTGGTAGTTATGGGCGAGCAGCACGGCGTTGCGCTCACGCTTCAGGCGCAGGATCGCGTCGATGTCCGCGGCGAACACTGGCCACTCCATCGGCGGGATGACGCGCTGCACGCGCGCATAGAGCGGGGCGGTGCGGTCGAGGACGCTTTGGCTGAGCATGGACATGACCTTCGCGGCCGGCTTGAGCCTGAAACGGTTCCGAGGCGGACGCCGGATATCGCCCCACCCCTTATGCTAGAGACGAGTATAATGGTGTCAAGGTTTCAAAACGGCGACACCGGGCAGCCGGAAACAACGTGGCAGACATTGCGTTGACGTGGAATTGGCGCGCGCGAACCGGGCGGGCCGGCGAGAATAAGCCCTAGCGTCATCAAATGTTGAATAGGTTTACCAACCAATACAGTCCTAAAATAACTAAACGCGACTGCTCCGACGGAACGGTGCCGCTATTTCGCTGATCTCCCATGCGCAAAACGGGGGCGCAGGCGGCACCAACCGAAGTCGAACTGGATTGTCATGCCGGCAGTGTCACACCGACATCGTGGCCTCTCCAGAGGAGATAGGGATGCCCAGTAACATCGAGGAGCCTCCTCGCTCCGCTGTCACATCGGCCGGGCGGGACGCCGCGCCGATCGATGTGAAAGCGGCGGCGGAAGCATTGAAATACGGGCCGCGCGGGGCGCTGCTCGTCTCCAGCATCGCGGTGGGCCTGCTGTTTCTCGGTTGGCTCGCTTTCTACTTCCTCCTGTTCCTGCCCAGAGGCGCCATTGGCTGAAAATCCCAATCCGCCGCAGCGCGATCTCCCCGACGGCCTGGTCCCGGAAGAGATCGTCGTCAGATCCGAGCGGCGCTGGTTCATCGTCATGATCGGGATGCTCGTCGTGATGATGGCCGTCATCGTGGTGACCGGCATGGGGCAGGCGCTGCATCCGCCGAGCAACGTGGAAACGACCAATCCCGTCACCCTGCATCTCGGCGGCGAGTTCGCCGAAAGCAATCTCGGCACGGCGGCCGAGCCGGATGGGTCGGTCACCGTGCGCATGATCGCGCAGCAATACAGTTTCGTGCCGTCCTGCGTGAAGGTGCCGGCCGGAACGCCGGTCAAGTTCCGCCTCACCAGTGCCGACGTGATCCACGGCTTCCTGCTGCTTAACACGAACGTGAACAGCATGGTGGTGCCGGGCTTCGTCTCCGACGTGCGGACGACGTTCAACACGCCGGGCGAATACCGGATGCCGTGCCACGAATATTGCGGCCTCGGCCATCATGGCATGTGGTCCCGCGTCGTCGTCGTGCCGAAAGACCAGTTCCCTTCCATGACGCCGATCGAAAGGACGAGCTGTGCAGAACAGTAGCCGTCTTTCCCTCTATCACTACTGGGTGGCCTTCGGGTTCTTCCTGCCCGCCGTGCTGCTCGGCTTTTGGCAGATGCTCATGCGCAGCCCGCTGCCGGCCCCGCTTGACGACCCGGATGCCTACTACGCCTCGGTGACGCTGCATGGGACGATGATGGCCTATGTCATCACCACCTTCTTCGCCATGGGCTTCGGCTATGCCGTCACAGCGACCAGCCTCGGCCGGCCGATCCGCGGCGTCGGTGCCGCCTGGCTCGGCTTCGTCATCTGCGTGACCGGCACGGTGATGGCCGCCGTGCCCATCCTGCGCGGCCAGGCCTCGGTGCTCTACACCTTCTACGCGCCGCTGCTCGGCAGCGCCTGGTACTATGGTGGCGTGTTCCTGCTCATCGCCGGCTCCATGATCTGGGTCGTGCTGATGGTGCTGAACATGGCGGCGTGGAAACGCGACAATCCGGGCCAGCCGGTGCCGCTCGCCATGTTCGCGATCACTGCGACGGCGCTGCTCTGGGCCTGGTCAGCCGCCGGCGTCCTCATCGAGCTCGCCGGCATCCTGTTGCCGCGCAGCCTCGGCTGGACGACGGTGATCGATGCCGGCCTCGCGCGCACCCTGTTCTCGGTGACATTGCATGCCATCGTCTATTTCTGGCTGATGCCGGCCTATGTCGCCTTCTACACCCTGGTGCCGCAGGCGGCCGGCGGCCGGCTCTACAGCGACACGATGGGGCGGCTCACCTTCATCATGTTCCTGATCTTCTCCGTGCCAGTGGGCATGCACCACCTGTTCGCCGATCCGGAACATGCCGCCGGCTTCAAGTTCGTCCAGTCCTTCTTCACCTTCTTCGTCTCCCTGCCGACGCTGCTCACCGTCTTCTCGGTGACGGCAAGCCTGGAGATCGCGGGCCGGGCGCGTGGCGGGCGGGGGCTGTTCGGCTGGATCGGCGCGCTGCCATGGGGTGAGCCGATGGTGCTCGCGGTCGGACTGTCGCTGCTGATGCTTGGCGGGGGCGGGTTCGGCGGGTTCATCAACATGAGTTACGCGATGAACTCGACCATCCACAACACCGCCTGGGTGCCGGCGCACTTCCACCTCATCTTCGGCGGCGCCGTCGTGATCATGTATTTCGCGATCGCCTACGAGATGTGGCCGCGCATCACCGGCAGGCCGCTGATGTCGAAGAAGCTGGCCTGCCAACAGCTCTGGCTGTGGTTCTGGGGCATGCTGCTCACCACCATCCCCTGGCACATCGCGGGACTGATGGGCCAGCCGCGCCGCGTCGCCGTGTTCGACTACAGCGACCCGGCCATGGCCCCCATCGCGCCGCTGGTCATCCTGTCGGTCATCGGCGGACTGATCCTGCTCAGCTCGGCGATCCTGCTGATCTTCATCCTCGTCCGCTCGCAGTTCGGCGAGAAGACGGTCACCGAGAAGCTACGCTACGCGCTCGCGGTCAACCCGCCCGAGCACGTGCCCGCTTCCCTCAACAGCTTCGGGCTGTGGAACGCGATCCTGGCCGTGCTGATGCTGGTCGCCTACGGCTATCCGGTCGGCCAGTTCTTCCTGCTCAGGTCGCATTCGGTTCCCGCCTACGTGACGAGCGTGGAGGGGCGATAAATGGCACACGACACGCCCGGTAATCCCTGGCCGCGTATCGGCTGGGGCGCTTTGGCGGCAACTCTTGTCATCTCGTGCATCCTTGGTTTCGCCGTTCTGAGCCGCTACCAGCAAAACGGTCCGGTTCTGGACACCTGGAGCGCCATTTGCCGCGGCCTCGGCCTTACCGCCGACAAGGGGCCGGCGAAGGAGCCGCAGCCGCCGCTGCACGTCTCCTCGTACGTCGCCTGGACCGAGGCGACGCTCGGGCAAATCCGTGCCGGCAACCCGCAGCACGGCGCCGACCTCGCCATGAGCTGCACCGCCTGCCACAACGCCAACGGCATCAGCAATGCCGGCCTCATGCCGACCCTCGCCGGCATGGACGCCGCGGTGATCTACAAGCAGCTCGACGACTTCCGGAACGGGCTGCGTCCCTGGCGCGATATGACGCTGATGGCGTCGCTGCTGTCGCCTCAGGACTCGGCGGATGTCGCGGCCTATTGGGCCAGCCGCCCCGGCCTGCCGAAATACGGCGCTGAGCGTGCTCCGGCGGCCGGGCGCAGCCTGCGGCAAACCGATCCGGCGATCCGCCTCGTCTATGCCGGCGCGCCAGAGCGCGGCATTCCGCCCTGCGCGGCCTGCCACGGTCCGGGCGGGCACAAGCTCGGCGCGCCGACGCTGGCGGGTCAGCAGCAGGCCTATATCGAGCACCAACTCGTGGCCTTCGCGACCGGCCAGCGACAGAACGACATCAACGAGCAGATGCGGACGGTCGCCCGGCAACTGACCCCGGAGGAGCGGCGGGCCCTTGCCGCCTATTACGGGACGGAGGCCGCGTCGTCGCCGGTTCAACAGTCCCAGGCTGCCCCGTAACCGACACCCCTTGAGTGGGGATATTATCGCGCCGGCGCCGTATCGGCGGTCGGCGAAGGAGGTCTGCCGATGTCTGACACATTCGCCGGTGGCCCGGACACGGTCCGGTTCGCCTCGGCCGCCCGCCAGCGAGGCAGAGGCGCCTCGCTGCTCGCCATCGCCGCGGCGGCGCTGTTCTTCTCGGCCTTCGGGGCCGGGCCGGGCCGGGCCGCCGGGCCGGCGGACGTGGATGCCGCGCGGATCATCAACACCGACAAGACCCCAGGCGACTGGCTGACCTACGGCCGAACCTATAGCGAGCAGCGCTACAGCCCGCTCACCGGCATCAACGCCGACAACGCGAAGCAGCTCGGCCTCGCCTGGTACGCCGATCTCGAGACCAATCGCGGCCAGGAAGGGACGCCGCTCGCGATCAACGGCGTGCTCTATGTCTCCACCGCGTGGAGCATCGTGAAGGCCTATGACGGCAAGACCGGCAAGCTGATCTGGTCTTACGACCCGCTGGTGCCGCGCGCGAAGGGCGTCGATGGCTGCTGCGACTTCGTCAATCGTGGCGTCGCCGCCTGGAACGGCAAGATCTTTATCGCGACCTTCGACGGCCGTCTGGTCGCGCTCGATGCCGCGACCGGCAAGCCGGTCTGGAGCGTGTGGGTGGCCGATCCGAAGAAGCCCTATACGCTCACCCAGGCGCCGCGCGTCGTCCGCGGCAAGGTGCTCATCGGCACCAGCGGCGCCGAATACGGCATTCGCGGCTATATCTCCGCCTTCGATGCCGAGACCGGCAAGCTGACCTGGCGCTTCTACACTGTCCCGGGCGACCCCTCGAAGCCGTTCGAGAACAAGGCCATGGAGATGGCCGCCAAGACCTGGTCCGACGAGTGGTGGAAGAATGGCGGCGGCGGCTCGGTCTGGGACGCGATCTCCTATGACCCGGACCTCAACCTCGTCTATTTCGGCGTCGGCAACGGACTCGAATGGAACCACACGGCGCGCAGCCAGGGCGAGGGCGACAATCTGTTCGTCTCCTCGATCGTGGCGCTCAACGCCGATACCGGCGAATATGTCTGGCATTATCAGGCGACGCCGGGCGAGGAGTGGGACTACGACGCCGTCCAGCAACTGATGCTGGCCGATCTCGTGATCGACGGCCAGCCCCGCAAGGTGCTGATGCAGGCCAACAAGAACGGCTTTTTCTACGTTCTTGACCGCGCCACCGGAAAGCTGATCTCGGCCAATAACTTCATCAAGATCACCTGGGCCAGCGGGATCGACATGAAGACCGGCCGGCCGATCGAGGTTCCGGGTATCCGCTACGACAAGACGGGCAAGCAGGTCACGATCCTGCCCGGCCCGCTCGGCGCCCATACCTGGCACGCGATGTCGTACAGCCCGAAGACCGGGCTGGTCTACATCCCGACGCAGGAAATCCCTTGGTGGTACGGCCCCACCAAGAACTACAAGACACAGCCCGAAGGGTGGAACCTCGCCACCGATTCCGGCGCCGCGCCTGACTACAAGGTGAAGGGCTATCTCCAGGCCTGGGATCCGGTCCACCAGAAGGAAGTCTGGCGCGCCGACCATAAGGGCCCGTGGAACGGCGGCACGCTGGCGACGGCCGGCAACATCGTCGCGCAGGGCACCGCCGCGGGCGAATTCGTCGTTTACCGCGCCGATACCGGCGAGAAGCTCTGGTCCACCGACGCGCAGACGGCGGTGATCGCGCCGCCGATGACCTACACGGTGGATGGCGAGCAGTACATCGCCGTGCTGGCCGGCTGGGGCGGCGCCTTTCCGCTGATGGAGGGCGTGCAATCCCTCGCCTCCGGCAATCTGCGCAATATCAGCCGCCTGCTGGTGTTCAAGGTTGGCGGCACGGCGACCCTGCCGCCGCCCTCCGAGCAAGCGAAGTTCATCCTCAACCCGCCGCCGGATACGGCGAGCGCGGAGACGGTGGCCCAGGGCGAGGTGCTGTTCAACCAGTTCTGCGCCGTCTGCCATGGCGGCGGGGTGGTCAGCGGCCGGGTGAACCCGGATCTGCGGGCCTCGCGCTTCCTGCATGAGGATGCGTGGTTCGACATCCTGCTCAAGGGCGGGTTGCAGAACGCGGGCATGGCCTCCTTCGCCCGCGTGCTCGACCACGACAAGGCGGCGGCGATCCGCGCCTACGTGATCCACCGCGCCAATTTGGACAAGGCGTCGGGCCAGAACGGAGCGAACGTGCCCTGATCTGATATCCTCGATGCGGGTCCGGCACTGACCGCCGGAGGCAAGGCGAGGGCTCCGCCCTCGACCCGCCAAAGGCCGGAGGCCTTTGGAAACCATTCGTTTTCCTGGCGGTTTCAGCCGCTCGAAAACCGCGAACACAATCCAGAAAACAAGTGGATTCCAAAGGCTTGGCCTTTGGCGGGGTCCAGGGGCAGAGCCCCTGGCCTTCATTCAGTCCCGACCCATGTCAAGCCTTTGCGCCGGCCAGCGGCAGCTTGGTTCCCGCCATCGCCCGCTCCTCCAGGATCGCGCGGCGGAAACGAACGAGGCGCGCGGGACGCCCGCCGGTGTCCATCGTCGTCTCCCCGGTTTCCTCGACCAGATTCTGCTGATCCATCAGGCGGCGAAAGTTTTGCTTATGCAGAAGGCGCCCGGCCAGCGCCTCCACCGTGCGCTGCAACTGGAGCAGGGTGAAGGCCTCCGGCATCAGCTCGAACACCACCGGCCGGTATTTGATCTTGGCGCGCAGCCGGGCGATGCCGGTGGCGAGGATGCGGCGATGATCCTGCACCATCGGCTCGCCCAGCAGCGGCGGGACGGCGGGCGCATCCTGGCGGCGCATCGCGTCCGGAACCAGCCCTGCCTCCCACAGCAGCTCGTAGCGTTGCAGCACCAGCTCCTCGTTCCAGGGCCGGCCACCGAGGCCGAAGACGACATCCTTGCGCTGCCGGCGGCCGCGCCGCGTCGCCTCGTCCGGCGCCGCCTCGGTCCATGCGCCGAGCCGGGGCGCGATCTCGGCCTCGATCAGCGTGGGCGGGCCCTCCCGCCAATCCTCCCAGGGGAAATAGCGATACCAACTGTGCCAACTGGCATCCGCCCCCTCGGCGCCGGCCGCCTCGCGGGTCAGGCCGAGATAGCTGATGGAGATCACCCGATCGCCGGTCGGGGCGCGGTCGCGATCGGCGAAGGTGTAAAGCTGCTCGACATAGCCGAGCGGGTGATGGGTCTGCCGCTCCACCCAGGAGCGGAGGCCGGCCTGCAGGGAGCGGTGCGCGGATTCGAAGGAGCCGGAGGGAAGCGCCGCCCCCTGGGCAATGGTGAGAACGCGCGGCTCCCCCGCCGTGACCGCCACCACCACCGCGATCAGCTCCGCCGTGATCGTATTGCCGTGTCTCAACTCCAAGGCCGGATCCAGTCTTCCCTGTGGGCGGGCCATGACATGACCGCATGGCTCAGTGAAGGCCTCCGCGCCCGGTTCGGCGATGACGGCGCGCGTTCCCTTCGATGCGGCGTTGCTCTAGCATGCGGCGCATGTCGGCGCCGATCCGTATTCTCTATTTCGCCTGGCTGCGCGAGCGGACCGGGCACGCGAGCGAGACCGTCCCCTTGCCGGACGGCGTCGTTACCGTGGGCGACCTGATGGCCTGGCTGCGGGCGCGCGATGACGGCCACGCCCTCGCTTTTGCCAATCCGCGCCTGGTGCGCGCCGCGGTGAACCAGGATTTCGCCGCCCCGGACACGCCGCTCTCGCCCGGGGACGAAGTCGCGTTCTTCCCCCCGGTGACCGGAGGCTGAGATGGCCGAGGTGCGGGTGCAGGCGGAGCCGTTCGACATCGCCGAGGAGACCGAGCGCCTGCTGGGCGCGCGCGCGAATATCGGCGGGATCGGCAGCTTCCTCGGCGTGGTGCGCAGCGACCCGGACCGTCCGCTCGCCGCGCTGTGCCTGGAACATTACCCCGGCATGACCGAGCGGGCGATGCAACGCATCGCCGAGCAGGCCGAACAGCGATGGAACCTGCTCGGCTGCCGGGTGGTGCATCGCCATGGCCGGCTGCTACCGGGCGAGCCGATCGTGCTGGTGCTCGCCGCGGCGGCGCACCGGCAGGCAGCGATGGAGGCGACCGCATTCCTCATCGACTGGCTGAAGACCAAAGCGCCGTTCTGGAAACAGGAGGAGTTCGCGGACGGCGAACGCGCCTGGGTCGCGGCGCGGGACACGGATGAGGCGGCCGCGCAACGCTGGGGATAATCCTTGGGGAAGGCCGGGGCTCTGCCCTGGACCCGCTGGGGCCTTGAGGCCCCAGACCCCCAATCCGTTTGGAAACGTTGCCAATTATCAGGAAATTTTGAAAATTGTGGGGGTCTGGGGCCTCAAGGCCCCAGCGGGGTCGAGGGGCAGAGCCCCTCGCCTGAAAACAATCAGATCAACCCATCTCCTCCAGCGCCATCGGCGATTCCGGCAGCACCTGCCCGCCATCCACCACGATCGTCTGCCCGGTAACGTAGGCCGCCTCGTCAGTGGCGAAGAACAGCGCGGCATTGGCGATGTCCTCCACCGAGCCGAGCCGCCGCAGCGGGATCGCCGCCTCCATGCGCGCCCGGTACTCCGCGCCGAGATCAGCGAGACCCTCGGTGGCGATGTTCCCCGGCAGCACGGCGTTCACGGTGATCCCGGCGGGCGCCAGCTCGATCGCGGCGGTGCGCATGAAGCCGAGTTGGCCGGCCTTGCTCGCGCCGTAATGCGCCCAGCCCGGATAGCCGGTGATCGGCCCGGTGATGGAGGAGGTGATGACGATGCGCCCCTTGCCGCGCGCTTTCATTGCCGGCAGGCAAGCGCTGACCGAGAGGAAAGTGCCGCGCAGATTGGCGGCGATCACCTGATCGAATTCCTCCGGCGTCATCGCCTCCAGCTTCGCCGCCGGAAAGATGCCGGCGTTGGCGCACAGAATGTCGATGCCGCCGAATGCCGCGACCGCTGCCTCGGCCATCGCCCGCGCCGCCGCCGCGTCCGCGACATCGGCGGCGAAACCGAGAGCGGTGCCGCCCGCCGCCGTGATCTCCGCCGCGGTCGCCTCCGCGGTAGCCAGGGTGCGGCCGACGACCAGAACCTTGCAGCCGACGGCGCCTAAGCGAAGCGCGATGCCGCGGCCGATGCCTTTGCTGCCTCCGGTGACGATGACGCTGCGTCCGGCAAGCGAGGTGAACATGTGAGGTGCTCCGCGTTCAGGCGTTGTCGTGAGTCAAGGAAGGCGAGGGGCGTTGCCCCTCGACCCCACTGGGGCCATTGGCCCCAGACCCCGTTTCGTTACGGATTGGGGGGCAGGGACAGAGCCCCTGGCCTTACCAATGAAGTTACCCATGCCGGCCGTTGGCATGAGACGAGAGATAGGCCTCGGCGAGCGGGTAGGCGGCTTCGGTGTACGGCACACCCATCGCCTGCGCGGTCGGCGTCTCCGCATGCGAGGCAACCCAGGCAATGAGCAAAATACGGCGCAACACCATGAAGGTTTGGATTTCCGCCACGTCTTCCGGCGCGAGCGGGGCGACCGCGCGATACCCTTCCACCCAGGCATCGAGCAGCGCGGGCACAATCGGGTCGTGCTCGAAGAAGCTGATGGCGGCGGCGAAGTCGTAGGCGTACCAACTGAAGCCGCAATCGTCGAAATCGATGACGCGCAACGCGTCCTGATCGACGAGCAGGTTGGCGAGGCGCAGATCGGCGTGCACCAGGCCGAACCGGTCCGGGCCCGTGCCGTAGCGCGCGAGGCGCTCGCGGATCACGGTGGTGGCGCGTTCGAGCAGCGCGGTGCTGGGGCCATCCAGGCCGAGCCCGTCGCGCCACTGTCCCCAATGGCCGCGTTCGCCGAGCATGGTTGTGAAGTCCCACACCTTGCGTTGGAAGCCGGGGGGGCGCTTCCAGGCGCGCGCATGCGCGTGGATGCGCGCGGTGACGCCGCCGAGCACGCGGAACCAGGCCGGCAGGTCGTCCGTCTCGTCCGGGGTGCGGCCGGGGACGTGCTCGAAGGCGACCGCCTGCCGCATCACCCCGCCGACATCGAGGCGGCAGACCGGGTCGCCCCCGCGCGTCGGCACCGGCGCTGGCGTCTGCACCGCGCCCGAGGCGCGCAGATCCCCGATCCAGGCCAGTTCCGACCGGATCTCATCCTCGCTGTGATAGCCTGGCCGGTGCACGCGCAGCACGAGGCGGGTGCCGGCTTCCGGGTCCTCGGCGAGATAGGTCGCGTTCTCCGAGATGCAGAGCAGGCGCAGATCCGTGCCCGGGGACAGCGACCAGACCGGCAGCGCGGCGCGCACCGCCTGCTCCAGGGAAGCCAGATAGGTCTCGTCGTAGACCACGGTGCCGTCCTTTCGGGTCTGCCTTGCGCACAGGATGCGGCACTCGGTCGCATGTTGTAAAGCCAACATTGAGCGTGGTAGTCCCATCATCACGCCGGGACAGACGGCGCAGGCGGGAGAGCAAACCGATGCACGATTACGGTCAGTTCCGGTACGACTCGAAGGCGGATCTCCTGGAGCGTTCGGCCCAGTACTGGAACCCCAACAAGACGCGGTTCTGGCAGAATTCGGGGACCGACCTCGTGATCGATAAACGCGAGGGCTACATCCTCACCGACCTGTCCGGCCACACGCTGATCGACATGCACCTTAACGGCGGCACCTATAATTTCGGCCACCGCCATCCCGAGCTGGTGCAGGCGCTGAAGGACGGGCTCGATCATTTCGACATCGGCAACCATCATTTCCCCTCGCTCGCCCGCACGGCGCTGGCGGAGGCGCTGGCGGCGACCGCGCCCTGGCCGATCTGCCGCACCATCTATGGCTCGGGCGGCGGCGAGGCGATCGACATCGCGCTGAAATCCGCCCGCAACGCCACCGGGCGGCGCAAGATCGTCAGCATCATCAAGGGCTATCACGGCCATACCGGGCTTGCCGTCTGCACCGGCGACGCGCGCTTCTCGAATCTCTTCCTCGCCGGCCGGCCGGATGAATTCGTGCATGTGCCGTTCAACGACATCGAGGCGATGCGCGCGGCGCTCGCGGGCGGTGATGTCGCCGCGGTGATCATGGAGACGATTCCGGCCACGTACGGTTTCCCGATGCCGGCGCCGGGCTATCTGCAGGCCGTGAAACAGGCGGCGGAGGAACACGGCACGCTCTACATCGCCGACGAGGTGCAGACCGGGCTGATGCGCACCGGCACGATGTGGGCGATCGAGGGCTACGGCGTGGTGCCGGACATCATCGTCTCCGCCAAGGGAATTGGCGGCGGCCTGTATCCGCTCGGCGTGGTGCTGGTGAACGAGCGCTCCGGCGCCTGGCTGGAGCAGGACGGATTCGGGCATATGTCCACGGGCGGCGGCGGCGAGCTGGGCTGCCTGGTCGGGCTCAAGGTCGTGGAGATGTGCGGCCGGCCGGAGGTGCGCGAGAACGCCGCGCGGGTGACGCGGATCTTCGCCGAGGGCTTCACCACGCTGCAAAAGGTGCATGGCGGATTCTTCAACGAGATCCGGCAGAACGGGCTGATCATCGGGCTCGGCTTCGATCATCCGGAGGGGGCGCGCTTCGTCTCCCGCGCGCTGTACGAGAACGGGGTGTGGGCGATCTTCTCCACGCTCGATCCGCGAATCCTGCAGTTCAAGCCGGGCGTGCTGATGACCGAGGCGCAGTGCGCGGACGTGCTGGAGCGGCTGGATACCGCGCTCGGGCAGGCGCGCGAGGCGGCCTGAGCCTGATCCGAACAAGCAAGACGAGGGGCTCTGCCCCTCGACCCCGCTGGGGCCTTGAGGCCCCAGACCCCCAATCACTTAAGTAATGGATTCCAAAGGCTTGCCTTTGGTGGGGTCAGGGGCAGAGCCCCTGGCCTTCAACCCTTTCCCCGACGCACAAGGCCCATGGATCATCCACCCAAGCCCCCCAAGGCCGAGCGCCAGGAGCGCATCCTGGCCGAACTGCGCAGCACGCCGAGCCTGCGTGT
>DATJWY010000098.1:0-29575 GCA_035500775.1 Acetobacteraceae bacterium
TCCTCGATCGGCCTCGGCAGCCTGCTCTGGGCCGGCATCGGCGACACGATGCGCGTCTCCCTCTCGGCCGAGCCCGAGGAAGAGGTGCATGTCGGCTGGGACATCCTGAAGTCGCTCGGCCTGCGGCACCGCGGCGTGAAGATCATCTCCTGCCCCTCCTGCGCCCGGCAGGGCTTCAACGTCATCGACACGGTGGCGAAGCTGGAGGAAAAGCTGGCGCATATCGACACGCCGATCACCCTCTCCATCATCGGCTGCGTGGTGAACGGGCCGGGCGAGGCGCTGATGACGGATATCGGCCTCACCGGCGGCGGCAGCGGGCGGCACATGGTCTATGCGGCCGGCAAGACCGACCACACGATCGATGGGGCCGACATGGTCGAGCACATCGTCGAGCTGGTCGAGCGCAAGGCCGAGGCACTGCGCGCCGAGAAGGACGAGCAAGCCGAAGCGGCTGAGTAGAACCGCCGGGGGCTCCGCCCCCTGCACCCCCGCCAAAGGGCATAGCCCTTTGGAAACCCTTTCGTTAAAGGGGTCTGGGGCCGACGGCCCCAGTGGGGTCCAGGGGCAAAGCCCCTGGCCTTCCTTTTTCCCTTTGGATTTCGAGACGCTCTCTAGTGGAAAAGCTCCAGCCGGTCCGCGGCACGCGGGATCTGATCGGTGAAGACCAGCGCCGCCACACGCATGTGGTGGAGACGGCCCGCCGCCTCGCGCGCGGCTACGGCTTCGACGAGTGGGCGACGCCGATCTTCGAGGACACCCGCGTCTTCGCCCGCACCCTCGGCGACACCTCCGACGTGGTGACGAAGGAGATGTACAGCTTCGAGGATCGCGGCGGCGACAGCGTCACCCTGCGCCCGGAGGGCACCGCCGGCATTTGCCGCGCCCTGGTGACGAACGGCCTCACCCAGTCCCTGCCGCAAAAGATTTTCTATGCCGGCCCGATGTTCCGCTACGAACGGCCGCAGAAGGGGCGCTACCGGCAATTCCACCAGATCGGCGCCGAGCTGATCGGCGCCGCCGAGCCGCTGGCCGATGCCGAGGCGATCGCCCTGGGCTGGGACATCCTGCAGGCGCTCGGCGTCGCCCATGAGACGATGCTGGAGCTGAACACGCTCGGCGACGCGGAAAGCCGCCACGCCTACCGCGCCGCCCTGGTCGCCTATTTCACCGACCACCGCGACAGCCTCTCGGAGGAAAGCCAGGACCGCCTGGCGCGCAACCCGATGCGCATCCTGGACAGCAAGGATGACGGCGACCGCGGCATCGTCTTCGGCGCGCCCACCATCGGCGCCTACCTGACCGCCGCCGCCGCCGCCTTCTATGACGGCGTGCGCGAGCGGCTGACGCGGTTCGGCGTGCCGTTCCGCGAGAATCCCCGCATCGTGCGCGGCCTCGATTATTACAGCCACACCGCCTTCGAGTTCGTGACCAACCGCCTCGGGGCGCAGGGCACGGTGATGGCGGGCGGCCGCTATGACGGGCTGGTGGCGGAGATGGGCGGGCCGCCCACGCCGGCCGTCGGCTGGGCGGCGGGGATCGAGCGCCTCTCCATGCTGCTCCTGGAAACGCCGCCCGCGCCGGTGCCGGTCGCGGTGGTGCCGATGGGCGACACGGCGGAAACGGCGGCAATCCCCCTGCTGCAGGCGCTGCGCCGCGCCGGGCTGCGCGCCGAGATGGCGTATCGCGGCAATCTCAAGCGCCGCATGGAACGGGCGAACCGCATCGGCGCCGGCCTCGCCATCATCCTCGGCGATGCGGAACTCGAGCGCGGTGTCGCCCAGGTGAAGGATCTCGGCAGCGGCGAGCAGACGGAAATGCTGCTGGCGGAGATCCCCGCCCGCCTCGCCGCCGGGCAGGCCGGATGAGCTTCGACCTGAAGCTCGACCGCATCGTCGCCCGCGCCGATGAGCTGCGGGCGGAACTGGCCGGCGGGCTGACCGGCGAGGCGTTCTCCCGTGCCTCGCGCGAACTCGCCGAGCTGGAGCCGGTCGTCGCCCGGATCGAGGAATTGCGCATGGCGGAAGTGGAGGCGCGCGGCGCCGAAACGCTGCTCGCCGACCCCGAGATGCGCGATCTCGCCGAGCAGGAACTGTACGCGCTCCGCGAGAAGCTGCCGAAGCTGCAACATGAGATCCGCCTCGCCCTGCTGCCGAAGGACGAGGCGGACGAGCGCAGCGCCATCCTGGAACTGCGCCCCGCCGCCGGCGGCGACGAGGCGTCGCTGTTCGCGGCCGAGCTGTTCACCATGTACCAGCGCTACGCGGAATCGCATGGCTGGCGCTTCGAGGTGCTGGATTATGCCGATACCGGCCTCGGCGGCATCAAGGAAGGCATCGCCGAGATCACCGGGCGCGGCGTGTTCGCGCGGCTGAAATACGAATCCGGCGTCCATCGCGTGCAGCGCGTGCCGGCGACCGAGAGCCAGGGGCGCATCCACACCTCCACAGTCACCGTCGCCGTGTTGCCGGAAGCGGAGGAAGTGGACGTGCAGGTGAACGAGAGTGACCTGCGCATCGACGTGTACCGCGCCTCCGGCGCCGGCGGCCAGCACGTGAACAAGACCGAGAGCGCCGTCCGCATCACCCATATCCCGACCGGCATCGTCGTCGCGATGCAGGAGGAAAAGAGCCAGCACAAGAACCGGGCGAAGGCGATGAAGATCCTGCGCGCCCGGCTCTATGAGCAGCAGCGGGCCAGCCTGCACGCCACGCGCGCCGCCGACCGCAAGGCCCAGGTCGGCACCGGCGACCGCAGCGAACGCATCCGCACGTACAATTTCCCGCAAGGCCGCGTCTCGGACCACCGGATCAACCTCACCCTCTACAAGATCGACCGGGTGATGCAGGGAGAGATGGACGAGTTCGTGGATGCGCTGATCGCCGAGGATCAGGCGGCGCGTCTGGCGGCCGAGGAATAGAGCGCGATCGCTTGAGGCTGACAGTCGGAAAGCGTGAATCGCGCTCTCAAAACAATGCCTGGACCGTGATCGGATCAGTTCACCTGATCCGATCACGGTCCAGAAGCCGCACACGCCCCCGGCGCCGGCATGATCCCGGCGGGCCGGCAAGCCCTTGAGGGCACGCCCCCGCCGGCTTACCTTCCACGGCCCATGGATGCTCCCGCGCCGCCTCCCCTGGCCCCCGTCGCCGACCGGCTGGCCGCCGGCGCCGTCCGGCGGCGCCTGGTGCCGCGTGGGGTGCATGCCGAGTGGTCTCCACCCGCCGACCGTGCCGACCCGATCGAGATCCTGATCGCCGAGGGCAAGCGCCGCATCCCGGAACTGCTGCTCCTCCGCTACACCCGCATGCAGGCCTCTCCCTTCGCCTTCCTGCGCGGCGCCGCCGCCATCATGGCGACGGACCTGGAGATGACGCCCACCACCGGCCTGCGGGTGCAGGCCTGCGGCGACTGCCATCTCGCCAATTTCGGCACCTATGCCTCCCCCGAGGGCATACCGCTCTTCGACGTCAACGATTTTGACGAAACCCTGCCCGCTCCGTTCGAGTGGGATTTGAAGCGGCTCGCCACCAGCCTCGCCGTCGCCGGGCGGGGGGCCGGGCTTTCCGACGGAGCCTGCCACAAGCTCGCCCGGCGCGCGGCCCGCGCCTATCGCAAGACCGTGGCCCGGCTCGCCCCCCTGCCGCCCCTGCTCGCCTGGAATGACCGCGTGGATCTGCGCGCGGCGATCGAGGACATCGACGATCACGGGATGCGTCGCCGGATGGAGAAGCACCTGGACGCCGCGATGCGCGGCGCCCGCACCCATTACGACCTGCCGGAACTCAAGGACGGCGTCTGGACCATTCAAGACAAGCCGGACCAGGTGGTGCATCACGCCAGGCGCCACGAGGCCACCGCGCGCGCCGCCTTCGCCGCCTATGCCGCCACCTTGCAGGAGGACCGGCGGGTGCTGCTCAGCCGCTATTCCCTGCGGGATGTCGCCTTCAAGGTGGTCGGGATCGGCTCGGTCGGCACGTTCTGCGCCATCGGCCTGTTCGTCTCGCCGGACGATTCGCCGCTGATCCTGCAATTGAAGGAAGCGCAGGCCTCGGTGCTCGCCCCTCATGCCGGCGCCTCCGCCTACGTCAACCAGGGCGAGCGCGTGGTCACCGGTCAGCGCATGTTGCAGGCGGCAACCGACATCTTCCTCGGCTTCCCGCACGAGAAGGTGGATGGGCGCTATTTCTACGTCCGCCGGCTGAAGGACGAGCAGCTCGCGGCCATCGGCACGGATTTCGAGGCCGCCCTGCCCTTCCATGCCCGGCTCTGCGGCCGCACCCTGGGGCGCGCGCATGCCCGCGCCGGCGATGCCGCGATCCTCGCCGGCTATATGGGCGGCGGATCGGTCTTCGACCACGCGATCGCCGATTTCGCCCTGGCCTATGCCGATCAGACCGAACGCGACTGGCAAGCCTTCCGCGCCGCCATCGACACCGGCCGCCTGACATCCCAGCGCCCGGACCACGCGCGGCCCGGTTGACACAGGCGTCCCCTCGATCCGGCGGGCCCGGACACACCGCCCCCCTTGCCGCAAAGGCCGAGCCAGCATGACCCAAGCCCCCATCGAAGCCGCCGCCGAACGCGTCCTCACCACGCTACGCGCGCGCAGCTTGCGGCTGGCGACCGCCGAAAGCTGCACCGGCGGCCTGATCGCCGCGGCGCTGACCGCGATCGCCGGCTCCTCGGACGTGCTGGACCGCGGCTTCGTTACCTACTCCAACGCCGCCAAGACGGAGATGCTGGACGTGCCGGAAGGGCTGATCGCGGCGGTCGGCGCAGTCAGCGAGGCCGTGGCGGCGCGGATGGCGGAGGGCGCGTTACGGTATTCGGCCGCCGACATCGCGGTGTCAGTGACCGGCATCGCCGGCCCGGGCGGCGGCAGCGCCGACAAACCGGTCGGCCTGGTTTGGTTCGGCTGCGCCCGCGCCGGCACGCCAGCGCACACCGAGCGGCGGATCTTCCTCGGCGACCGCGCTGGCGTGCGTAGCGCCGCTGTTGCACATGCCCTGGAGATGATCCTGCGCTGCGCCTGAACAGGTTCGCGGGGAAGTAAAGGCCAGGGCTCTGCCCTGGACCCGCTGGGGCCTTGAGGCCCCAGGCCCTCGTCACTTTATGATTCCGTCTGTAATTTTTTATTCGAATCGGAATAGAATAAAAACTTCTTTCATATATTTATTTCAATTAAACCAGCTTAATTTAACGATGAATCAGCTTTCAAAGTATAGGATTCCAAAGGCTACGCCTTTGGCGGGGTCCAGGGGCAGAGCCCCTGGCCTTTACTGACGCCGCACCAAAAGAACATCGGCCCGAAATACAGCCCCCGCGCTTGCCGAAAGACGCGACGCACGCGCATCCTTGCCGTGATGCCGAACGACACTGAACCAGCCCTCACCGCCGAGCTTCTGACCCTGACGGAGCGCGCCCGCGCCCGTGCCGAGGAGGACCCGTTCGGCAACCCCGTGCTCGCCGTCGCCCTTGCGATCAGCCGGCGCCTTGACGAAGGCGAGCTGACCGAGGCGGGGCTGGAGACACTGATCCGCCATTTGCGCGATAGTGCCTTCACCGAGCGCGCGCACCGCCTTGCCGCCTATGTCGGCGGCACCGATCCGGCGGCCTCGGCGGCTGCCCTCGCCAATCTCGCCGGCCATCTGGTGCGGCCGGACCCGGATGACAGTCCGTTACAGTTCGCGCAGTTCCGCGCCGCGCTGGAGCGCACCCGCTTCGCCGCCGTATTCACCGCCCACCCCACCTTCGCCCTGGCGCCGGAGGTGTTCGCGGCGCTGGCCGAGGCGGCGAGCGGCCGCCCGTCGGCGCAATGCTTCGTCTCCCACCGGCCGGAACGGCCGACGCTCGAACAGGAATTCGTCCAGGCGCAGTCGGCGATCGAGCATGGCCGCGACGCGCTGGACGCGCTGAACCGCGCCCTGCTCTCCGCCGCCCGCGCCTGCTGGCCGGATCGCTGGACGGAGCTGAAGCCACGCTCGGTCGTGCTCGCGAGCTGGGTCGGCTACGACACCGATGGCCGCACCGATATCGGCTGGCATGACACGCTGCGGCTGCGGCTGCGGATGAAGCGGCTGCAACTCGCCCGGCTGTTCGCCCAGGTTTCCGGCATCGCCGTCGCCGCGCCACTGGCCGAGCGGCTCGCCACGGCACTGAGCATGCTCGATGCCCAGATCGCCGCCTGCCCGGAGCAGGGCACGCCCGAGCAGACGCAGCGTTTCGCCCACGCCCTTGTCGAGCACCGGGACGCGGCGCTGGTCTCGATCGACCCGCTGCTTGACTTGTTCGCCGACGCGATCGCCGCTTCCGGGGACGAGGAGCGGATGGCGCTCGCCGTCGCCCGTGCCGGGCTGGTGTCGCACGGCATGGCGCTCGCCCATACGCATGTGCGGCTGAACGCGGCGCAGCTGCACAACGCGATCCGTCTCCGCCTCGGCCTGGATGACCCGCCGGCGGACCGTTCCCGCCGCCGCGTGCTGCTCAGCGCCATCAACGCGGCACTGGACCAAGTCCAGCCGGTGTCGGTGGATTTCGGCGCCATCCTGGCCGAACAATCCTCGGCGACGCGGCTGATGATGACCATCGCCCAGATGGTCAAGCATATCGACGGCTACGCCCCGGTGCGCTTCCTGATCGCCGAGACGGAAAGCGGCTACACGCTGCTCTGCGCGCTCTGGCTCGCGCGGCTGTTCGGCATCGAGCGCCACATCGAGATCAGCCCGCTCTTCGAGACGGCGGAGGCGCTGGAACATGGCGACCGCGTGCTGGAGGAGGCGCTGCGCAGCCGGCACTATCAGGACTATCTGCGCGCCAATGGCCGGCTGGCGCTCCAGTTCGGCTATTCCGATTCCGGGCGCTATGTCGGCCAGATCGCGGCGAGCTACCTGATCGAGCGGCTGCGCCTCAAGATCGCCGACCTGCTGGCCAAGCACGGACTGAGCGATGTCGAGGTCATCCTGTTCGACACGCATGGCGAGAGCATCGGCCGCGGCGCGCATCCCGGCTCGCTGCTGGACCGGCTGCGCTACCTCTCCCCCTCGGTCAGCCGGCAGGCCTTCGCCCGCGCCGGCATCGCCACGCGCGAGGAGAGCGCCTTCCAGGGCGGCGACGGCTACTTGCTGTTCGGCACGCCGGAACTCGCCCTCGCCACCATCGCCCGCATCGCGCGGCATGCCTTCGCGAGCGTGCCCGGCACCACCGATCCGATCTACAACGAGCCTGATTTCGCCGCCGATTTCTTCGCCTCCGCCGGCATCGCGATGAAGGAGCTGGTCGAGGATCGCGGCTACGCCTCGCTGCTCGGCGCCTTCGGCCCGGCGCTGCTGGATCCCACCGGCTCGCGCCCGAGCGCACGGCAATCGGACGGGTGGGCGGGGCCGCAGGTGATCCGGCATCCGCGCGAACTGCGGGCGATCCCGAACAACGCGATCCTGCAACAGCTCGGCTGGTGCGCGAACACGTTGCAGGGCCTCGGCAGCGCGGCGGCGCGGCAGCCCGAGCTGTTCGCGGAAATGCGTGAACAGAGCCCGCGCTTCCGCCGCGCCATGGATTTCGCCAGCCATGCGCTGCGACATTCCGATCTCGACGTGTTGCGGGCGGTGATCTCACTGATCGACCCCGGCTCGTGGCTGGACCGGGCAGCGCATGCGCGGCGACCCGGCCGCGCCGAGGACCTCGCGAGTGTCGCCCGGACACTGGAGCAGCTCGACCTCTGGGCGCCGGCGCAGGCCATGTTCCGGCGCATTCAGGCCGATCATGTGCGGCTGCGTCACGCCTGGCCGGACGCGCCGGTGATGGCGACGCGGGAGATGCTGCTGCACGCGCTGCGCATCGCGCTGATCGGCCGCATCTGGCTGTTCGCCTCGGCGATTCCGGCTTTCTCGCCGCGGCATGGCATGACGCGGGAGACGCTGGCGCTGCGGCTCGCGCAGCTCGACGTGCCGGGCGCGCTGGCGCTGCTGGCGGAGGTGTTCCCCGCCGCGCCGGACTCTGGTTCAGACCGGGATTACGCGGAGCCGCGCGGGCCGCGCGCCGCCGCCTCCTACGCGCGGGAGCATGAAACGATCTTCGCCCCGATGGGCCGGATATTCGCCCTGGTGCGGGAGATCGGCACGGCGGTCACGCACGAGGTGGGGGCGTTCGGCTGAGGGATTCTTAGAGCGTGATTACCTGAGATTGAAGTGCGAAGACTTGGGGCTTCGCCCCAAACCCCACTGGGGCCTTGAGGCCCCAGGCCCCCGTTACCTTTAAGTAACGGATTCCAAAGGCTAAGCCTTTGGCGGGGTCCAGGGGCGGAGCCCCTGGCCTTCTCCTCAGAAGCGGTAACCGATACCGGCCGAAAGCACCAACGGATTGAGCGAGTCCTTGGCGGAGACATGGCCAAGCGCCGTGTTCGCGCTCGCCGAGATGTTCGCGAAGATCTGCTCGGCGTCGAAGTTCAGGAACCAGTTATCGCAGACATTGTAGTCAAACCCGACCTTTACCGCGGCGCCGGCCGTGGTGCTGATGCCGAACTTGTTGATGGTCGGCGAGTTGGCCTGGGTATTATAGAAGAAGGACACGTTGACGCCCGCGCCGATATACGGGCTGAACCGTTTGTGCGGCAAGAAATGGTATTCCAGCGTCACCGTCGGCGGCAGCACCCAGGCGCTGCCAACATCGATATCCCCGATGGCGGTTCCTGTCAGCTTCACATTGTGCCGGGTGCTGGCCACGATCGCTTCGACGGCGATGTGATCGGTCAGGAAGTAGCTCGCGTCGAATTCAGGCCCGGCCTGGTCGCTCACCGAGACATGACCGCCAACAGAGGTCGTGCTGGAGCTGTCTTGCGGCAGGAGGCCCATGGCACGCAGGCGGACAATCACATGACCCGCCGACTTGCCGACCGGCGCATCGCTGAACAACAGATTGTCGAGGAAGCCCCCGTCCTGGGCCCCTGCGCCCTGGGCGGAGGCATGCCCCGCCACCATCAGTCCACCCAGAAGGCAGGCGGCGAAGAGTTTCCCCTTCATCATGGCTATCCTTTTCGGTTCGATCACGTTTCCAGGAGAACACCCCCCAAGGGGTCCTGGGCTTTGACATGGATCAACCTTTACCCCGCTTGAATTGCGGATTTCCTTAATGGGGCGGGAGCTTTCTCCGCTTTCCCAACGCTGTTGCCCTTGAGCAACAGCACGCGATCCGGCCTGACGCGCACGACACCGTCAATATTCGAACTGGTAGGACAGCCCGACGCTGCTGCCCGGATCGTTCTCCGGCGTCGCGCCCTGCGCGGTGCCGCCGCCACTGCCGAGCGTGGTTTGCAGCTTGAGCCGGCGGGTCAGATCGACCTGCACCTGCGCCTGGGTGTTCCCCGCCGTCCCCTGCCGCGCGCCGACATACACGCCGCGCGCCACATAGCGCCCGGCCTCCACCGTCGCGCCGGCCGAGCTGCCGCTACTGCCGCCGCCCACCGAGAGCCGGTCGAGACCCAGCGTCTGCTGCACCGAGCCGAGCAGGCCCGGCCCGCCGCCGGTGACGCCGCTCAGCTCGGCGATGGCGGCGGCGATCTCGGCGATCTGGAACGGGCTGAGCTGCTTGACGCTCTGACCGAACAGCAGATGCGCCAGCACCTCGTCCTGCGGCAGTTCCGGTGAACTGGAGAGGCCGATCTTCGGCGCGTCGGCATATCCGGTCACCTTCAGCGTCGCGGTGACATTGCCGGAGGTGCTGTCGGCCTGGAAATCCAGGGTCGGATCGATCTTGCCGGTCACGCCGGTGCCGTTGAAGCCGACCCGGCCGCGGGTGAATTTGAGGGTGGTGCCGGCCAGGCTGAACGCGCCGCGACGCAGGTCGAAGCCGCCGCTGATCTGCGGCGCGGCCGCCGTGCCGCCGGCATGCAGCCGGCCGCCCAGCTCCGCGTCCAGGCCATGACCGCGTACGAAGATCTGCCCCGGCGCATCGACCGTCAGATCGAGACCGATCACCGGCCCGGGCGAAGCGGGCGGCGGCGGCTTCTGGCCGGGCTGCCGCACATCGAGCACGGCGACGCTCGGCGGGAAGCTGTCCGGGATGTTGATGTTGGCCCGGCGCACCAGCACATGCCCGCCGGCATCGAGCCGGGTCGCCGCCTGGCCGCGCAAGGTGAGGTCGGCATCCAGCGTCGCGGTCAGGAGATCACTGGCCAGCGGCCGCGCCTGGTGCGCGGTCAGCCGCAGATCGACCGGCATGCCGGGGGCGAATACCCCGGCCGTGCCGCTGGCCTTGAGCGTGCCAGGGCCGGCCTGGGCGGTGAAATCGGTCAGCCGCACGGTGTCGCCGGCGGCCTGCACCAGGGCGGTCATGCCGGTGAGGTGCACGCCCCGCGCATAATCCTGCACCTCGCCATCGGCGAGCCGCATCGTGCCGTCGAGGCGCGGCGCGGCGGCGCTGCCGGAGGCGGCGAGGTCGAGGGTCAGCATGCCACGCACCCGCCGCCCCTCCGCGAGCAGGATCGGGTTCAGCACGGTGAGGTCCAGCGCCCCGTTGGCGCGCAGGGCGAGCGCGCCGGTGCGGTCGAGCGGCACGGTGCCGGTCGCCGCGAGATGGATGCGCGGCCCGGCGGTGAGGCGCGCATCCAGCCGCGCCTGACGCCCGGCGAGATCGGCATTGGCGAGCAGCGTGGCCGGGGCGATGGCGGCGCCCGGCCCGCTGCGCAGATGCATCCCGCGCGCGGCCAGCTTCACGCTCCCTTGCGGCGCCGCCGGCGTGCCGATCAGCCGCGCATCCAGGCCGAGCGTGCCGTCCGCCTGCAAATCAGGGACGAAGGGCCGGGCGAGATCCGGGGTGACGTTGGCGGCCGAGGCGGTGAGATCGAGCGTCGGCGACAGCCGCCCGGCCAGCGCCAGCGTCGCGCGGCCGAGCCCGAGGCGCAGCCGGTCCACCGTCACTGCCGGCCCGAACCCGACCCGCGCGGGCGCGAGCAGGCGCAGCGTCTCGCCCTTCCAGGCCGCCTGCAAGGCGCCGAGATCGACCCGCTTGCCCACGGCATCCAGCCGCGCCGCCGCGGAGAGCGAAGCATCCGCCCCGGCCAGCCCGTGCAGCGCTGTCGTCAACCGGAGCGCCAGCGCATCCTGCTTCCCGTTCGCCTCCACCCGCGCCGAGCCGGTGACGCCGGCGGCGGCGATGCCGTCCGCGGTGAGGCGCAGCGCGGCATCCGGGTTCGCCGCCGGATCGGCGACGGTGCCGGTGAGATCCAGCCGGCCGATCCGGTTGCCGGCGAGCCCGGCATCGCGCGCATGCAGGTCGATCCGCGCCAGCGGCCGGCCGCTGCGTTCCTCCGTGACGATCGCGGCCTTGACGCTGCCGGTCAGCGCCTGCCCGGTCAGCGGTTGCAGATCGGCGAGCCGGGTCATGCCGAGATCGAGCGTGCCGAGCGGCAGGCGCGCGCCCGCCGGCAGGGTCAGGTCGGCGACGCCATGTGCGCTCTTCCAGTCCAGCCGGCGCAGCACCGTATGCAGCCCGCCATCCGGCCGCCGGTCCAGCGCCGCGTCGAGCGTCAGTTTCGCGCCGTCGAGCGTGCCATGCGCCTCGACCGTGCCGTTCGGCGCGCCCGGCAACCCGGCGGCACGAACCGAGACGGCCACCGGGCCGCGCGGGAAGCCCTTGCCGCCGACCTCGCCGCTTGCATCGGCTTCGAGCGCGAGATCGGTCCGCTTTCCATGCGCCCGGCCCACGATATCGAGCTTGCCGAGGAGGCTCGGCGCCAGCACGGAGAGATCGGTCAGCCCGACCTGCCAGGCGAGGTCGAGCGCGGTGCCATGATCGAAGCCATGCGCCGAGACATGCAGGGTGCGGCCATTCACCTCGGCGCTGGAGACGTCGATATCCTGCCCGGTCAGCGCCGCCCTGGCGCTGAACCGCGCATCCGGCCCGATCAGCCCGGGCACCGGGGCCATGCCGCCGGTGATCCCGGCCGTGCCGTCAATGGCGATCCGCATCGTCGCGCCCTGCTCGGCGACATGCGCGGTGGCGGTGGTGTGGCCCTGCAGCGCGATCCCGGCCAGGGCACCGAAGGGCGCCACGTCCGGCACGGTCGCGGTCGCCTCGCCACGAATCGCGCCTCCGGTTTCCGCGTGGCCGCTCAACCGCAACAGCGGATGCAAAAGGGCAAAATCGACCGGGCGCGCCGCCTGATCCAGCCGCATGGCGGCGGTGAGCCGCACCGGGTCGGCGGCCAGCAGATCGGGCTTCGGCCCGGGCAGGCGCAGCCCCGTCAGCGCGGCGCGCAGCGCGACGGCGCCGCGATCCCCTTCCATATCCGCCTGCAACTGCGTGAGATCGGCGCCGCCGGCGGCGAGCCCGGCAATGGCGACATGCGCCCGCGCCGCCGGCGTCAGCCACGGCCCTTCGACATGCGCCGTCATCGCGACGGATTGCCAGGCGACATCCGGCCGCGGCGCCATGCGCGGCGCCTCGGCGGTCAGGTCCAGCGCCGCCGCCGCGTGGTCCAGATCGACGCTGCCATGCGCCCCGGCACGCGCCTCCCCGGCGGTCAACGCCAGTTCCAGCGCCTCCGCCGTGCGCGGCCCGTCGAGGCTTGCCCGCAGCGACAGCGCCCCGAGGTCCGGCAGTTGCGCGATGCCGGAGACGAGGCCGTGCGCCGGCTCGTCCGCCTCGATCCGCGCCGTGACATGGCCCGGATCGACGCGGCCGGAGACGGCGTAGCGTCCCGGACTGTCGAGGCGGGTGGCGACCAGGGAGGCCGCGCCTTCCTGCATCGAGGCAAGGCGGGCATCGCCGGCAAGGCCGAGCGTCGCGGCGACGCCCGCCACGGGCGCGCCGATCTCGAACCGCCCGACCACGAGCTTGTCCAGCACCACCCGCACCGGCAGGGTGAACCCGCCGCCCTGCCCCGCCGCCTGGCCCGGCGCGGCGGCGGACGGCGCCGCCACGGGCAGGCGGGGCACGGCGATGCGGCGGGCGGAGAGCGCGCGCAGATGCGCCTCGCCGCGCATCAGGGCGAGCGGCGACCAGTTAAGCGTCACATCGTCCAGCGCCAGCCAGACTCCGTCCGCGTCGCGCAATTCGGCATGGCCGAGGCGCAGCGCATCGGGGAAGCGGCCGCCAAGCCCGGCGAGCACCACCTGCCCGCCGGTCAGCCGCGCCGTCTCCCGCTCGATCAGCCGCCGCCCCGGCCCGATATTGGCAACGATCAGCACCACGCCGGCCAGCACCACCGGCAGGCCGAGCAGGATGCCAAAAGTCCAGACCAGGATCTTGCCGAAACGCCGCATCAGAAAGCCTGCCCCAGACCAATATAGAGTTCGAAACTATCGCCGCCGGGCGGCTTGTTCACCGGCACCGCCACGTCGAGCCGGACCGGCCCGACCGGCGTGTAGTATCGCACCCCCGCCCCCGCGCCGATCCGCGTCGTGCCGGTGAACGGCGTGGACTCGCTGCCGACCGTGCCGGCGTCAACGAAGGCCACCGCGCCGAAATCGCCCCAGACACGCTGGCGGAACTCGACCGTGCCGGCGGCGATGGACGTGCCGCCCACCGGGTTGTGATCCGGGAAGAGCGGCCCGATCGACTGGTATTTGTAGCCGCGCACGGTGGCGCTGCCGCCGGCATAGAAGCGCTGGTCCGGCGGCAACTCGAAGGTGGTCGCCCCTTGCGCCGAGCCGATCAGGCCGCGGACCGCGATCACGCTCCGCCCCGGCCGGGCAAGGCCGACCGTCGCGAGATCGAGATAGGTGGAGCCGTTGCCCTGCAACACGGCGAAGGTCGCCTGGCGATGGTCGAAGGACAGGGTCGGCGTCACGGTCGCGGCGAGGCGCACGCCATGCGTCGGATCGTCGAGCGGGTTGGCGAGGTCGGTGCTGTCGTAACGGGCGGCGACCGGCAGGCCGAGCAGGGTGTAGTGGTTGGTGACACCCTCCTGCGTGATCTCTTCCTGCTCGCCGGTGATGCCGGCGCTGCCGCTCCAGCGCTTGCTGAAGCGCCGCTCCAGCGCCACGCTGGCGATCACCGCCGTCTGATCATAGGCGTCGAGATGCTCCTTCACCCCTTCCAGGGTGGCATCGAGGTTCTGGTTGCGCGCCAGGAAATCCGGCTTCAGGAACTGCGCCTTGAGGTCGTAGCCGAGGCCGTTCACCGCGGTGCCGCCGAGGCCGGTGAGGCTCGCCGCCAGATTGAGCTGCTCCGCCGCGCCGAACAGGTTGCGATCTGACCAGGTGACGCCGGCGCTGCCGCCGAGATCGGTCGAATAGGCGGCGTTCAGGCTCACCGCGTGCCGCTTCCGCTCCTGCATGTCGAAGATGAGCGGAATGCGCCCCTCGTCGTCGAGCTGCGCCGCCGTCCGCGCCTGCACGCCGGAGAATACGCCGATCGCGGCGAGATCCTGCCGCGCCGCCTCGATCTTGCTCGGCGCGAACCGCTCCCCGGTATGCACGAGCAGGCGGCCGCGGACGAAATCCTCATCCACCCCGCCCAGGCCGAGCAGGCTGATCCGGCCGAGATCGACCCGCTTGCCGGCATCCACGTTGAAATCCACATCGAGCACCCGCGCCGCCCGATCCTCCGTCGCGACCGGCGGATCGACGCGGGCAAGCGCGTAACCCTGCTCGCGCAGCGCCGCGAGCAGGCGGGATTGCGCGGCCAGCACGTCGGCGGCGATCGCGGGCGCACCCGTGCGCAGGCCGAGTTCCGCCACCGCGCCGGGCGGCGCCGGGCCGGTCAGCGTGATCCGTCGCAGATGGAACAGCGCCCCTTTGCCGACCGTGATCGCGACAAGCGCGTTCTGCCCCTTCGGGATGGCGGCGATGATGTCCGGCAGGCTGGGGTCGTCCAGCGCGTGCCCGTTGACGGTAATGGCGACGCTCCCCTGATAGAAGCCGAAGCTCCGCAAGGCGGTGCGCAGCCGCGCGATATCGCCCTGTGCCCGCCCGACCAGGGCGAAGGGCCCGGCCGGCGCCACGGTGCGCAGGGCTTTGAGCTGCGAGCTGCCGGAGAGGGCGGCGTCCAGGGCGGAATCGCCGGTCGGGGCGATGGCGACGGTGTAGGGCTGCGGATCGGCGGCGCCGGCCGGGGAAGCGGCCAGGAAAGTGGCAAAACCGGCGACGGCGCACAGCACGGACCGTGAAAGGTGGCGGGGCATGATGGCGGGGATGACGCGGCCCCGGCCCGGCTGGGTGCGGCGGATCGTTCGGCGCCCGGGCGAATCCCCCCGCCTCGGCTCGTCTCCGATCGTCATGACGCCTCCGCCCTTCCTGGCCGCCGTTTCCCGCACTTCGTTGCACGCACAGGTACACACAGGTGCACCCGACTTTCGCCAAAACGCAAGTTTGTCGCGGCCTTGCCCCAAAATCGCCGCGATCAAAGCCTTTCTGGCAAGGGCATTGCCAAGGAGACCTTCAGCCGATGCGTATTGCGCAGATCGCCCCCCTGCACGAGGCCGTCCCGCCGAAACTGTATGGTGGCACGGAACGCGTCGTCTCGTTCCTGACGGAGGAGCTGGTCGCGCTCGGGCACGACGTCACGCTGTTCGCCAGCGGCGACTCCGAGACCGCGGCCCGGCTGGAGGCCGTGTGGCCGCGGGCGCTGCGACTCGATCCGGCCATCCGTGATCCGATCGCCCCGCACATGCTGATGATGGAAGAGGTGCGGCGCCAGGCGGAGGATTTCGACGTCCTCCACTTCCACATGGATTACTGGCCGTTCTCCCTGTTCGGCCGCCAGCGCACGCCCTTCGTCACCACGCTGCACGGCCGGCTGGACCTGCCCGAGCTGCAGCCGGTGTTCAACACCTTCCCCACCGTGCCGGTGGTTTCCATCTCCAATAGCCAGCGCCGCCCGCTGCCGCAGGCGAATTTCGTCGACACCGTGCTGCACGGCCTGCCGGAGAAGCTGCTGACCCCGCAACCGAAGACGCCGGAATACCTCGCCTTCCTCGGCCGCATCGCGCCCGAGAAGCGGCCGGACCGCGCCATCCGCATCGCCCGCGCCTGCGGCATTCCCATCAAGATCGCGGCCAAGATCGACCGGGTTGACCAGGAATACTTCAACACGGTGATCAAGCCGCTGCTCGGCCCGGACGTCGACCTGATCGGCGAGATCAACGACGCGCAGAAGCCGGATTTCCTCTCCGGCGCCATCGGCCTGCTGATGCCGATCGACTGGCCGGAGCCCTTCGGCCTGGTGATGATCGAGGCGATGGCCTGCGGCACGCCGGTGATCGCGTTCAATCGTGGGTCGGTGCCGGAAATCGTCGAGGACGGGCTGACCGGCTTCATCGTCGAGGACGAAACCAGCGCCATCGCCTCCGTCAGCCGGCTCGGGACGCTCTCGCGCGAGCGGGTGCGGCGCCGGTTCGAGGAGCGCTTCACCGCGCGGCGCATGGCCGAGGACTATCTGGCGCTGTACCGCGAGCTTGCCGCGGCCGAGCGCCCGGCGCTGCGCGTGATCGCCTGACAGGAGGCGGGACAGGAAGGCCAGGGGGCTTTGCCCCTGGACCCCACCAAAGGCCAAACCTTTGGAATCCATTACTTAAGTGATTGGGGGTCTGGGGCCTCAAGGCCCCAGTAGGGGTCCAGGGGGCAAAGCCCCCGGTCTTACCTATGGCGGTGGCACCAGATCCACGTTGCGCGGCCCGACCGCCAGCACCTCCACCGCGTCGCCAACCGCGATGCGGCCCGGACTCTCCGGGATCAGGTTCTGGCCGAACATCACCCCCTCCCGCGCATCCCGTCGAATCCGGTTCAGCGTGCGCAGCGGCTCGGAGGGGTCGGGCTTCTCCCCGGTTTCCTGGTCGATGGTGGTGACCACGCAGCGCGCGCAGGGCTTCGCGACCCGGAACACGACGCCGCCAATCCGCACGCGCCGCCAGGTTTCCTCCTCCCAGGGCGCGGCCCCCTCCACGACGATGTTCGGGCGGAAGCGGGTCACCGGAATCGGCCGCGCCAGATGCGCGTTAAGCGTGGCGAGCGAGCCGGTGGTGACCAGCAGCACCGGGAAGCCGTCATTCAGCGCGGTGCGGTCGCCGGGCGCCGCATGGCGGGGATCGACCGGGCGGACTGTCGGATCGGCCATATAGACGAGCCGGCATGGCCGGCCGAGCGCGGCACCGAGCCAGGCGGCAGCCTCCTCGCCGGCGGCACGCACCGGCACGGTATCGCCCCAGACCGTCGCGGCCAGCGTCTCGGCCCCGGCTCCTGGCGTCGGCACGACGATCGCGTCCGCCGCCCCCACCCGTGCGAGCCGGATGCCGTCCTCCAGCCAATCCGCCTGGATCGTCGCCATGGCCGGCACCTCCCGCTGCGTCAGGAAGCGGTTGACCGGATCGACGATCATCCAGCGCCGGTCGCCGGCCAGCCCCCATGGCTCGACCGCCATCCAGGGAACGGAGCGCCCGCGCAAGGATTTTACCGGGTAGGCGCAGAGGTCGGAGACACGCGCGGGAGGAGGGAGCTGGTCCATGGGGCCGTCGCTCTCGGAGTGGCACAAGAAATCTGGGGGAATGAACGGCGCCGGACCATCGCCCGGCCCCGTATCAATCCACGGCGCGCACGATCCGTCCAAGTCCGGAGGCGTTCTGTCGCCGTCAACGAAGCCATGATACATAAGCAGGCATGGGATACTGGGGTAAAGTCATCGGCGGCATGGCCGGCTTCGCGGTCGGCGGCCCGTTCGGCGCGGTGATCGGCGCGGCGCTTGGCCACGCGGCGGATCAGGGCGCGTTGCCGCACATGAATACCCAGGGCCTGTTCGGCGGCACGGCCTTCAACCCGGCGCGCATGGCCTCGATGCTCGGGCACCGGGATCAGCTCTTCGCCATCTCCGTCGTCGTGCTCTCCGCCAAGCTCGCGAAATGCGACGGCGTGGTGACACGGGCGGAGATCGACGTCTTCAAGCGCCAGTTCCGCATCCCGCCCGAATCGGTGCGCGACATCGGCCGCCTGTTCGACCAGGCGCGCGACAGCGCCGAAAGCTTCGAGCCCTACGCCCAGACTCTCGGCGCGAACTTCGCCGACAGCCCCGGCCTGCTGGAGGACGTGCTCGGCGCGCTGTTCCAGATCGCCCGCGCCGACGGCCCGCTCAACGCCCTCGAGCTGGACTTCCTGCGCCGGGTGCATCGCCGTTTCGGCCTGGATCCGGCGGCATGGGAACGGGCCAGCAGCGGGCGGCCACGCTTCACCGCCGGTGGTGGTGGTGGTAGCGGCGGCGGCGGCGGCCCCGGTGCCGCCCGGCCGTCGTCGGAGCCGAGTGCCTATGCCGTGCTCGGCGTGCCGCGCAACGCCAGCAACGAGCAGGTGCACGCCGCCTGGAAGCGGCTGATGCGGGAAAACCATCCGGACAGCCTCGCCGCCCGCGGCGTCCCGCCCGAATTCATCGCCCGCGCGAACGACAAGGTCGCGCGGATCAATGCCGCCTGGGACCAGATCAAGCGCGAGCGCGGGATGTAGAGCAATATCTCGGCCAGACTGGTTACGATCTGGCCGATCGCCTTCCGCCCTCTTTCCTGGACCGACCGGCCACGATGCCCCACGCCATCCTCGACCTGCCCAGCCCGAATCACGACGAGCGCCCCGAAGCCACGCCGCTGGATACGCTGATCCTGCACTACACTGGCATGCAGAGCGCCGGCGACGCCATCGACCGGCTGCGCGACCCGGTCGCCCGGGTTTCGTCGCATTACGTGGTCGATGAGGACGGCACGATCTGGCGCCTGGTCGCGGAGGAGCGCCGCGCCTGGCATGCCGGAATATCGTTCTGGCGCGGGCATACCGTGCTCAATGGCCGCTCGATCGGCATCGAGATCGTCAATCCCGGCCATGAATGGGGTTACCGGCCCTTTCCGCCGGCGCAGATGGCGGCAGTGCGCCGGCTCTGCCAGAGCATCCTCTCCCGCCACCCGATCCCGCCGCGCAACGTGGTCGCGCATAGCGACGTGGCGCCGGACCGCAAGCAGGACCCGGGCGAGTTGTTCGACTGGCGCGGCCTCGCCCGCGACGGCATCGGCCTGTGGCCGGAGGACGTGCCGGATCTCGGCGCCGGCGATGCGCTGACGGACGCGGCCGCGCTCGCCCCCGTGCGGGCCAGCCTCGCCCGGCTCGGCTATCAGGTCGAGCCGGAGGGCGAGGCCGATGCGGCGCTGCGCACGGTGCTGCTGGCCTTCCAGCGGCATTGGCGGCCGGAAGCCATGACCGGCGCGGCGGATGCGGGAACACGGGCGCGGCTGGACGGGGTCCTGCGGCGTATCGCTACGCCCTGAGAAAAAGGCCCGGGACGAGCGCCAGCGGACCCGCGCAACATCATTCGTCCCACGACAATTCCTGTATCCGGGCGCAACGGTCGGTGCTACCGCCTGCCGCGATACCGCCCCCGGCCGGACCGGCCGGGGCGCCCCGACTCAGGAAAGATGAATGACCGCGATCTCGCTTCCGCGCCTGATCCGTATCGGCGCCGCCGCCATCGAGGAACTGCCCGTCGCCCTGGCGCAGCAAGGTCTGCGCCGCCCGCTCATCATCACCGGCCGGTTCCTCGGCAGAAACGGCGCGGTCGCCCGGCTGGAGCGCATCCTCGCCGAGGCCGGCCTCGAATCCCGCACCTTCGCCGAGGCGATCCCCGACCCCACCTCGGCCTCGGTCGATGCGGCGGTCGCCTTTCTCAGGCAGGGCACGCATGATTGCGTCATCGGCTTCGGCGGCGGCAGCCCGATCGACACGGCGAAGGCCGTCGCGGTGCTCGCCGTGCGGGGCGGCACCATGCGGGCGCTGAAGGCGCCGCATCAGGAGGACGCGCCGGGCCTGCCGATCATCGCCATCCCGACCACCGCCGGCACCGGCTCCGAGGCCACCCGCTTCACCATCATCACCGACGAGACGACGCAGGAGAAAATGCTCTGCGCCGGCCTCGCCTACATGCCGACGATCGCCATCGTTGATTATGAGCTAACTCTCACCAAGCCGCGTCGGCTCACCGCCGATACCGGCATCGACGCGCTGACCCACGCCATGGAAGCCTATGTGTCGCGCCGGGCGAGCCCGTTCACCGATGGCATGGCGCTCGCGGCGATACGCGCGATCTGGCCCAACCTGAAACTGGCCTGCGCCGAGCCCGGCAACCGCGCGGCGCGCGAGGGGCTGATGCTGGGTGCCATGCAGGCCGGCATCGCCTTCTCCAACGCCTCCGTCGCCCTGGTGCACGGCATGAGCCGGCCGATCGGCGCGCATTTCCACGTCGCGCACGGCCTCTCCAATGCCATGCTGCTGCCGGTGGTCACCGCGTGGTCGGCGCCGGCGGCGCTCGGGCGCTACGCCGACTGCGCCCGCGCGATGGGCCTCGCCGCCGCGGACGAGGGCGACCAGGCCGCCGTCTCCCGGCTGGTGGAGGCGCTCCAGCGGCTCAACGCCGAGCTGGACGTGCCGACGCCGCGCAGCTACGGCATCGACGCGCAGCGCTGGACCGGGTTGTTGCCGCTGATGGCCGAACAGGCCCTCGCCTCCGGGTCGCCTGGCAATAATCCGCGCGTGCCGGATGCCGCCGAGGTCCAGGCGCTCTACCGCGCGGCCTGGGACTGATAGTCGCGACCGTACGTCTTGGCCAGTCAAGCAAGGCCAGGGGCGCCGCCCCTTGGAATCCCGATGGGGCCGTCGCGCCGGAGGCGCGCCGATTAGAGCGGTATTAGCCGGGGTGTATCTGCCGGAAGGTTTGACAAGACCAGGGCTCCGCCCTGGACCCGCTGGGGCCTTGAGGCCCCAGACCCCCAATTCCTTTTAAAAAGCCACAATCAGGACAGCGAATCAGTTTGAATTCGGTGTTCAACCCTTATTCTAACGAAGTGCTGCAAGATTCAGGAATTTTGAACCATGGGTAATTTGACGTAAATGTGCCTTGTGGGCCTTTGGCTCAATTCAGCGAATGCGCCACAAGGAAGCTTGCTTGGAATGAATGCAGTCACCGAAATAATCCATCACCTTAACGATCATGAGATTGAGCTGCTCGCTCAGTTGCGCGACGCCCGCCGCAACCGCACGCATAAAGTCCGGCCAGAGTTCACGATGGGCGAGAAGATCGCCGACTGGGTGGCTGCGACAATGGGCTCGTGGAACTTTATTATTATCCAGACAGTGCTGCTGGTCGTCTGGATAACCCTGAACATCACCGCCTACGTTCAACGTTGGGATCCCTATCCCTTCATCCTGCTGAACCTCGCGCTGTCGTTTCAGGCGGCCTATGCGGCGCCTATCATCATGATGAGCCAGAACCGACAAGCGGCAATCGATCGAATCGCCGCGCAGACCGATTATGGCATCAACGCCAAGGCGGAACTCGAAATCGAGCTGCTTCATCAGAAGCTCGACTTGCTGCGCGAGGAGGAGATGTCTGAATTGATCAAAATTATCAAACGGTTGGAGGCGCGGCTTCCAGAAAATCAAACTACGGCTGCGAACGCCTGACGGCCGCAAGCCAGATCAGCGTCGGCCCTTCGTCATCAGGGCGAGCAGGCCCTTGAGAAGTGAGGGGGGCCGGGGCCTCATGGCCCCGGCGGGTCCAGGGCAGAGCCCTGCCCCCCCTTCGCCCTCAGGCCGGCACGTATGCGCCCACCGGCAGGACCGCCCGGCCGCGCGTCTCGTTGATCACCTCGGCCGCCGCCAGATAGAAAGCCAGCAGCGCCGTCAACAGGCCGAGATAGCCGCCGGCGACATGCAGCACCGGCATCCCCGTCCAATCGCTGACGGCAAGCGCCAGGAGACCCAGCCACCCGCTGAGGAAGATCGACTGTATGACGCGGTTCAGCGCGGCGGAGGCGAGCCACAAGACGAAGGTGAAGGCGCCCCAGATGAACAAGTACCAGCCGACGAAGGCCGCCGGCACCTTGGCCGCAAAGAACTCCACGAACAGCGCGAGCGACCACCAGAACGCCCCGTAGCTGCAGAAAACGACGAAGCCGAACGTATTGCCGCGCGGGAACTCCAGCAGGCCGGCGCAGAACTGCGTGGTGCCGCCGAGAGCGAAGGCCATCGCCAGCACCATCGGCATGGCGCTCGCGTCGAACCAGCCGACATTGACCATGTTGAGCAGCCACGTCGTCAGCGCGATGCAGGCGAGCCCAAGCGGGGCCGGATTGGCGTAAGTCATGATGCGATCCTCCCAGAAAGCATGAGTAGCTTGTTGTTTTTTGTTTTTACCGGCTCCCGCCGTGCAGACGGGTTCATCGTTCCGGTATGTTGAGCATAGAATGAGATCTGCTCGCCGCGCATGCCTTTTCAGCGAGATATTCATTTCTGTGATCGGCGTCGGGCGGATGATCGGTGCCGGGCGGGAATGATGCCTACCCGCGCAACCGGCGCAGCAGCAGCCGGACCGCGCCGACATTCCCCGCATGCGGATACGCCACGGCCAGAACGAGGGGCCGCAGTGCCGGCAGGTTCAGCCAGAGCGGCAATTCGCGCCGCAGCACGCCCCCTTCCTCGCCGCTGCCGCGCCCGGTGATCACCTCGACGCAGCGCGCCCCGTCCGCCTGGGCCGACAGCAGGAAGCCGTGCAGGTCCTGAAAGGCGCGTTGGGCCGTCCGGCCGTGCAGATCGAGCTTACGGGAGGGCCGCAGCCGGCCGGACCGCAGCCGGCTCCATGTGCCATTATCCACGCCACCAGGCTGCACGCCGATGAAGAGCCCAGGCTGGACCGGCCGCGCCACCACGGGAGCCGGACGCGGGATCGGCGGCGCGGCGGACGGCGCGGGCGGCGGGGCGGCCGGCGGCGGCGATGCGGGCGCCGGCTCAGGGTCCGCCGCCCGGCCGGGAAGCGGCGCCACATGGCGCGCATACGCCGTCCAGACCTGGCGGTCCGTCTCGGTCAGGGAGCGGGAACGACGCACCGACACATCAAGCCGCCGCGCAGGCCGCCGGATCGTCATCCACCAGGATCACGTGCAACCGCCGTGGCCCATGCGCGCCCAACTCCAGCGTCTGCTCGATATCCGCCGAACGCGATACGCCGGACACCAGCATCAGCGCGCGCGGCATGAAGCCGCCTTCGCCATGCCGCGCCGTGAGACCGTCGCCGCGCCCGCGCTCCACGCGCAGCCAGTCCCAGACCGCCTCATAGGCGCCGGCCACGCGGGAGGCGGGCAGCACCACGATCTCGGTTTCCGGCAACAGATTGAGCGTGGTCGGCCGCTCGGGGCCGGAGGGCAGCACCAGCGTGCCGGTTTCCGCCACCCCGGCGAAGGCATGCTGCACGCTTACCCGGTCGGCCGCGCGGGCCGGGCCGAAGCGCGCGGAAAGCCCGGCCTCACCCCAGGCGAGGCCGGCCAGTTCCGGGTGCGGCGCCACCACAAGCCCGGTGCCGAGCCCCCCGGCCGCGAGCCAGGCGGCGATCGCGCCCGGCACCGCCGACAACGCCGGCACGCGAACGGTGCTGGCGAATTCCCGCTCCGCCGCGCGCAGGAACCGCGCCACCCGCGCCGCCCGCGGCAGATCGCTGCGCGCCGGCACCGGCCCGCGCGGCGGCGCGGCGAGCCGGGCACGCGGCACGGCGAGACGATCCTCGGTCAATCGCCCCCGGCCGAGGCCGCGCCGGATCGCCCCCAGGATCGCTTCCCGGCTCATGCCCGCTTCCGGGCGGCGACGCGCTGTTCCCGTTCATAGCGGGTGAAGAAGGTCTCGCCCTCGGGCGCCGGCATGTCCCGTCCCGCCGTCCAGCCGCCGGCCAGCGGCAGCGCGCTGAAATGCCCGCCGCGACGCCCGGCCCATCCGAGCACCCGCATCGCGGCGCGGCTCGCCAGCCGCCAGGAAGCGGGCCGGCGCGCGAACCAGCCCCAGAGCCCGAGCGCGCTCCGGGTCACGGAAGGCGTCAGCCGCCGCTCGAATTGCCGTTTCCGCCAATGCCGCATCAGGTCGGGCAGCGGGATCTTCACCGGGCAAACGGCGGCGCACCGGCCGCAGAAAGTGGTGGCGTTCGGCAGGTCGGCGGTTTCGGCGAGGCCGGCGAGCGCGGGGGTCAGCACCGCCCCCATCGGCCCGGGATAGACCCAGCCATAGGCATGGCCGCCAATCGCGCCATAGACCGGGCAGTGATTCATGCAGGCCGAGCAGCGGATGCAGCGCAGCATGTCCTGGAACGGCGTGCCGATCAGGGCGGAACGGCCGTTATCGAGCAGCACCACATGGTATTCCGCCGGCCCGTCCGTATCCGCCGCGCGGCGTGGCCCGGTGGCGAAAGTTGTGTAGACCGACATCTCCTGCCCGGTCGCCGAGCGCGCGAGCAGGCGGAGCAGCGTCGTCGTGTCCTCCAGCGTCGGCACGATCTTGTCGATGCCGGCCAGCACGATGTGCACGCGCGGCAAGGTCTGCGTCAGGTCGCCATTGCCCTCATTGGTGACGATCACGCTGCTGCCGGTTTCCGCCACCAGGAAATTGGCGCCGGTGATGCCGACATCGGCGGCCAGGAAACGCTCCCGCAGCCGGGTGCGTGCCTCGGCCAGGATCTCCCGCCGCTCCTGGAACACACGGTCCGCCGGCAAATCGGTATGGGCGGCACGGAAGCTCGCCTCCCAATCCTCACGGTTCAGGTGGAAGGCGGGGGCGATAATGTGGCTTGGCGGCTCACGGCGCAGTTGCAGCACGTATTCCCCGAGATCGGTCTCCACCGGCTCGATGCCATGCGCCTCAAGGTGCTCGTTGAGCCCGATCTCCTCGGACGCCATGGACTTGCCCTTGGTGACCATGCGCGCGCCGGCGGCGCGGCAGATCGAGAGCACCGTATCCCGCGCCTCGGCCGCGTTCTTGCACCAGTGCACAATGCCGCCGCTCCGCTCCACCGCCGCGGCATAGGTTTCCAGATAGGCATCCATATGGGCGATGGTGTGGTCGCGGATCACGCGCGCGGCCTCGCGGAGCGCCTCGAATTCCGGCAGATTTTCCCGCGCCTGGGCGACGCGCGCCTGGAAATGGGTGGCGCTGCGGCCGAGCGCGCGTTGCAGCCCCGCATCCCCGAGAGCCTGGCGGGCGTTGGTCTTGAAATCGCGGGAGGTGAGTTTCATCGGAATCCTCTCGCGGGCCTGGCGAGTCCCGCAAGGGAAGGTGTCGGGAACGCCGCCTCCGGCCGCGGCCGGGGGCGGATCGCTCATCCTAGAGCGGTTTCACCGAGGCTGTCACCTCGGTCCTACGGTGTGAAACCGCTCTAGCCTTTGTTTTGGCAAACAGTTTTATCCGTCGAACCGAGTCCGGTTCGACGGATACCGCTCCAAAGCACCACCCGTTCCGATGGAAACATCCGAACCGGTCGCGCCGTCCGGGCGGCCCGCCGGGCCGGGGGACCGCCGCCGCGTGTCAGGCCGCCTTCGCCTGCCTGCTCAGCGCCTCGTTCGCGATCTGGCCCAGGAGTTGCTCGGCGCGCTGCTCCTCGGCGAGCGACTCCCCAAGCAGGGTGACGGCCTCGGTATGGCCAAGGGCCTTCGCCCAGGAAACCAGCGTGCCGTAACGGGACATCTGGTAATGCTCCACCGCCTGCGCGCACGACAGCAGACCAGCATCGCGCACCGGGCCCTCGTCGAACTCCTCGACGATCTCCTCCGCTTCCTCGACGATGCCGTTGAGCGCCTCGCAGGTCACGCTGCGCGCTCGCTTGCCCATCGATTCGAAGACTTTCTGCAACCGCTCGATCTGGGTCTGGGTCTCCTCCCGCTGCTGCTGCAGCGCCTGCTTGAGCTGATCATTGCCGGAGGCCTTCGCAATCCTGGGCAGCACCTTCAGGATATGCCGCTCGGCATAGTAGATATCCTGCAGAATATGCAGGAAAAGATCGTCCATTTTCTGCTTCTGAGCCATCGTTTCCCTCCTGGTCAGAGCGCGCGTCGGATCACGCACGCTCTCGGCAAACACTCCGGGGATTTGTTCTGGCGAGAGTCCTTTCCCCGCTCGGCCGGGAACACCCCTGACGCGGTTTCGCTCTCGTGTCGCGCGGCGCGTGTCCGCGCCACATGGAAAGAAAGCCGGGAGGGCCGTGCCGGTTGCGCCTTGTTCCGCCAGCGTGCGGAGACGGAGCGCGCCCGGCGGCGACGGAGCGCCCCGCGCCGGAGCGGGATCGGCAGCGGGAACAGGCGGGTCCCGCACGATCCGGTTGATGAAGCCGCTCGCCCATCAACAGGCCGGGGCGTTTTCATCGTGCGCGGCGGGGGCAAAAATGCTCTCTGCTTGGCCTTCGCCGCCATCGCCGGCACAACACGATGGCCGTTCTCCAGGATGATCGCCAATGCCTGATGCAATGACCGCGACCGAGCCGACGCCCCGATCCGGCCTCCGCAGGCGCTCGCTCGGCCTCGACATCGTGCGCTCGGCCGCGATCCTGATGGTGCTGCTCAGCCATTGCGGGGACATGTTCGACCTCTGGACGGGCACCTCCCCCTGGTTCTACCGCTCGGTGGCCGGCTTTTACGGCGTGGAGTTGTTCTTCGTCCTGAGCGGCTACCTGATCGGGCAATTGCTGCTCGACATCCTGGCGGAACCGCCGAGCCTGCGCGCGCTCGGCACCTTCCTGGTGCGACGCTGGATGCGCACCTTGCCGCTCTATTATCTCTGCCTCGCCGTGCTGGCCCTGATCTGGCCGCCGCGATTCTGGGAGGGAAACCACGCGGCGCTCTGGCACGACCTGCCGTGGTTCGCCGGGCTGGCCCAGAACCTGGCCTGGCCGATGGTGGATGAGTGGTTCGGCGTCACCTGGTCGCTGACGGTCGAGGAATGGTTCTACCTCCTCTTCTCCGTCTGCCTGCTCGCTTCCGCCGCCCTGCTCGGCCGGCGGCGGGCGTTCTGGCTCACGCTCGGGGCGTTCCTGCTCATCCCGGCGGCGCTGCGCTGGCTGGCGCCGCTCGACGCCGACATGGACAGTGCGATCCGCAAGATCGCCCTGTACCGGCTCGACGCGATCGGCTTCGGCGTGCTGTTGGCCTGGATGACGGCCCGCAAAATGCGGCTGCTGGAGTACAAACGCACCCTGCTGGCGGCCGGGCTTGGCCTGCTGGCCGCCTCCTGGCTCGGCGGAATGCACTGGCTGGAAACCCTGGCCGGACCGCGCCTCTGGCGCGTCCTGCTGTTCGATATCGCCTCGCTGTCCTTCGCCCTGTGCCTGCCGGCCGCCCGGGCGCTGGAGAGCGCGGGACGACTGATCTCCCGACCGTTCCAGGCGATCAGCGCCCAGTCTTACAGCCTTTATCTCATCCACCTCTCGGTGCTCGAAATGATGGGCGGCTACCGGATAACGCAGTCCCTGCCGGCAACCGCCCGCCTCTGCCTCGCCCTCAGCCTGATGTGGGGGCTCTCTTATCTCTCGTACCGCACCATCGAGGCGCCGATCCTGCGCCTGCGGCCGCCCCAGGCGCGGGGCGCCGGGAATAAAAGGCCAGGGCTCCGCCCTGGACCCGCTGGGGCCTTGAGGCCCCAGACCCCCATTACCTAGTCGCCCGTGAAGAACGCTGATAGCGGCGGTGCGGGCGTGGATGGCGGCCAGGAAGTGCCGCATTGTTTACGGACGACTAAATTTATCTTGGTTCACCTGATCTGGGGAAGATCTATGCTATCGCATCTTGCCCTGGAAGAGGTCGCGGGACACCCCATGACTGAGAGCCTCACAGATAAAAAAGCGTTGGCAATGATCTGTGGACTGGCATTGGCGATATCGGGCGCTGTTGTAACAACCGCGGAAGCCGTAGAACCCGAAAAACAACCCATTTACGCGAACATCGTAAACGGTTCGCTCTGCGGCACGAGCAGCGCAAACCAGTGCAAAGTCCCGGCTGGCCAGCGGCTGATCATTGAATATGTGTCGGGATTCGTTTTCGCGCCGGTGTCGTCGAGCCAGACCACCAGCGTGGCGATGACTGTCAACGATCCGGGCCTCGGTCTCACTGGGGCCGGTTTTCATGTATTTCCGGCAATCAAGGTCAACACGGCACCCCCAACGGATGTGTTCGCCTTTTCAGCGCCACTGAAGATGATGCTGCATCCCAACGCCACTTTTTGGTTCTCAAACGTGGCCGGGATTTCGGTTTCAGGCTACCTGGTGAAGTTCACCGGTCCCTGACTGTCCTCCGTCAGTGAAGCGGCGGGGCGCGGCCCCGCACCCCGCTGGGGGCCGCGCCCCCAGACCCGCACAAATTTGGAATCATTCATGAAAAGGGGTCTGGGGCCAACGGCCCCAGCGGGTCCAGGCAGGGGAATCGCGTGACTCACACTATGCGTGACCTTTCATAACCTTTTCGAGATAGTCGGTGCTCCAGCCGGCCAGTTTTCTGCGGTTTTTGAAGCTTGTGATGGGCTTAGTCGCGTGGAGGCAGTTGAGCGCGATATGCCTGACGATGGCCATATTCTCGGGCGCGTTGTCGGTGCGCAGGCGAGCCAGGTCGTCGTGGAAGACGACGTCGAGTGTCCAGTGCAGGTTGTTTTCAATGCTCCAGTGCGCGCGCACGGCGCGGCCGAAGGTGACGGGATCGAGGCGGGTCGAGGCCACGTAGTAGTGGCGTTCGCAGTTGGTCTGGCCGTTGCGGGTGATGGTTCTTTCCACCATGCCGACCATGGCCACGCCGGGAAAGCGGATGCTGTCGGTCTCCGAGCGGGTCGGGTTGATCCACGCCACGTCGTAACAGACGACGTGGCGGCGGTGCTCATGCCGGCCATGGGACGTTTCGTCCGTCACCGCGGTGGGCAGGTCCAGGTCCGGGTCGGCGAACAGGGCCTCGGTCGCCTCGAACAGGGCCGGGCGGTTCGCCTTGAGCGCCAGCAGGTAATCCGCGCCGCGGTCGAGCACGGTCTGGGCGATCCTGGTGGTGGCGCCGCCGGCGTCGATGGTGACGAGGGCGCCCTGCAGGGCGAGGCGCTCCAGCAGCAGCGGAATGGTGGTGGCCTCATTGGCCTTGGCGGCGGTGGCCTGCTGGCCGATGACCAGGCGTTGCCTGCTGGCCCAGGCGGAGAGGAGATGGAGCGGCTCGCAGCCCTGTTTACGGTTGTGGGTGCGGCGCGAGGTCTTGCCGTCGATGGCGACGAGGTCGCGCTCCGGCGGGGCGGCATACTCGGCCCGCAGGCTCTCGACCCAGGTGGTGAAGCAGGTGCGGAAGGTGGCCGGGTCCAGCGCCGCCAGCAAGGCGCCCAGGGCGTCGTGGCTAGGGATGCCGTTCTTGTACGGAAAGAAGCGCCGCAGAACCTCGATATTCTGTTTGCCCCAGACGCAGATTTCAACAAAATCATCGGCACCGGCGAGCGTCGCCGCCAACAAGAGCAGCAGGATTTCCGGCAGCGGATAAAGGACCTTGTTGGCTTGCCGGGGGTCCTTCAGCGCCGAAAAACACTCAATGATACCGCGTACCGGCTCCATGGTCGTCTCCATCAAACGGGAGACATTTGAGAATCAGAGAAATAGCCGCACCGGAATCCCGCGACTCCTACAAATTTGAGTCACCCGATTGCCCTGCCCCTGGACCCGTCACGCGAAGGCGTGCCTGCGCACGACGGGGCCTTGAGGCCCCAGGCCCCCACAAGTAATGGATTCCACAGATACTGTGTCTCCGGTCAAGCCGGTGGTTCAATGGCCCGCCGGAGCGACCGTCAAGAGTCCGGCT
>DATJWY010000099.1:0-2062 GCA_035500775.1 Acetobacteraceae bacterium
CCCCCCTTGTCCCCTGGCGAAAACTCAGCTTGAAGCAAGGTTTTCGCCGACGGGGATAGACCATGAGACCATTGCTGGGCGTTGATTTCGGCACGACGAATAGCGTCGTTTCCGAGCTCGCACCGGACGGAACCGTGCGCAGCCGGCGCTTCAGCCTGGGCCTTGCGGATTTCGACGTATTCCGCACCGTGCTTTGCCTCTGGAATGAGACCGGCAAAGGCCGGAGTACCCTGCACCACGCCGCCGGTCCCGCCGCCATCGAAGCTTATCTGGACGACCCGGTGGACAGCCGCCTGATCATGTCCATGAAGAGCTATCTGGCGCAGCGCAGCTTTACCCAGACCAATGTCTTCGGCCGCATCTTCTCGCTGGAGGAGATGATCGCCCTGTTCCTGCGCGCCCTGCTGGGCGAGGGCCATGACGGCGTGCACATCGTCGCGGGGCGGCCGGTGCGTTTTGCCGGGGAGTTCGCCGACGACGAATTCGGCGAGGGCCGTCTGCGCGCCGCCTATGCCGCCGCGGGGTTCACCTCGGTCGAGACCGCCCTGGAGCCGGAGGCCGCGGGGTATCGCTTCATTCGCGCCCTGACAGCCCCCGCCACCGTGTTGGTCGGCGATTTCGGCGGCGGCACCAGCGATTTCTCCCTCATCCGCTTCACGCCAGGCGCAGCGCAGCCAATCACTTCCCTCGGCCATAGCGGCATCGGTATCGCGGGGGATGCGCTGGACTACCGGATCATCGACCACGCCGTCTCACCGCTGCTCGGTAAGGGCGACATGTACCGGGTCATGGATTCGGAGATGCCGGTACCAGCCGACTATTATTCCGGCTTTGCCCGCTGGCACCGGCTCTCGCTCATGCGCACGCCGCGCATATTACGGGATATGGAGGAGGTCGCCCGCACCGCCGTGCATCCCGCACGCCTGCGCCACCTTATCTCGCTCATCAAGGATGAAGTTGGCTATCAGCTTTACCGGGCTGTCAGCGCCGTGAAGGCTGAACTCTCACGCGCGATGACGGCCCGGCTGCACTTCCAGCATGAGGGCTTTATCGTTGACCGGACGATCCACCGGGAGGAGTTCGATGCCTGGATCGCCCCGGATCTGGCCCGCATGGCAGCAAGTGTCGATCAGGTGCTGCAACAAGCAAATCTAGCGCCGGAGGCGGTTGACCGCGTATTCCTTACAGGTGGTACGTCTTTCGTGCCTGCGGTGCGGCGGATTTTCTCCGAGCGTTTCGGGCCTGAACGGCTTTCCGCCGGCGGGGAATTCGTCTCTGTATCGGAGGGCCTGGCTCTGATCGGCGCTGACCGCGCTAAAATCAGGTTATCGCGGAAAATCAATGCTTGAAATGCCCGGGAGCCACGGGATTCGCCTTCCACGCTCCCAGCCCCCCGGATTTGGGCGGATCGTCGTTGTGGTTCCCTACACGACGTCAACCTTCCGTATGGCAATTCGGCCGGTGCCGCGTTGTGCCGTTGCAGGTGTCGAGCTAGCTCTGGTCACAAGCCGGAGCGAAATGATCGACGCGCAGGCACCGTGATAGGGCTCGAGATCTACCAAAAACCCTCAAGCCAACACCAGAACGCCATTTATGGAAAGTGGGAATCCCAAGACATACCAAGCCGCCTTGCGGCTCCATCCGCACCCGCCCATCCTGGACGCTGGAGCGCGCTATCGCGTTTTGCCAAATTGCGCTTATGGTTCCAAGAGACAGGCTTGCCCGGACGGGGTTGATTTCGGGTCCGGCTAGCGGCCGGGAAACCGAATGATCCAGACACCGCCGCCACCCACTCCTGCCGATATCCGACGGATCAAGGCGCTGACACGTGCCGTGGCCACGGATGTGCGCCGACACGGCACGCCGGCACTCGACCAGAAGGGCATGGCCTGGATGGAGGACCATCCTCAATGTCTGTGGCCGTTGTTCGACACTGCGGTGGCTGCCAGCACCGCCGACCAGCGCGACGAGGCACTGACCGTCGCTTGCCGCTGGTTGCTTGCCAATCAACTGGAGTTGATCCGCTACCGGCTCGAACGCGGCCATGACTGGGCGCGCTCGA
>DATJWY010000100.1:0-15254 GCA_035500775.1 Acetobacteraceae bacterium
CGGCGGCACGGGCTGCCCCCACCAACAAGGCCGCCAGCAGGGCGGCGGCGCGGATCGTCGCCCGGATGCCATGTCGCATGGTCTCCCCCGATGCCGAATTAAAACCGGCGACGCGGCTGAAAAACAAACGGATTCCAAAGGCTAAGCCTTTGGAATCCATTACTTAAGTGATCGGGGGTCTGGGGCCTCAAGGCCCCAGCGGGTCCAGGGCGGAGCCCTGGTCTTGTCTTTGTTAGTTTGTTTTTCAGCCACGTCGGCGGTTAAATTCGGTATCGAGGGGGATCGATGCGACACGACATCCGCGCGACGATCCGCGCCGCCGTCACGCTGGCGGCGGGTCTGACCCTGGCCGCCCTGCTAGGGGGCGCCCCCACCGGCCCAGCCCGTGCCGCCGACGCCCCTTCGGTGCCGATCCTCGTCTATCACCGGCTGGACCCGGCCCATCCCGGCCCGACCACGGTCACGACGCCGGTCTTCGAGGCGCAGCTTATCTGGCTGCGGCAACACGGCTACCAGGTGGCGCGGCTGCGCCCGCTCATCGACACCTGGCGGCATGGCGCGCTGCCGGCGCATACCGTCGCGATCACGGCGGATGACGGGCACCGCTCGGTCTACACGCAGATGTTCCCGCTGATCCGCCGCTACGGCGTGCCGGTCACGCTGTTCATCTATCCCTCCGCCATCTCCCGCGCCGACTATGCGCTGACCTGGGAGCAACTCCGGGAGATGCAGGAATCCGGCCTCGTCGATGTGCAATCCCACACCTACTGGCACCCGGATTTCCGCGTGGAGCGCGCGCGGCTCGACGCCGAGGCGTATCACCGTTTCGTGGATGTGCAGCTCACCCGCTCGCGGTCGGTGCTGCGCGAGCACCTGGGCGGCGCCGTCGATCTGCTCGCCTGGCCCTACGGCATCGTGGACCCGGAGCTGGAGCAGGCGGCGACGCGCGCCGGCTATGTCGCCGCCTTCGGCTTTGGCGGCGGGCCGGCGCGGGCAACGGATGATATCCTCGCCTTGCCGCGTGTCATCATCTCCGACCGTGACCGCGGCGACGCCTTCGGCGCCCGCCTCGGCGCCCACGAAGCACAATGAGCGTTTGCCCCGTGACCGCGCACAGCGAAGGACATCGCACGTGAGACATCGTCTGCTCGGCGGCCTCGCCTGCCTGCTCGCCACCGCGTTCAGCCCCGCCGCCGCCCCTGCCTTCGCCCAGGAAGGGCGGGTGATCGACAGCGTGACCGGCGCCGGCATCGCCGCCGCCACCATCAGCGATGGGGCGCGGGTCACGCAGACCGACGCGACCGGGCATTTCAGCCTGTCCGGCCCGCTCACCGGCCCGGCGGGGCGGCTGATGGCCCGCGCCCCCGGCTACCGCGCCGGAGCGGCCACGGAGGCGGAACTCGACGCGCGGGACGGCACCATCCGGCTGCGCCGGTTCCAGCCGCATGCGCTCTACCTCTCCGCCTACGGCATCGGCGCGCCGACGCTGCGCGAGAACGCGCTCGCCGTGGTCCGCGCCGGCGCGGCCAATGCGCTTGTCATCGACATCAAGGGTGATCGCGGCCTGATCCCCTACCCCAGCGCGATCCCGCTGGCGCAACAGGACGGGGCGCGGGAGATGACCACCATCCCCGATCTCGCGGCGCTGGTGGCGAGCCTGCACGCGGAAGGCGTCTACGCCATCGCCCGCATCGTCGTCTTCAAGGACGAACCGCTCGCCGAAGCCCGGCCGGACCTCGCCGTCCATCTCGGCAACGGCGCGGTCTTCCGCGACCGCAAGGGCATGCCCTGGACAGACCCGTTCCAGCCGGAGGTGCGCGACTACAACATCGCCGTCGCGGTCGAGGCGGCGCGTGCCGGGTTCGACGAGATCCAGTTCGACTATGTCCGCTTCCCCGACTGCCCGGAGCGGCTGCGCTTCGCCGGCGTGCCGACCCAGGCGACGCGGCTGCAGGCCATCGCCGCGCTGCTGACCGAGGCACGGCGGCGGCTCCTGCCCTACAACGTCTATCTGGCCGCCGATGTGTTCGGCTATGTCTGCTGGAATTTCGACGATGTCGGCATCGGCCAGCGGCTGGAGGAGATCATGCCGCTCGTCGATTATCTCTCGCCGATGCTGTACCCGTCCGGCTTCCAGTACGGCATACCGGGCTACAAGAACCCGGTCACCCACGCGTACGAGATCGTGCGCCAGTCGCTCGACCGCGCGCGGGAGAGGGTCGGCGTGGCGCCGGAGCGGTTCCGGCCCTGGCTGCAGGCATTCAAGGACTATGCCTTCGACCGCCGCCCGTTCGGGCCGGATGAGGTGGCGACGCAGATCCGCGCGGCGACGGATTTCGGAACGGATGGATGGATGCTGTGGAACCCGCGCAACGATTATCGCGGCACCGGCCTCCCGGGCGCGGAGGCCGCGTGGATGCCGGAGCACGCCGCCCCGCTGCCCGCCGCCGTCTCGGCCTCACCCTCGTCCTCTTCCTGTTCCTGACCCACGGCGCGGCAAGCTGCGCCGCGCCCCCCGCCATGCCCACCGCCGCCCCCTGTCCCGCCCTCGACGGGGTGGCGACGGCGGCGCGGCAGGACATCGCGGCGGGCCAGGTTCCGGGCGCGGTGGTGCTGGTCGGCCAGGGAAACCGCACGCTCTACCGGGCGGCATTCGGCCATCTCGCCCTCTGGCCGGCGGCCGAGCCGATGCGGCCGGACGCGATCTTCGATCTCGCCTCGCTGACCAAGGTGGTCGCCACCACCCCCGCGATCATGCGGCTCGCCGAGCAAGGCCGCCTGCGCCTGGATGCGCCGGTCGCCACGTACTGGCCGGATTTCGCCGCCGCGGGCAAGGCGACGATCACGGTGCGGGACCTGCTGCTCCACACCTCCGGCCTGCGCCCGGACCTCGATCCCGAGAGCGGCTGGCGGGGCACGGACGCGGCCCTCGCCCGCATCGCCGCGGATCACCCGCTCCACGCGCCGGGCAGCGCCTTCCTCTACAGCGACCTCAATTTCATCGTGCTCGGCGAGCTGGTGCGGCGGGTAAGCGGCGAGAGCCTCGACCACTACGCCGCACGCCACATCTTCCAGCCGCTCGGCATGCGGGATACCGGCTTCAACCCGCCCCCCGCCCTGCGCCCGCGCATCGCCCCCACCGACCGCGCGACGGGCGGGCTCCGGCGCGGCGTGGTGCAGGACCCCACCGCCTGGCGCATGGGCGGAGTCGCGGGCCATGCGGGGCTGTTCTCCACCGCCGATGACCTGGCGCGCTTCGCCCGCATGCTGCTCGGCGGCGGCGCGCTGGACGGCGCGCGCATCTTGCGGCCGGAGACGGTGGCCGCGCTCACCACGCCCGTCCCGCTGCCCGGGGGCGCGCGGCGCGCCCTCGGCTGGGACAGCAACTCCCATTATGCGCGTGATATCGCCCCGGCCTTTGGCCCGCGCGCCTATGGCCATACCGGCTACACCGGCACGCTGCTCTGGATCGACCCGGATACGGGACGCTTCCTCATCCTGCTGACCAGCCGGCTGTATCCGGACGGGCACGGGGACGCGAAGCCGTTGCGGCGAGAGGTCGCGGCGCTGGTTGGCGCGGGCGGGTGCGTGGCAGGTTCACTGTGGCCATTGCCGCCTCTGCCGCCTTGCGGCTCCGATACTATCGCTCTCGTGACTGCGTGCGTCGCCCGGAACTCGCAATACTGACGGCCTTCGGCATGAGCAATCCGGGATGTTCCGGGCAAGTTTGGCGATCCCGGCAAGAGGCCAAGGGACGACACAATGCTGAACAGCACAATTCTTGATGTCGTCATCGCACTGATCTTCACCTTCCTGGCGATCAGCCTGGCCGCCGGCACCGCCGTGGAAGCCATTGCCTCGCTCTTCAAGCTGCGTTCGCGCACGCTGAAATCCGGCGTGATGGATCTGCTGAACGACGAAAAGTTCAACGATCTGGCAGCGGAGCTTTATGCGCACGCGCTGATCAGCCCGCGCGCTCCGGGCCTGAGCGGCGTGCATCAGGCCGCGCCCGCGCGGAACCCGCCAGGACCCACCGCTCCAGCCCTGGTCGCCACGGTGCGCGGCACTCTGACCGCGTCGGATGATGCGGCCAAGCGCCGCCTCAATGCCAATCTGACAAAGAACATGCCGGCCTATATCGAGCCGAAACAATTCGCCGATGCCTTGCTGGACGTGCTGTCGCTTGCGCCGGCGGCCGGGGCGGTGCCGACAATCGCCATGTTGCAGCAGGCGGTGAATGATCGTGTGCCGGCGTCATCGAACCCGCAGATCAACCAGTTCCTGAACGGCGTCATCCTGCGCACCGGCGGCGACTTGAGGGCGATCAGGAACGAACTTGCCAGTTGGTTCGACAACGCCATGGACCGGCTGAGTGGTGCCTACAAGCAATACACCCAGCTCATCGCCTTCCTGGCCGCGCTGGTCATCAGCGTGGCCGTCAATGCCGACACGCTCCAGATGGCGCAGCGTGTGTGGGCGCAACCAGCGCTGGTGGCGAGCCTCAAAGTCGGCACGACCGCGCAGGATACGAGCGCTTCGTATTGGCAGATCGCGAAGAGCCTGCCGCTTGGCTGGGCCGATCACGGCTTCTTTTCCGTGTGGGACCAGAACGGCAAGACGGTGACGCTGACGGGTGGCCCCCTCGTGCAGGCCATACTCGGCTGGCTGATCACCGCGTTGGCCAGCCTGTTCGGCGCGCCGTTCTGGTTCGATGCGTTGCAGCGTGTGACGCGCCTGAAAGGCACCGGACCAAGCCCGGACGAAAAGGCCGACAAGACCGCCGCCGCGGCCTAGAGAAGGCCAGGAGCGCTCCCTCCGTGGCCATTCCATCGGCCGTTCCGGCCGATGGAACCTTGGGCCACTCCGCCCCTGGACCCCGCCAAAGGCCGCAGGCCTTTGGAAACCAATACTTTTTCCGGTTGAGTCAGCCGCCAGAACCCGGGGGATTCACAAAAAAACGAAAGGATTCCAAAGGCTTCGCCTTTGGCGGGGTCGAGGGGCGGAGCCCCTCGCCTTGCGCCCCCTACCCCAGCAACCGCCCGATCACCCGCGCCGTATAATCCACCACCGGGATGACCCGGCCATAATTGATCCGCGTCGGCCCGATCACCCCGATCGCGCCAACGATCCGGTCCTGCTGGTTACGCGCCGGCGCGACCACCATGGAAACGCCGGTGGTGCCGAACAGCCCGCTCTCCGCGCCGATATAGATACGCACCCCCTCCGAGGCCTCGGCCAGTTCCAGCAGGCGCAGCATCGTCTCCTGCGCCTCCAGCCGGTCGAACAGCGCCTGAATGGTGGCGATGCGCTCGATCTGGGTCACGTCGTCGAGCAGGCGCGACTGGCCGCGCACGATCAGCGACCCGCCGCGCCCCTCATTGCTCCAGGTGGCGAGCCCCGCCTCCACCACCCTGGCGGTCAGCGCGTCCAGCGTGCCGCGATCGGCCGCCATCTCCTCGGCGACGATCCGGCGCAGATCCGGCAAGGTGCGGCCGCTGGCATGAGCGTTGAGGAAGTTCGAGGCCTGGACCAGGGCGGAAGGCGGCAGGCCGGGCGGGATCTCGATCACCCGGTTCTCCACCTGCCCGTCCGCGCCGACCAGGATGACGAGGGCACGGCCGGAGCCGAGCGCCACGAACTCGATATGCTTGACCGCGCCCTCCGATTTCGGCGCCAGCACCAGCCCCGCCGCCTGGGAGAGGCCGGAGAGCATGGCCGAGGCATCGACCAGCGTGTCCTGCAGGCTGCGGCCGCGCGCCTCCAGCGCCTGGCCGATCGTCTCCCGCTCATCATCGCTCAGATCGCCGAATTGCAGCAGGCCATCGACGAACAGGCGCAGGCCGCGATCGGTCGGCAGGCGGCCGGCCGAGGTATGCGGGGAGAACAACAGGCCGGCATCGGTGAGATCGGCCATGACGTTGCGGATCGTCGCCGGCGACAGCCCCATCGGCAGCCGGCGCGAGAGCGTGCGGCTGCCGACCGGCTCGCCGGTCTCGAGATATTGCTCCACGATCTCCCGCAATACGGCGGCGGCCCGGGGATCGAGCCCGGGCGGAAGCAACGGACGTGGAGGCTTCCTCGGAAAATTCATGTGCCGAACAAGAACTTTGTCCAGCAACACTTAGGGAGCGAAACCCGAACGGTCAATGCGGCATGGCGCCCCGCCGCGCCTGCGCCGCCGGCCGAAAACGATGGACACGCCACCGCTTTCGGCCGCCCGCCTCAGAACACCTCCCCGTGCGCCTCCATCACGGCGAGCGCGCTCATGTTGACGATGCCGCGCGCGGTGACGCTCGGCACCAGCACATGCAGCGGCTTCGACATGCCGAGCAGTATCGGCCCGACCGGCAGCCCATCCGCCGCCGCCTTCAGCAGGTTGAAGCCGATATTCGCCGCGTCCAGCGTCGGCATGACCAGCAGGTTCGCGGTGCCGGTCAGGCGGCTATCCGGCACCGCCCGGTCGCGCAGCGCCTCGCTCAGCGCCGCGTCCGCGTGCATCTCGCCATCGACCTCCAGCTCCGGGTCACGTTGCCGGATCAGCGCCAGCGCCTGGCGCATCTTGCGGGCCGAGTCCGAATTGCTGGAACCGAAGCTCGAATGCGACAACAGCGCCGCCTTCGGCGTGATGCCGAAGCCACGCACGGTGCGGGCGGCGAGCTGCGTCATCTCGGCGATCTCCTCGGCCGAGGGATCGACGTTCACATGCGTGTCGCAGAAGAACAGCGTGCCTTCCCGCGTGATCAGCGCGGACATGGCATAGACCCGGCTGACATCCGGGCGCTTCGGGATGATCGGCAGGATGTATTGCATCTGCCGCCACCAATCGCCCCGGCCGCCGCACAGCGCCGCGTCGGCCAGACCGGCCTGCAACAGCATGGTGGCGGCGACGTTGATACGGTTGCGCATCCGGCGCGCCGCCGCGTCCGGCGGGGTGCCGCGCCGGCCGACCAGGAGCTGGTACTCCCGCAGCAACGGCTCGAACACATCCTGGTCGCGCTCCGGATCGAGCACGCGCACGGTTTTGCCGATCTCGATGCGCAGTCCCATCTCGCGCACCTTGGCGGCGATCACGTCGCGCCGGCCAAGCAGGATCGGGTGGGCGAGACGCTCATCCACCACGGTCTGCACCGCCCGCAGCACGCGCTCATCCTCGCCCTCGGCATAGACGATGCGCTTCGGCGCCTTGCGCGCCGCCTCGAACACCGGGCGCATGAGCTGGCCGGAACGATAGACGAACCGCTCCAGCTCCAGTTGATAGGCGTCGAAATCCTCGATCGGCCGGCGCGCGACGCCGCTGCGCATCGCCGCCGCCGCCACGGCCGGGGCGATCTGCAGGATCAGCCGCGGATCGAACGGCTTCGGAATGATGTAATCAGGCCCGAACACCGGTGCCGCGCCGCCATAGGCGGCGGAAACGACCTCGCTCGCCTCCGCCCGCGCCAGTTCCGCGATTGCCTCCACCGCGGCGAGCTTCATCTCCTCGTTGATCGTGGTCGCGCCGACATCGAGGGCGCCGCGGAAGATGAAGGGGAAGCAGAGGACGTTGTTGACCTGGTTCGGATAATCCGACCGGCCGGTGGCGACGATCGCGTCCGGCCGCGCGGCGCGCACGAGCTCGGGCAGGATCTCCGGCTCCGGGTTGGCGAGCGCCAGGATCAGCGGCTTCTCCCCGAGCAGGGGCAGCCATTCCTGCCGCAGCACGCGCGGCGCCGAGAGGCCGAGGAAGACATCGGCGCCGGCCAGCACGTCCGGCAGGGCGCGCGCATCGGTCCGCCGCGCGTACCGCGCCATGTTCGCCGGCATGTGCGGATCGCGGCCCTCATAGACCACGCCCTTGACGTCGGTCAGCGTCACGTTCTTCTCGGGCAGGCCCATCTGGACCAGCAGATCGACGCAGGCGAGCGCCGCCGCGCCGGCCCCGGAGGTGACGAGCCGCACCTCCTCCAGCCGCTTGCCCTGGAGCATGAGGCCGTTGCGCACGGCGGCGGCGACGGTGATGGCCGTGCCGTGCTGGTCGTCATGGAACACCGGAATGCTCATGCGCTCGCGCAGCCGGCGCTCGACCTCGAAGCATTCGGGGGCCTTGATGTCCTCGAGATTGATCGCGCCGAAGGTCGGCTCCAGCGCCGCGACGACCTCGACCAGCCGGTCCGGGTCCTCGGCATCCACCTCGATGTCGAAAACGTCGATGCCGGCGAATTTCTTGAACAGAACCGCCTTGCCCTCCATCACCGGCTTGCCGGCGAGAGGACCGATATTGCCGAGACCGAGCACGGCGGTGCCGTTGGAGATCACCGCGACCAGATTACCGCGCGCGGTGTAATCGCGGGCGGCATCCGGATCGGCCTTGATCGCCTCGCAGGCGGCGGCCACACCCGGCGAATAGGCAAGCGCGAGATCGCGCTGGGTCGCCATGCGCTTGGTCGGCTCGATCGCCAGTTTCCCTGGATGCGGCAGGCGGTGATAGTCCAATGCCGCTTTCCGGAAATCCTCGTCCATTTTTATTTCCCCCCGACAATCGATCCGGCGCACGGACCCCGTCCCAGGCACGAACATCGACCGGATGCTCGCCGGCCGCAACCCTGCCGCTGGGAGTGGCGACATGCTCCAGCACTGACGGTTTCAATCTATCCATCCGTCAGGGAGCGGTTTGTCGGTGGGGGGCAAAACATACGGCCAGGGGCTCCGCCCCTGGACCCCGCCAAAGGCTTAGCCTTTGGAATCCTTTACTTTAGGGTTGGGACCTCAAGGCCGCTTCGTGCGAATGCATGCCTTCGCATGGCGGGTCCGGGACGGAGCACTGGCCTTCCCTTTTGCGCCGCTCCATTGCGATAGCCGCAAGCCGGACCGCACACCAACGCATTGCCCCGAGGTAGGCCCGGAAGCCGGTTTCCTATAATCAGCGGGAGATCTCTTCTCACATGGGGCCGGGCTATGCCGGCCTCTCAGGCGAGGAATTTATGCGGTCGAGAAGACTCGAACTTCCACGGGGTTGCCCCCACAAGCACCTCAAGCTTGCGCGTCTACCATTCCGCCACGACCGCATCGTGCCAGGGGGCTCACACAGTGGCGAGGCAACCCCGGGAGAGGGCGTATAGCGAATGAACGCACCGGCTTCAACACCGTCCGAGCATATTTTCACGCTCGAATGGCGGATCAGCGATGGCCTGACATCATACCCGGAGGCGCTCGCCGCCATGCAGGCGCGCGCCGCCGCCATCCGGGCCGGGGAAGCGGGGGAACAGGTCTGGCTGGTGGAGCACCCGCCGCTCTACACCGCCGGCACCTCGGCGCGGCCGGAGGACCTGGCCGATCCCAACCGCTTCCCGACCTATGACGCCGGCCGGGGCGGGCAATGGACCTATCACGGTCCGGGCCAGCGCACCGCTTATGTCATGCTGGACCTCACCCATCCGCATGGCGGCGTGCCGGCCCGCGACCTGCGCGCCTATGTCGAGGGGCTGGAGGAATGGCTGATCCGCACGCTCGACCGGTTCAACGTGCGCGGCGAGCGGCGGCAGGGCCGGATCGGCATCTGGGTGGCCGACCGCGCGGCCGGCACCGAGGCGAAGATCGCCGCGATCGGCGTGCGCGTCACCCGCTGGGTGAGCTGGCACGGCATCGCCCTGAACGTGGAGCCGGACCTCACGCATTTCGGCGGCATCGTGCCCTGCGGCATCCGCGAGCACGGCGTCACCAGCCTGCAGGCGCTCGGCCTGCCGGTGACGATGGCGGATGTCGATCTGGCGCTGCGCGCGGCGTGGAACGAGGTGTTCTGAACCCGCCAGAGTGTGATAGGTTTAGGTTGATCTATAGGAAGCCAGGGCTCTGCCCTGGACCCGCTGGGGGCAGCGCCCCCAGACCCGCACAAGTTTGGAATCATTCATGAAAAGGGGTCTGGGGCCAACGGCCCCAGTGGGGTCCAGGGGCAAAGCCCCTGGCCTTCCAGGCAGGTCAATCAATAAGGCCTTTGGTATCAGGCGTCCGACCGGCGGTAGAACCCCTCTTCCGCCGGCGGGTCCGTCAGATGCTCCTCGATCGTCAGCACCTCGGCCCGGCGCGGCCCGCGCCGGCAGGAACGGAGCAACTCCTCTACGACGTCGCTCTCGCCATAGACCAGGGCCTCGATCCGGCCATCGGCGCGGTTGCGCACCCAGCCCGAGACCCCGAGCGTGCGCGCCGTCTCGACCATCCAGTCACGGTAGCCGACGCCCTGCACCCGGCCGCCGATCAGAAGACGCTTTGCCTTCATGCGTTTCGTCCCATCCCGTCTGGTTTCCGCGCCGGTCCCCTGTGTCCGCGAGGCCATGCCGGACCCCGCCCCGCCGATGGCGCTCCCGGCGGACAGGCGGGGCAAGTCCCGCCGCGCCCGGCTCAGGCGCGGGCCAGGCCGATGAACCTGGCGGCCTCCGCGATATCCCGCCCGACTCGCGCGCGCCCCTCCGCCGCCTCGGCATCCTCGCCCCAGAACTCCGCCTGGAAGATCTCGTCCAGCGTCGCCAGCGCATGCGCCTCCGCGGCATCGAGCCGGCCGGCGACGACCGCGAGCCCCAGTACCAGGCTGCCGAGCGCCGGCACCAGGATGCTGAGGCCGGCCAGCACCCGCGGATCATACGCCGCCACCGCGCGGTGCAACGCCGCGAGCGCATCCGGCGGCTGCGGCCGGTGTATCACCCCGCTGGTCACGTGCAGCGGCGCATCCAGCGTCAGCGCCGCCCAGTCCAGCAAGGGCTGCCAGCAATGGGATTGCCGCTGGACCAGCGACTCCGGGCTGGTGGCGCGATAGCAGAGCAGATCGGTTTCGCCATAGCGGGCCAGCGCCGCCACCGTCGGCGCCGGATCGGGCGCGATGCGCTCCTGCGCCGTCCCGGCCAACCGGGTCAGCGCCAGCGCCTCGGCCGCCACCTCGGCGCCGGGACCGTCACCGGCCTCGCGCCATTCGGCGGCGATGGCCTCGGCCAGGGCGCGGCTGGGGACCAGGAGCGGCGCCCCGCCGGGCAGGCGCATGGGCCGTTCGTCGAGGCGCAGGATGTATCCGGCCTCGGTTTCTGCCAGGGTCACGTTGGTCCAGAAGCGGCGCACGGCGAATTGGCCCTTATCCTCGGAAATTGATCGCCGGACAGGAATCATCGTCCCCCGGCGGCGGGCGGAACGGCGCCCCGGCCAGCGGACACAGGCGCCGGCCGCGCATCCGCGGCACGAACCGCGCGGCGCATAGTTTAGAACCGGATCGGCGCGGACGGAAGGACCGGGCCGCCCGCGCCGGGGCCTCACTGCAGGAAGCGGCGCAGCAGGTCCATCGGCTTGGGCGGCTTCGCCGGCACCCCCGGCGCCCCCGGCAGCCCCGGAATGGCCGGGAGCGCAGGCGTCTGCGCCGTGGCCGCCGCCGTGCCGCCGCAGACATCCGGCGGGGCCGCCCCTTTCAGCCCGCCGATGATGATCCCGACCCGTCCGGCGGCTCCCATCGTGTCCAGCGCGGCCGCGGGCGCACGCAGGGTGCCGCCAACCCGGACCGGCACCTGCACCGACGTATGCCCGACGCGCAGGACCGGCCGCACATGCAGCGCGAGGCTCTCCGCCGCCAGATTGATCCCGCCCTCGCCCTGCAGGGTCAACGGCCCGGCATCCAGCGCCAATTGCCGGACGGTGCCCTCGCCGCCCGCGAAATCGATACGCAGGAGGAAACAACGAATCCGGCTCTCGCCGGTGAGCGGGAGCGGAATTCCGGCCGCCCGCACCACCTCCCCGGCATAGGCGGCGAGCACCTGGTTCTCCACCTGGCCGTTAACCAGGGAGAGGCCGAAATGGCCCCCGAGGCCGGCAGCGATTTCATGCGGTGTCCGGCCCGCACCGTTCAGCGCCGTGTCCAGCTGCGCCGTGCCGCTGATCGCGCCGGGGCGGCCGGCGAGCAGCGGACCGAGCGCGAGGCCGGGCGAGTGCAGCGTCAGGGAGACGGCGGGCGGCGTCCGCGCGGCGTCGACGGCGAGCTGCCCGTCCACCCGCCCCTCCGGCGCCACCGCCGCGAACGGATCGAGCCGCAGCCGCCTGTCCTGCAGCAGCAGATGCGTGGCGAGATCGTGGTACGTCGCGCCACCCTGGATGATCGTGCCGGCGCGCAGCATCAGGTCGGCATTCCCCGCCCGCAGCGTGTCGAAGGGCAGCGGCGTGTCCGGGATGACGAAGCGCGACGAGGCCGGGCGCGGCGCCGGCAAGGCGGGAACCGGCGGCGCCGTGGGGCCAGGGGCCGCCGCCGGTTTCGCACCGGCTGGCCGGGCCGGGGTGGCGCGCGCCGCCGTGCGCAGGGCGTCGAGATCGAGCCGGTTGGACACGAGCGTGCCGCGCACCGAGAGCGGGGATGCCACGCCAAACGTCAGATCCCCGCCGAGGTTGCCCTGGGCCGTGGTCAGCCGCAGCCCTTGCAGCGTCACCCCCTGGCGCACCCCGCCCGGCGCCGCGACATGCGTGTCGAGCGCGATGCCGGTCAGCGCCGGCAGGCCGCGTCCCGCGAAGGCGGACAAGGCCGCGAGATCCGGAACCCGCGCGGCGACGGCGAGATCGAGCCCCCCGGCGGCCGCATCCGGCGGCACCGTTCCGCGCGCGGACAGCGTGGCCCCCGCCGACTCGGCATGCAGATCGACCGGCAGCGGCGCGGCGCCACCCCCCGGCGCCGGCAGCCCGACCGTGCCGGCGAGATGCAGCGGCGCGCCGCGCATCGTCCCGGTCGCCTCCACACGCGCCGGCTGCCCCGGGGCGGGCGCGACGATATCGGCCTTGGCGATGGCGAGGCCCGGCGCGGTGGCAGCGAGATCGGAGGCGCCGACATGCAGCGTCAGGTCGGACAAGGCGGGCCGCGACAATCCGCCCTTGTCGCCAGCGGCATCGACGAGATGGGCGGAGAACCGCAGATCGTGCAACGCCGGCAGGACAAGGCCGTGAGCCAGCGACGCCAGCGCGCCGAAATCCGGGGCCAGCAAGGCAACCCGCAGGTCGTAGCCACGCACATGGATGGGGTCGGCGATGTTGCCGGAGACGTCGAGCCGCGCGCCCGCCGCCCCGGCGCTGAGCCGCACGGGCCACGCCTCCGCCGGGCCCGCCTGCTGATTGAACCGGATCAGCGGCCCCGATTCGCCATCAAGGGTGAAGCGCAGGCCATTGGTTTCGCCCTCGACCGACAGATGCAGCGGCGCGGCCTCGTTCCGCGCTTCCGCCAGGGCGCTCGCGATCGACACCAGCCCCGTCTGGCCCGCGAGATCGCGCCAGGCGATCCGTCCGTCCTGCAGGCGCACGGACCGGATGGCGACAGTCTCCTTCGCCGGCGAGGCCGGCGCGTTCGGCGCCGGGGCCGGCGACGCCGCGCCGCCCGTTGCCGCGCCCCCGGCGGATGCGGGCGTGAACTGCCAGTTGCCGCGCCCAGCCGCGTCGCGCTCCAGCAGCAGGTCGGGGCCGACCAGGGTGAGGCTGTCGATCACCACCCGCCCGGACAGCAGCGGCAACAGGGCGACGCTCGCCTCCACCCGCCGCAGTGTCAGCATGCGCGGGCGCGATCCGCCCGGCAGATTGGCGAGCGCGACATCCTCGGCCGCCACCGTCGGCGCCAGGGCGAGGCGCAGGTGCAGGGGACCGCCGATGGTCAGTTCCCGCCCGGTCGCCCGGCGCACCGCCGCCTCGATTTCCGGCTTGTAGGCATTGGGGTCGAACCGCGCCCACAGCACGACGAAGCCGCCGAGCGGCACCAGCACCAGAATCGCCGCCACGGCCAGCACCCACCGCAGCACCCGCCGCCTGCCCTGCCCTGATCCTGTCATGCGCGGTCCTCCTGCCTTTCGGCTACCCTAGCCGAAACGCGTCGGCAACGCGGCGAACGCGCCCCTGACCATCCACCACCATCAGGTCGAACCGCACCCCGGCCCGTCCCCAGTTCGAATGCCGTGTGAGCAGGATCTCCGCCGCATCGGCCAGCCGCCGTTGCTGCGCCGCGCCGAGCGCGGCGGCGGCCACGGCCAGAGAGGGCCGCGCCTTGACCTCAACCAGGGCGAGCAGCCCGGTCTTTTCGGCGGCGACATCGATCTCGCCGGCCGGCGTCCGCAAACGGCGGCCGAGAATGGTCCAGCCATCCCGTTCCAGCGCGGCGCAGGCAAGGGTTTCCGCCGCCCGTCCCGCCGCCTCGGCAGCCGCCCCGCGGCGGGCGCGCCCATGCGCGACGGCACCGCCGGTCCGCACCGCGGCTTTCGGCGTGGCCAGCCTGGTTTCGGCTGAAGCTGCGGTCATCCTCCCCCCTTTTCCGGCCATCGCCTGGAGCAACGCGCCGGCCGGGGTATTTCCCCAAGCCGCCGTTAACACAGAGGGGTGTGCGACAAGATTCTTAACAAATCCCCCACACCTCCTGGCCGCCTCCCCCTGGCGTTCCCGTCCTGGCCTCCGGTACGGAGCAAGGCCGGCACCCTCACCGCGGAAGGCCCTCCATGCGCCGACTGATCCTCTGCCTGCTGCTGCTGATGCCGTTGCCTGGGCCGCGCGTCCTCGCGGCCACGCCCGCCCCCGCGAACCATGCGCGCATGCTGGTGGTGGCGGCCGATCCGCTCGCCGCGCAGGCCGGCCTCGCCATCCTGCGCGCCGGCGGCTCCGCGCTCGACGCGGCGGTCGCCGTGCAGATGGCGCTCTCCGTGGTGGAGCCGCAATCCTCCGGTCTCGGCGGCGGGGCGCTGCTGCTCTGGTACGATGCGGCCAGCCATCGGGTCACCTATTACGATGGCCGGGAGAGCGCCCCGGCCGCCGCCCGGCCCGACCAGTTCCTGCAACCGGACGGCTCGCCGATGCCGCGCATGCAGGCGGAGCTGAATGGCCGCTCGGTCGGCGTGCCCGGTGCGGTCGCCATGCTGGCGATGGCGCAGCACGAGCATGGCCGCCTGCCCTGGCACGCCCTGATCCAGCCAGCCATCACCCTCGCCGAAACCGGCTTCCCGGTATCCGCCCGGCTCTCGGCCGAGATTACGGCGGAGGCTGCGACGTTGCGTAGCGCCCCCGAAACCGCCCGCCTGTTCCTGCCGGACGGCACTCCGCCGGCACCGGGCAGCCAGTTCCGTAATCCCGCCCTCGCCGCCACGCTCCGCCGCATCGCCACCGACGGCCCCGCCGCGCTCTACGGCGGCGCCATCGCCGCCGATATCGCCCGCGCCGTCCGCGCCACCACCCCGCCCGGGCTGATGACGGCCGACGACCTCGCCGCCTATCGCCCCCTGCGCCGGGAGCCGGTC
>DATJWY010000101.1:0-18296 GCA_035500775.1 Acetobacteraceae bacterium
TTGACTGGTACATGGAAAACAAGATCAATATCGACGACATGATCACCCATGTCCTGCCGCTCGAACGCATCAACGACGGCTTCGATCTGATGGCGCGCGGCGAGAGCATCCGCTCCGTGGTGGTGTACTGAAAATGGGCGACGCCGCGACCGACAGCACCATCCCCGGCCAGGACATCCTGGCCGGATTGCTGAGCCAATGCGCCGATCCGGTGATAAAGATCACCCATCCGCCGGTGCACACTGTCGCGGAGGCTCAGCCGTACTGGGACCAGATCGAGGGCGCGCACACCAAGAACCTGTTGCTCAAGGATAATCGTGGCAAGCTCTGGCTGGTGACGATGCAGGCCGAGCGGCGCGCCGACCTGAAGGCACTGACAATGCTGCTTGGCGCCAAACGCGTCTCCTTCGCCAGCGCCGAGACATTGCTGGCGTCGCTCGGCGTGACCCCCGGCGCCGTTACCCCGCTCGGATTGGTGAACGATACCGAACACCAGGTCGGCTTCGTTCTCGACAAGGCACTGGCGGAGGCTGGACGCATCACCTGCCACCCGCTGGTCAACACCGCCACCGTGTCGCTGAGCAGCCGCGACTTACTGACCTTGTTGCAAGGGATCGGCGCCTCGGTCCAGGTTCTCGATCTCGATCAACCGCCGGCGGGTTGAACACCCTCCCCTTTCTCGTATCACCCCTGGAGTCATCCGGATGCCGCAATCGACCGAGGCGCTCATCAAAGCCTATTACGCCGCCTTCAATGCCGGCGACCGGGAGGCCTTCCTCGCCCTGCTGACCGAGGACGTGCTGCATGACATCAACCAGGGCGGGCAGGAAATTGGGCGCGAGGCTTTCGCACGCTTCATCGACCGAATGGATCGCAGCTATCGCGAGCAGATCAAGGACATTGTCGTGCTGACCGAAGCCTCCGGCACACGCGCCGCGGCGGAGTTCACCGTGCACGGCACCTATCTCGAATCCGACGAGGGTTTGCCGCTGGCGCGCGGACAGACCTATGTGCTGCCGGCCGGCGCGTTCTTCACCATTCGCGACGGCAAGGTCGCCCGCATCTCCAACTACTACAACCTCAATGACTGGGTTGCTCAGGTTTCCGCCTGATCCAGCCTTGAAACAGCAAGACGGCCGGGTAGGTACGCACCGATGATCAGCGTCTTCGATTTGTTCAAAATCGGTATCGGCCCGTCCTCGTCACACACGGTCGGCCCAATGCGGGCCGCTCACGCCTTCCGCTCCGGCCTGCATGCCTCCGGGCAGCTTTCGCTTGTGGCCAGGTTGAAGGTCGAATTATTCGGCTCGCTCGCCTGGACCGGGCAGGGGCACGGCACCGGCAAGGCCGTGATCCTCGGCCTCGCCGGTGAGCTGCCGGAAAGCGTCGATCCGGACATGGCTGACGGCATCGTCGCCGATGTGACAGAGCGCAGCGAACTCGATCTCGGCGGCCGTGCGATTGTCTTCGAGCCGGAAACGGATGTTGTCTATGACGTGATCTCGGCGACACCGGTGCACCCGAACACGCTCGCCTTCAGCGTCTTCGCCGAGGATGGCTCGTTGCTCACGAGCGAGCGCTGGTGCTCCGTCGGCGGCGGGTTCGTGGTGCCCGAAGCGGCAGCGAGCGGAACCTCGCTGGAAGGCACGCCGAACGTCCCCTACCCGTTCCGCTCCGGTGCGGAATTGTTGCGCATCGGCGCTCGTACAGGGCTTTCCATCGCCGAGATCGTCATGGCCAATGAGACCGCGCTACGGCCAGCAACGGAGGTGGCACGCCACCTCGACCGGATCGTCGAGACGATGATGGCCTGCATCGATCGCGGCATGCGCACGGAGGGGGAACTGCCAGGCGGCCTCAAGGTGCGCCGGCGCGCGGCGCGGTTGCGCGCGCAACTCGAAGCCGACAAGCACCGCAACGTGCGTCATCAGCATGAGCTAATGGATTACATCAGCCTCTACGCCATTGCGGTGAACGAGGAGAATGCCGCCGGAGGCCGGGTGGTGACGGCGCCAACCAATGGCGCCGCCGGCGTGTTGCCGGCCGTGCTGCGCTATTATCACGGCACCTGCGCCGGAGCGAATGCGGCCGGGATGCGCACCTTCCTGCTCGCGGCGACAGCGATCGGCGCGCTGTTCAAGATGAACGCCTCCATTTCCGGCGCCGAGGTCGGGTGCCAGGGCGAGGTCGGGGTGGCCTGCTCCATGGCCTCCGCCGGGCTTGCCGCGGCGCTCGGTGCCAGCAACGAGCAGGTGGAGAACGCCGCCGAGATCGGCATGGAACATCATCTCGGCATGACCTGCGATCCGGTCGGCGGGCTGGTGCAGATTCCCTGCATCGAACGCAACGCCTTCGGGGCGGTGAAGGCGATCAATGCCGCCTCGCTGGCACTGCGCGGCGATGGTACGCACCATATCTCACTCGACAAGGTCATCGCGACGATGCGTCAGACCGGCGCCGACATGCAGTCGAAATACAAGGAAACCTCGCTCGGCGGGCTTGCGCTCAATTTCACGGAGTGCTGAGGAGGCGGCCGGCCGCCTCCCGTGCTCCGGCCCCCATCCCCTGGGGCTCTACCATGCGGCATCGTCATCACCGCGCCGGTTCCCCCGCCTCATCTGGCGCACTTGTCTCCAGACCGGAGATAAGCAAGTCGTGGATGTAACCGGCATTCCCCGGCTTCCTGAGCGCTTGCAAGAAGTCCACATCACGCATTCTGCGCGCGATCGCGGCAAGGGCCGCGACATGCTCGTTGCCCGCAGCATATGGGATCAACAGCAGGCAGACGAGATCCACAGGCGCTCCGTCGATTGCTTCGAAATCGACCGGCTTGGCCAGACGCACGAACAAGGCGAAGAACCGATCCAGATCCGGGATGCGCGCATGCGGAAGGGCAAAGCCTCGCCCGAAACCAGTCGAGCCCAGCCGCTCACGCGCCATGAGCGCCGTGAGCACGGCCTTCATATCGATCCCCAGCGCGGCGGCGGCGCGCTTGGCAAGATCAGCCAGGAGGTGGGCCTTGTCGCCCGCTTGCACATCCACGACGACACGATCAGCCGTAATCAAATCACCCAGTTTCATTCAGTTCCGTCCATCCAGGTCGTGCGCCGTATACACGATGCGGCTCAATCGGGGGCACGAAGGCGATAGCCCACGCCGGTTTCGGTCAGAATATGGACGGGACGCTCGGGGTCAGCCTCGATTTTCTGCCGCAGCGCACGAATATAGATACGGAGATACTGCACATCCGTGTCCCCGCCCCAGACTTCCCGCAGAATATGTCGATGCGTCAACACCTTGCCCGCATGCGCCACTAGCAGGCGCAAAATATCATATTCACGCGGTGAAAATTTCACCTCGACGCCGCGAACCAAGACCGTCCTGCGCACAAGGTCAACGGCCAAATCGCCGCTACGGAACACCGGGCGCTCGCCCTGCTGCTGCAGGCCATGACGCTGCGCCGCACGAATCCGCGCGAAGAGTTCGTCGATGCCAAAGGGCTTCGCCACGAAATCATCCGCCCCGAGATCGAGTGCCTCGACCTTGCTGCCTTCGTCATTCCGACTCGACAGCACGATGATCGGCACGGACGATCCTGAATCGCGGATTTGCCGGATCACCTCCAGCCCATCTATATCCGGCAGGCCAAGATCGAGCACGACGAGATCGGTGGCGCGTTGCCGCACGGCCTTAATGGCGGCCTCTCCGGTTTCCGCCTCGGTAACAATATAGCCTTGGGTGGTCAATCCGGCATGCAGGAACCTCAGGATGGCCGGCTCGTCGTCAATGACCAAGATCCGCAATGGACCAGAGCCCGCAGTCATACTGTATCCTCTTTTTCAATCGACGGCTGCGCGGGAACGGGGAGGGTGATCGTGAATACGGCACCGGACCGATCCGTGCGATTCGCGGCCGTGATCGTGCCGTGCATCGCCTCCATAAAGCCTCTGCAGATCGCCAGCCCCAGACCCGTCCCGGCCCTGCGCCGGTCCGCACCGCGAACACGATAGAATTTGTCGAACACCCGCTCGAAATCCGCTGCCGGGATGCCTTCACCCTCGTCCAGAATCTGCACCCGCACAAATCCCTCATCGCGTCGGGCGCGGACCCGGATCTGCGATCCAACTGGTGTGTATTTAGCAGCATTGTCGAGCAGATTGAACAGCACCTGCTCAAACAACACCATATCGATGTCAACCATTGGCAAACCGGGTTCCAGATCGACCTCGACCCCATGCAATGACAGGATATGGGCGGCTCGCCGCAGCGCCGCGCCGATGACATCCGACAGATCTGCGAGCCCCTTACGGCATTGCAGCGGTCCGGCCTCTAGCCGCGTCATGTCGAGCAGATTGCCAATGAAGCGATTCAGCCGCTCGGCTTCCTCCTGGATCGTGCGCAACATGATCGTGCGGTCTCGCTCATCCAGCGCCGCCTGCTCACTGGTCAGACTGGTGGCACATCCGAGAATGGAGGCAAGCGGCGTACGCAGATCGTGCGAAATGGATGTAAGCAGCGCAGAACGGAGCCGGTCAGTCTCCGCCTGCAGCCGTGCCAAATCAACGTCGCGCACCAGATTCACCCGTTCGATCGCCAAAGCCGCCTGGTCGGAGAGGGCGTGGAGAAGGCGCTGCTGATCCGGTGTCAGGAGTGGACCGGGCTCGTCGCGGTCAATACCGAGCACGCCGACAGTACCTCGCCCGGTCTGCATCGGCACGAAAAGTCGCTTCGCGCCCGGCAGTGTGTCTGAATCCCGGCCGGCCGGCCGGTTGTGCTCCCATGCCCATCGGGCCGCGGCCAGATCGGCCAGGTCAAGCCGGTCCTCGGGCGGAAAACCCGCATGGACCGTCAATCCTCTTTCATCGGGAAGCAGCAGCACGACCCGGGTCTTAAGCATCAGGGCGATCTGATGCACAGTAGCCCAGAGCACATCATCGAGCGAGGCGGCACTCGCGAGTTTGCGGCTGAACTGATAAAGGTCCTCGGTCACGCGCGCCCGCTGCTGCGCCGCCATAGCCTGCGCCCGCACGCGGGCGGTCAGGTTGCTGGCGACAACCGCGACCACCGCGAACACGATCAGCGCCACGATGTTCTCGGGATCGGCAATCGTAAAAGTGTAAAGCGGTGGCAGGAAAAAGAAGTTATAGGCTAGGACGCTGAGCAGGCACGCGAATAATGAGGCCGAAAGGCCATAAGCAACCGCGCTCGCCAGCACGCCGGTCAGGAACACCAGTTCGACGCTGCTGACGCCAAGGACGTTCCGCAGCGCCAACGCAACCCCGAGCGCACCGGCCACGGCCAGCAGGCTACCGGCATAGGCGTTCAGGCTAATGGCCCTGCCGGGCCGAAACGAGGCCAGTCTCCGGCTCTCTACCGGCTCCGATTCCTCGGCGAGAACATGAATATTGATCCCGGTGGAGAGGTGGATGATCTGTTGCGCGATCGAGCCGCGGAACAGTTCACTCCAATGCGACCGTCGCGATTTGGCGACGACGACATGGGTGAAATTGTTCGCGCGCGCATACTCAACGACCGCGGCGGCAATATCCTGGCCGGGCAGGGTGACGGTCTCCCCACCCAGACGCTGCGCCAGCCGCAGTGCCTCGGCGGCGCGGGCGTCGTCCGCCACATCCCGAACACCCCCCCTCGCCGCCTCCACATGAACGGCCGTCCACGACCCGCGCAACCGATCGGCGAGTTGTCGCGCATGGCGCACAAGGACGAGGCTGCCCGGCGCCCCGTCAACACAGACCAGGATGCGTTCGCTCGCCGCCCACGGCCCGCGGATCGCATGGCTGCGCATGTAGTTGACCATCTGCTCGCCGACGCGCTGCGCCGTGCGACGCAGGGCGAGTTCACGCAAGGCGGTCAGATTGCCGGCGGAGAAATAATGCCGAACCGCCCGCTCGGCCTGGTGCGGCACATAGACCTTGCCGTCCTTCAGGCGCTGGACGAGATCCTCGGGCGTGATGTCGATCATCTCGATATCGTCTGCCCGGTCGATGACGGAATCCGGCACCGTCTCGCGCACCCGGATGCGCGTGATCTTTGCCACCACGTCGTTCAGGCTCTCGACGTGCTGAATGTTCAGCGTCGTATAGACGTCGATCCCCGCCGCGAGCAGCTCCTCGACATCCAGATACCGCTTGGGATGGCGGCTGCCAGGCGCATTGGTGTGCGCGAGCTCGTCCACGAGCACAAGCTGCGGATGGCGCGCGAGGATGGCGTCGAGATCCATTTCGTCGATCTGCCGCCCGCGATACTCGACCATGCGGCGGGGGATCACCTCCAACCCGCTCAGTAAGGCCTCGGTCTCCTTGCGGCCATGCGTCTCGACCACGCCGACGACGACATCCGTCCCCTCGCGCAGCCTGGCCTGCGCGGTCTGCAGCATCTCGTAGGTCTTGCCCACGCCGGGCGCGGCGCCGAGGAAGAGCTTGAGGCGGCCGCGCTCATCCCGGCGCGCCACCTCCAGCAAGGCATCCGGCGAGGGGCGCCGATCGAGGTCGTCCTGTCCGCTCATCTATTCGCCTCAGGGATAAGGCCAGGGGCTCCGCCCCATAGGCGCTAGGATAAGGCATCCAAAGTCAAGGCGAGGGCTCCGCCCTCGACCCGCCAAAGGCCGCCGGCCTTTGGAAACCAATCGTTTTTCATGGCAGTATCAACCGCGAACGACAATATCCCGATGCCGACCGAAGATCGCGGACGCAGCCAAGAAAGCAAATGGATTTCAAAGGCTCCGCCTTTGATGGGGTCGAGGGGCGAAGCCCTCGCCTTGCTTATCCTGGCGCTTACAGAGGCCCGCCCCTGGCTCATGCCGGGACCTTGAGGCCCCTGCCCCCCAATCACCAAAGGCGGGCCGGAGGCCGGGGAGCGGCTTCGCTCCCCGGCGAGGCGCGGGGCAGAGCCCCGCCAGTGCGACACAACGATGCCTATGAGTGTTTCTCCTCGCCCTGCTGGGTCAGGGCGTCCAGATCCAGATTGAGCCGCAGCACGTTGACATGCGGTTCACCGATCAGCCCGAGCAGACGCCCCTGGACATGATCGGCGACGAACTGCCGGACCTGTTGCTCCGGCAGATGCCGCTCCCGGGCGACGCGCGGCACCTGGAAGAACGCCGCGGCCGGCGTGATGTCCGGGTCAAGACCGCTTGCCGAGGTCGTGACCAGATCAACCGGCACCGGCACGCCGGGATTTTCTTGCGCCAGCTTCGCGGCATCGCCGCGCACGCGATCGACCAGCGCCTTCGAGGTCGGGCCGAGATTGGACCCGCCGGACTCCGAGGCGTCGTAGGGGGTCGGAATGGTCTTGGTCGGATCCTTCGGATCAGTACCCGTGAGAGCAGAGGGACGGCCGTGGAAATACCGCGCCTGGGTGAAATTCTGCCCGATCAGCGCGGAACCGATCGTCTTGCCGTCGTGCTCGATCAGGCTGCCATTGGCCTGATACGGAAGGACGACGCTGGCGATGCCGGTCATGGCGAGCGGATAGACCAGGCCGGTGAGCGCGGTCATGCCGACGATCATCACGACGGCGGGACGTAATTGGCGGAGCATGGGGATCATCCTCAGGCAAGACCGATGCTGGTGACCAGCAGGTCGATCAGCTTGATGCCGACGAAGGGAACAACGATGCCGCCCAGACCGTAGATGAGCAGGTTGCGGCGCAGGATGCTGGCCGCGCCCACCGGCTTGTACTGGACGCCCCGCAACGCGAGCGGGATCAGGGCGATGATGATGAGCGCGTTGAAGATGATCGCCGAGAGGATCGCGCTCTGCGGCGTCGCCAGATGCATGACGTTCAGCGCCTGCAACTGCGGATACAGGGCGATGAACATTGCCGGGATGATGGCGAAATACTTGGCGACGTCGTTGGCGATGGAGAAGGTGGTGAGCGCGCCGCGTGTCATCAGCAGCTGCTTACCGATCTCGACGATCTCGATCAGCTTCGTGGGGTCGCTGTCCAGATCGACCATGTTGCCCGCCTCGCGGGCGGCCATGGTGCCGGTGTTCATCGCCACGCCGACATCGGCCTGGGCAAGTGCCGGCGCGTCGTTGGTGCCGTCACCGCACATGGCGACAAGCTTGCCCTTGGCCTGCTCCTCGCGGATCAGCCGCAGCTTCGCCTCCGGCGTGGCCTGGGCGAGGAAATCATCCACCCCCGCTTCGGCCGCGATCGCCGCCGCGGTCAGCGGGTTATCGCCCGTGATCATGACGGTACGGATGCCCATCTGGCGCAGGGCACTGAAACGCTCGTGGATGCCGCCCTTGACGATGTCCTTGAGGTAGATCACCCCGAGCAGACGGCCATCCTTCGCGACGGCGAGAGGCGTGCCACCCGCCTTGGCGATCTCGTCGGACTTGGCGGTCAGTTCCTGCGTGGCATCACGCATCGCGACCTGCAGTGGCATGACCGCGGCACCGCCGCCCATGACGGGCCGCGCCGCCTGGAACTCCTGCACATGCCCGAGCACCGCGTCGACCGCGCCCTTGCGGATGGTGCTACCTTCGAGGTCGATACCGCTGATGCGTGTCTGCGCCGTGAACGGCACGAAATGCGCGCCGAGCGGCGCCATTTCGCGGCCACGGATGCCGTATTTCTCCTTCGCCAGCACCACGATGGAGCGCCCCTCCGGCGTCTCGTCGGAGAGCGAGGCGAGTTGCGCGGCATCGGCCAGGTCGCGTTCGCTGACGCCGCTCAGCGGCACGAAGGCGGCAGCCTGGCGGTTGCCGAGGGTGATCGTGCCGGTTTTGTCGAGCAACAGCGTATCGACGTCGCCCGCCGCCTCCACGGCGCGGCCGGACATGGCAAGCACGTTGAAGCGCACCAGCCGGTTCATGCCGGCGATGCCGATGGCCGAGAGCAGCGCGCCGATGGTCGTGGGGATCAGCGTCACGAACAGGGCGACGAGCACGAGCACCGGCACGGAGCCGCCGGCATAGGTGGCGAAGCTTGGGATGGTGGCGACGGCGAAGACGAAGATCAGCGTCATGCCGGCAAGCAGGATGTTGAGCGCGATTTCGTTCGGCGTCTTCTGCCGCTGGGCTCCCTCGACAAGGGAGATCATGCGGTCGAGGAAGGTCGAGCCCTGCGCCGCGGTGATCCGGACCCTGATCCAGTCGGAAAGCACCCGCGTGCCGCCCGTCACCGCCGAGCGATCGCCGCCGCTTTCGCGGATGACCGGGGCGGATTCGCCGGTGATCGCGGACTCATCGACCGAGGCGATGCCTTCGATGACCTCGCCGTCGCTCGGGATCAGGTCCCCTGCCTCGACCAGCACGATATCGCCGGGCTGAAGATCGGGGCCGGCGACCAACTCATAGACCCCCTTCCTGTCATATTGTCCCGTAGCCCCCGGAAGCAGCCGCTTGGCCTGCGTCTCCGTCCGCGTCTTGCGCAGCGCCGCGGCCTGGGCCTTACCCCGTCCCTCGGCCACGGCTTCCGCGAAATTGGCGAACAGCACGGTGAGCCAGAGCCAGATATTGATCTGCAATGCGAAGCCGAGCCCGCCATGCCCCATTGCCAGATCGCGCAGGAACAGGATGGTGGTCAAGGTCGCGACGACCTCGACCACGAACATCACCGGATTGCGGATCATCACCCGGGGATTGAGCTTGCGGAAGGCTTCGCCGATCGCCGGGCCAAGAATGGCGGCATCAAGCATTGTCGCCGCCTCGGCACGATGATGCCTGCTGGTATGTGTCATGTTCAGGTTCCCAGGCTCAGTAGGTCATGCCGGCGTTCATGGCCAGGTGTTCCACCACCGGCCCGAGCGCGAGCGCTGGAAAGAAGGTCAGACCGCCGACGATCAGGATCACCCCGACCAGGAGCCCGACGAAGAGGCCGCTGTCGGTTGGGAAGGTTCCGGCCGAGGCGGGCACGATCTTCTTGGTGGCGAGCGATCCGGCGACCGCCAGCATCGGCACGATGAATAGGAAGCGGCCGATCACCATGGCGAGGCCCAGGGTGGTGTTCCAGAACGGGGTGTTGGCGCTGATACCGGCGAAGGCGCTGCCGTTGTTCGCGGTCGCCGAGGTGTAGGCATAGAGCGCCTCGCTGAAGCCGTGCGGCCCCGCGTTCGCCATGGCATTGAGGCCGGCCGGGAGAACCACCGCGAGGGCGGTGAAGCCCAGCATGGAGAGCGGCAGGATGAGAATGGCGAGCAACGCCATCTTCACCTCCTTGGCCTCGATCTTCTTGCCCAGATATTCCGGCGTACGTCCGACCATCAGCCCGGCGATGAACACCGCCAGAATGGCGAAGAGCAGCATGCCGTAGAGCCCGGAGCCGACGCCGCCAAAGATGATCTCACCCAGCTGCATGTTGATCAGCGGCACCATCCCGGCAAGCGGCATGAGGCTGTCATGCATCGTGTTGACCGCGCCGCACGACGCATCGGTGGTGATGGTCGTGAACAGCGCCGAGTTGGCGATGCCGAAGCGGACCTCCTTGCCTTCCATGTTACCGCCGGCCTGCAACACGCTGGAGGCCATATCCACATGCAACGGGGCGAAGGCGGGATTGCCGGGCGCTTCTGCCCAGTAGACTGTCACTACGCCGGCGAGGAACATGAGGCCCATGGCGCCGAAGATCGCCCAGCCCTGGCGCTGGCTCCCCACCATGCGGCCAAACACATTCGTCAGCGCCGCGCCGATCGAGAAGATCAGCACTATCTGGATCAGATTGGCGAGCGCCGTCGGGTTCTCGTAGGGATGCGCCGAATTGGCGTTGAAGAAGCCGCCGCCATTCGTGCCCAGCATCTTGATCACTTCCTGCGAGGCCACCGGCCCCTGGGCGATCACCTGCTGCGCGCCTTCGAGCGTCGTCACCTGGGTATAGGCATGCAGATTCTGCGGCATGCCCTGCCAGATGAAGACCAGCCCGACCACGACGCAGATGGGCAGCAGGATGTAGAGGGTGCAGCGGGTCATATCGACCCAGAAATTCCCGACCGTGCTCGCCGAACGCCGGGCGAACCCTCGGACCAGCGCGATGGCGAGCACGATGCCGGTCGCGGCGGAGAGGAAGTTATGCACCGTCAGCCCGGCCATCTGCACGAGATAGCTCATCGTGCTTTCCGGCACATAAGACTGCCAGTTGGTGTTGGTGACGAAGCTGACCGAGGTGTTGAAGGCCAGATCCTGCCCCACCGCGCCCAGGTTCTGCGGGTTGAACGGCAACATGCCTTGCAGGCGCATCAGGCCATACAGCACGACGAAACCCGCCAGGCTGAAGGCCAGCATCGCCGCGGCGTAAACCAGCCAGTGCTGCTCTTCCTCCTCGCGGACGCCGCTCAGCCCATAGAAGGCGCGTTCCACCGGCCGCAACAGCGGGGACAGCAAGGTCCGCTCGCCGGTGAAGACCCGTGTCATGTAGCCGCCGAGCGGCTTGGTAATGGCGATGATGATCACGCAGTACAGCGCGATCTGTATCCATCCGTTGACGGTCATGTCCAGATCCTCAGAAGCGCTCTGGCCTGATCAGGGCAAAGACGAGATAGACGAGCAGGCCAATGGTCACGGCACCGCCCAGCACATAATCGAGGGTCATGTCTGCCTCTCAGAGACGGTTACAAGCTGTTGCATATAAAGAACAAACAACGAAGAACACGCCACCGATGGCGAGGTAGAGGATGTCTGACATGGGTGCCCCCTGTCGGTTTCACGATGCAAGGCGGTTGCGCATAATGCGCGGCTGTACCCACGTGATCACTAAGGGCATGCCCGTCGTGATCACGTGGGTACAGCCGCGCATTATGCGATCACACCATTAATCAACGGATGCGCGTATAGTTTCCATTCGGGCCGGAAGACGCAGGAATATAAGCGCCATATACGTTGGCCTCCGGCTTCATCGGCATCCTTATGCATATATCGGCACCGTGGGCCGGCATCTGCCTAGTCTTGCCCCGGATCGGTGGACACCTCAACGCTGGGGCAGGAGGGGCTCCGATGCCGAAGAGTCATCCCGCCTACCCGCCGGAATTCCGGCGGCAGATGGTTGAACTGCTACGCGCTGGGCGAACGCTCGAGGAATTGTCGCGCGAGTTCGAGCCATCGGCGCAGGCGATCTGGAACTGGGTGCGGCAGGCTGACCGTGAAGAGGGCCCCGACCGGATGGCCCGAGTAACGGCGAACACGAGAGCTTGCTCGGCTGCGGCGTGAGAACCGCCAACTGCGTCTGGAGCGCGACATCCAGGCAAAGGCGGCAGCCTGGTTCGCCCGGAAGACCGACATGACCTCGTCCGGATCTTTCGGTTCATGAAGGCGAAACTGGCCGTGTCCCCGATTGCCGCGATGGCCCGCATGCCACGATTGTCGCATCGCGCCCGTTGCAAGAACTGCGAGCGCGGACCGCCGTAGACCGCGCTACCGCCACGGTGATCTCGATTGCGGCACCCTGGCAAGACCCGCGATAAGCGTGGCTTATCGCGGGTCTTGCCAGGGTGCTCAATCACGAAAAGCGGTCTCCAGTATGGGCGCAAGGCACGAGCGGCTAACCGCATGTAACGAATTACTGCCCTGAGGAGGCATGCCCGCGCCGAACAAAACCGGACCGTCTCAGCCGCATTCGCATCATCAGCGCCACGCGGACCACGCGTAGTCAGTGATGCGGAGCGCGCGACAACGCCCTCCGCACAGGCCAGGGGCCTGGCATGGCTGTTCAACGCTGTCCGGATCGGCTGGACTGAGTCCGCGCTGCAACACCTGCGGGCCGAAGTGTATCGGCTGATACGAAAGGGGATTCCCGAACCGGAGAATATCTGACTCCCGGGTCGGCAACCGAGTTGGAGGTTGCCGTGACTGCTTTCGCGCCGTTGCTGGGCTTGCTGGCAGAAATTGCCGATCCACGTCGGGCGCAGGGACAACTCTACAAGCTGCCCCACGTGCTGCTGTTCGCCATTCTTGCCATCGTGACCGGCTGCAACTCCTATCGGGGCATCGTTACCTTCATCGACGTCCATCGCCACAGGCTGAACGCGGCCTTCGGTCTGAACTGGCGCCGCGCACCCGCGCACACCGCCGTCCGCTACATCCTTCAGGGGCTCGATCCGGCGGCGGCGGAGGCGGTCTTCCGTCGCCATGCCGCCCTGCTGCAGGCGGCGCATGGGACACCAGGACAGGGCAGTATCGCCCTCGATGGCAAGACGCTGCGTGGCAGTTTCGACAACTTCCGTGACCGTGCCGCGGCTCAGGTGCTGAGCGCGTTCGCCACCGACACCGCCCTCGTGCTCGCCCATGTCGACATCGCCGAGAAATCCAACGAGATCCCGGCGGCGCAGGCGCTGCTGGCTGAACTCGGCGTCGCTGACGGCGCTATCGTCACGCTCGATGCGCTGCACTGCCAAAAAAACATTTTGAAGTCGCCGGAAAAGCCAACGTCGCCCTGATCGTCCAGGTCAAGGACAACCAGCCGACCCTGCACCAGCAGATTCAGAAGATCTCCGCGACTACGGCGCCGCTCGGGTCTGCCCACAGCCGCGACAAGGGCCGCAACCGCGACGAAAGCCGCACCGTCACTGTCTTCCTTCGATCCCGCCGGCAAACTGGCCGACATCGAGTGGCATCCCCACGTCGCCGCCATCATCCGTGTCGAGCGCAGCGTCTTCACCCGCAACGCCAAGACCGGGCTGCTGTGCCTCTCCACAGATACTGCCTTCTACGTCTCGAACACGCCGGTCACCGCCAAGCGCGCCGCCAAGGCCATCCGCGCCCACTGGGGAATCGAGGCCTGCTCCCATTACAGCCGTGACGTCACCATGGGCGAAAACCGCTCGCGCATTCGATCCAACCCCAGCGTGTTCGCCCGCCTGCGCAGCTTCGCCTACAACATCCTCAAGGCCAACAAGACCGACACGCTCAGCCAGGACCGCTACCGGGCCGCTCTCGCAGGAATCGACAACCTCTTCAAACTCATCGCTATTTCGTAGCGTTGAACAGCCATGAGGGGCCTGGGATGCGCTGTGGGGCGTTACTTCGCCTCGACCAGCCGATAGCCATTTACCGAGGTCTTCGGCACAGCGGGCTTGGACGGCTTAAGCGTGAGGCCCGTGCTGGTAACCTCAACATTGGCGTGCGGATAGGCCGCCCGCACATCCGGCATCACATCGCGGATACGCCGAGCCAACTCATAGGGTTGGCGGTCATCAGCGCCTATCTGCGCCTGCAGACTGGCCCAGCGCAAATGCACCTCCCGGGAAAGGCGTGGCAGCCGGTAGGCGAACAAAGCGTAAAGATCGAGGCCGAGGCTGTTGCCAGAGACATGGGCAATGCCGCGCTTGTCGAGCGGCACGGCGTGCAGGCGCAAATGTTCATGGAAGCGCTCGCTCAGCTCGACCACTCCCGTCCATTCATCGCCGCGGGCACTGCGCCACATCTCCAATCCATCGACGATCCGGGTATCCGAGATCACCACCCTCTCACCGCCGGCAGCATCGACATCGGTCCATTGCATGGTGAAGGTGCACCGAGCTAGCCGGAGCGACTGCTCACGCACAGCGGCGATGGTGCCCTTTGCGCCACCGGTCACGGCCAGGCCGAGCGAGCGCATGAACGCGGACAGTGAGGGGCCGAGCGAGACGGTGCGACTCTTCAGCCCTTCTGTCTGCAGATGGATCAGGATAAGCCGGGCCTTCGGACCATACGGAACCCCGACATAGAGCGCATCCTCCGTCTCCTGCTCGGTCGGCTGCCGGCCACGCGTATAGGACGGCGTGTCGTCGATGATGCCCGGAGTAACGATCAGGCTGAATCGGCCGGAACTACGCCGCCACACAGCATGATTCTTCGGCGGCCGGCTATGCGGCAAGCAGGTTTGGCACAAACCGGAATGCAGGAAGGAAAGATCCTCTGCCGTTGGGACGGCCGACATCAACTCATGGGCGACTTCAACACGCCGGCGCAAACGTCGCTTCTCGGCCGGGCTCGACGCCTCGGCCGTCACCCGGCGCAACGTTTCCTCAAATCCGAAGAACTCCAGCTGCTCACTGATGCCAGGCATTACGACTTCTCCGCCTGCCTGTATAACGCAGCTGCGCCAGGATTACCGCGCAGAATTACCCAGGCGACGTCACCTCCAAATTATCCACGCAGAATCACCCAGGTGGGATCCCCTGGCAGCGACTTGTCCACGCAGCGCGATGCTGAGGTTACGCAGAATTGCCCAAGCGGCGGAGACGCTTTTACGCAGACTTGCCCAGGTCTCCCCCGGTTATCCACGCAGAATCACCCATGCATACCTATAAGAGTCCTATACCCCTTCCTATAAGGCGAGGCGCATGGGTGATTCTGCGTGCAGTTGACGAGGGGAAACGGCCAGCACCGCAGGCCAAAAAAGCTCCGGAGCATCCAATACTCCCAACCTCGTCAACAGGCGCCAACACGAGGCTGAACACCGAATAGCCCCCACCATCCCTGCCTATTATGGGTAATTCTGCGTGACTACGCTCATCACCGACCAAGCCAGGAAGGGTCGCAATCCCCCGTCTGGATCACTCTCCATGGGTAATTCTGCGTAAAAATCAACGCGGTTCGTCGGTCTCAGCCTCGGCCAGCTTACATACGATCTCCCGGCGACGTACACCGATCTCCTTGAGGCGTGCGAGCAGCATCGTCCGCTCCCGGTCTAGCCTGTCCCTCTCAGCCCGAAATTTGGCCAGGGACAAGCGGTTGGGGATAGTTTCGGTTGCCTGTGCCAAACGTTTGCGGAATTCGACGACCCGTGCCCGCGGTACATCCGGCCGAACCAGGTTTTCTGCCCGCGCTCGCGCCAATTCGTCTTCGCTCAGAACCGCCAGAAGATAAGCTGTGGAATATCCGGTTGGGCATTGCTCGGCCGGTATCCGCCCGCTGCGTACGGCCCGCGCCACTTGGCGCAACTGACTCGCAATAGAATCCGAAAACGGAAAGATGCGGACACTGTCTCGCCGCAGGCGCACGAACTCATCCGCCGTCAGGGTTTCCTCGAGAGCGAGCAACTTCCGCCCGATGGTCAGAAAGGAATCCCGGGCCCGACTCCATTGATCGCGGACCTCGGACGCCGTGAACAGCAGTAACTCCACCTTGCCTCGATCGGCCAGCAGGGGGGTTCCCGCAAAGACTTCATGGATAGCGTTAAGCGTTGTCTCGTCCTGGGCATGGAGAACACGCGCTGCATCACGCCGACGATCACCGAGGCTCAGATCATCAAACTCGGCCTCTGTACCGAGGAGCGCTGTTGCGCGTGACTTCTTAAGCCTGCCGCTCACAGGGAAATCTCCCGCCGGACATAGGACCATACTGCTTCCAAGGGCTCTCCTCCCTTACTTTTCTCATAGTCCAGCACCACCAGTCCCTTCGCCGATGGCTGGTGAATATCCTCCAATTGCGGGATCTCGACAGGGCAAATGGCCCCATATTTCAATAAAGTTGCACGGGCCTGGGTAAAACTGCGTGTCCGCGTATTCACCCTGTTGATGGCGAAGGCGGCCTTCATGCCCTGCTCGGTCAGCGTCTTCATCCAGGGGATGACGCTCTCGAGATCATCGTGGAACGTGCCGGTTGGAACGATAACCAGCGTCGCCGCCCGGCACAGGGACAGAACCGAGGCGATATTCTCCTCGACCGAAGGGGCGGTATCCACCACCGCGATCTGGTAGGGGCGCACCTGTGCGATGACGTCGGCCCATTCCGTGATTCGGGCAGAAAATACCTCCGTCGGCACGCATTCCGGCAACGCAAGGCGGGCTTTCTTGCGCCGCTCGCTCCACTTCATGAACGTGCCTTGTCGATCCATATCGACGCCAACCGCCCGCAGGCCGCTTTGGCCGGCGGCGACCAGGATATTGCGGGCGAGAAGGCTCTTGCCACACCCCCCCTTGCTCCCACACATCACGACGATCCGACAGCCAGTATCGTTAGCGCCATTTTCAGCTACCGCCGTCATTTCTCACCCGTCATTTTGCTGGCCTGCGCAAAATGACGAAGGGCGATGGCAGAAGTCAAATTTCGCCGGCGAAAACGGCCGGATCGGACCTTTTTGGGCACTCCATGCCCCATCAGCGTGGCACGAATCCTTCCCTTGCCGCCGAAACTATGTATAAATCCTTAACAGCGGCGAAAAACACGACCGGCCTATCGGCCTGTCTCGCCGTCCAGACAGGAAAATCCGGCAGCCCGTTTGTCTCAGAGGTTCGCCGTGAGTAAGGATTTCGACTCGCTTCTGCTGGATGGGGTGTTCCAGCCCGTTTCTGATTGTCTGGCCGCCTGGTTGAACTGCTTCAGCCTCGCCCGCCTCTCCCTGACCAGCCTCATCATCGTACAAACCACGGTTCTCGCCTGGGATCTCCGCGTGCTGACCAGGCCGCCGCTGATCGCCCTTGTACTGATGGCGACATTGCTCGAATACGGCATTGCCATCTTCGTCCAGCACCATATCGCTCTGGCTGAGAACCAAACACTGATTCGGTCGATCAACCTTCACCGGGTGATCCTGCGTCCATTCCGGTTGGTGCTGCTGGCGCTGACAGGCGCGGCTTTCACCGCCTGGATCGTCTCGGGCTTCGCCTTGGCCGACACATGCAGCTTCGTCGTTATCGGCCTCTGGTTCACCACTGTTTATTTTATGTCCTGTACAAACACGGAGCCGTCACAACCCGCGCTGAAGCGCAGCCTCGCGCCGATGGCCGCTTCTGCCGCGCACTGAGTTCGGAGGGGCGGTGATGGGCACGTCTCAGGCCCAATCCAGGACGATTGCCGATGCGTCTCCTTCCCGGTCTCGCTGTCGCCGTGTCTCTCGCGACCGCAGCCTTGCCAGGCGCCACTGCCAGAGCCGGCAGCGGCTGGGTGGATGATCATCTCGGGCGGCCTTATTTTGCCCCCCAGCAGGGTTATGGCTCACGCGGTCAGGGCTACTGGGGCGACTCCCAGGGGAATTGGGATGGGTGGCGAGAGCCGCAGGACGCTCCCGGCAGCGAGGGCCGCTCCTACCAAAACCATGACGGGGCAGGGCGCGATTGGCACTCTCGTGAGAGACCGGACGATTTCCACTCGGATGACAGAGGCGATCCGCGCGATGACGGAGAGCGTTATCACGGCAATGAGTGGTCTCACCGCGACCGCGATGAGGATTGGCAAGATGAAAACCGCGGCGGGGATTCATCCGTAACGCCTGCCCAGCCGTATCGGGAGCCCACCTATCGCGAACCGATTTATCGCGATCAGTGAGCCCGCGCGGGGCAATGGACAAGTCCGTGCCCCTTTCCGGGTACACGGCCGGGGTCGCCGTCCTCATCAGAACGCGTTCCCGCAGTCAGGCGG
>DATJWY010000102.1:0-6811 GCA_035500775.1 Acetobacteraceae bacterium
GCGCGTGCTGATCTGGGGCCTGCTGGAAGCGCGGTTGCAGGCGGTGGATGTGGTGGTGCTCGGGGGTCTGACCGAGGGCGTCTGGCCGGAGATCCCGGAGCCGGGGCCGTGGATGAGCCGCGCCATGCGGATGACGGTGGGTCTGCCCGCGCCGGAGGAGAAGGTCGGGCAGGCGGCGCATGATTTCGTCATGGCGGCCTGTTCCGCCCCGGTCGCCGTGCTCTCGGTGCCCGGGCGGCGGGATGGCGCCCCGGCGGTGCCGGCGCGCTGGGTGACGCGGCTGGAGGCGTTGCTGGCCGGGCAGGGGCGGACCCTGCCCGAGCATCCGGCGACCCTCTGGGCGCGCGCGCTCGACCGGCCGGTGGGCGCGCCCGCGCCGGTGAGTCCGCCCGCGCCCTGTCCACCCGTGGCGGCGCGGCCGCGCCGGCTCAGCGTCACCGCCATCGAGACCTGGCTGCGCGACCCGTATGCGATCTATGCCCGGCATGTGCTCGGGCTGGAGGCGTTGCGGCCGCTGGAGGAGAGCGCGGATCATCTCGATTACGGCACCATCGTGCACGCGGCGATCTGCGCCTTTCTCGGCGATCTGCCGCCGCACTGGCCGGAGGACGCGGCCGACCGCATGCGCGCGGCGATGGCGGCGGCGCTGGGGAGCGCCGTGTTGCGCCCGGCGCTCGCCGCCTGGTGGCGGCCGCGCCTCGCCCGCATCGCCGACTGGGTGGCCGCCGCCGAACAGGAGCGGCGGGCGCACGGGCCGCTGGCGCATCTCGGGGCGGAGGTGAAAGGGCAGCACGTCTTCGACGGCCCGGCCGGCCCGTTCCGCCTCGTCGGCCGCGCCGACCGGATCGAGCGCCGTTTCGACAGCTCCATCGCCATCCTCGACTACAAGACCGGCTCGCCGCCCTCGAACAAGGATGTCGCCGCCGGCCGGGCGCCGCAGCTCACGCTGGAGGCCTTCATGGCCGAGGCGGGGGCGTTCGGCGAGGAACTGACCGGCACGGTGACGGAGCTGGTCTATTGGCACCTGACCGGCGGGTTCGAGCCCGGCAAGGCGCGGGCCCTGTTCCGGAACGCCCGCAACGACAAGACCCGCGAGGCCGAGAAGCAGAAGGTGGCGGAGCTGACGGCGGCGGCGGGGGAGAAACTCGCGCGCCTGATCGCCCGCTTCGACGATCCCGGCCAGCCTTATCTCTCGCAGCCCAACCCGGCGGCGCCGCCCCGCTTCTCCGATTACGCGCAACTCGCGCGGGTGGGGGAATGGGCGGTGGTGGACGACGCGGCGGATGATCCGGCGGGCGAGGATGCGCCGGAGGATGAGGCATGACCACCCCGATCCTTCAGGCCGAGGCCAGCCAGCGCGCCGCCTCCGATCCCGCCGTTTCCGCCTTCGTCGCCGCCAATGCGGGTGCGGGCAAGACCAAGCTGCTGATCGACCGTCTGTTGCGCCTGATGCTGCCGGGGCCGGAGCGCGCGCCGGCCGATCCCGGCGGCATTGTCTGCCTCACCTACACCAAGGCCGCCGCCTCGGAGATGGCGATCCGGCTGCAAAAGGTGCTCGGCCGCTGGGTGACGCTGCCGGACGACAAACTCGACGCGGAGCTGGCGCGGCTCGACGTGCCGCAAGGCGCGGAAACCCGCCGGGCCGCGCGGGAGCTGTTTGCCCGCGTGCTCGACCTGCCGGGCGGCATGCGGATCAGCACCATCCATGCCTTCTGCCAGTCGCTGCTGCGGCGCTTCCCGCTGGAGGCGCGGCTCTCGCCGCATTTCGACCTGCTGGCCGAGGACGAGGCGCGGGTTGAAATGCTCGGCGCGCGCGAGGCGGCGTTGGAGACGGCCGATCCGGCGGCGCTCGCCATCCTTGCCGGGTTGCTCTCGGAGCAGGGCTTCGGCGATCTGGTGCATAAGCTGCGCGAGCATGAGGGGCGGCTTGCCCCGGTGCTGGCCCTGGCGCCGGAGGCACGGGCGGCGGCGTTGCGCCGGGCCGCCGGGGCGGACGTGGCCAGTGAGGCGGAATTGCTCGCGCGGGCGGTGACCTGGGAGGCGGAGGCGGCGCTGCGCGACGCGCTGCTGGTCAAGCGCACCAAGGGCACGCCGGCGATGCGGGACGATGCCGACCGCGTGCTCGGCTGGCTGAACCGGCCCGCCGATCTGCGTGCGGAGGCCTGGGCGGAATGGCGCGGCTATTTCCTGACCGGCAGCGGCGAGCCGCGCGCGCCCGGCGGGTTCTGCCGGAGCAAGACGCTGGCCGAGCAGCACCCGGAGATCGCCGAGCGCTGCGTCGCCGAGGCGGAGCGCATCCTGGCGGTGGAGGGGCAGCGCCGCGCGCTCCGCCTCGCCGAGGCCACGGATGCGCTGCTCGCCCTCGCGGGTCCGGTGCTGCGCGCCTACATCGCGCGCAAGGCGCTGACCGCGCGGCTCGATTACGCCGACCTCATCGTCCACACCTCCCGCCTGTTGCACGATCCGGGCGTCGCCTGGGTGCTCTACAAGCTCGATGGCGGGCTGGATCACCTGCTGCTCGACGAGGTGCAGGATACTGCGCCCGAGCAATGGCGCATCGCCGGCATGCTGACCGCCGAATTCTTCGCCGGCGAAGGCGCGCGGGAGACGCCGCGGACGCTGTTCGCCGTCGGCGACCGCAAGCAGTCGATCTACTCCTTCCAGGGTGCCGAGCCGGACGAGCTGGATCGCTGGCGCGCCCGCTTCCGCAAAAGCGCGCAGGAGGCCGGGTTGCCCTGGCGGGAGCCGAGGCTCGACGTCTCCTTCCGCTCCACCGAGCCGGTGCTGCGCCTCGTCGATACGGTGTTCCGCGACCCGCTCGCGGCGCGCGGCGTGCTCGACAATGCCGGCGCGCCGCTCGCCCATATCGCCCGGCGCGAGGGGCATGCCGGGCGGGTGGAGCTGTGGCCGCTCGCGCCGCGGCACCGGCCGGGCGAGGACGATCCCTGGAGCATCCCGCGCCAGAACCGGGTGGCGGTCTCGGCACAGCAGCGCCTGGTCGAGCATCTGGCCGCCTGGATCGCCGCGCGCACGGATGGCGGAACCTTGCTGGAGAGTCAGGGCCGGCCGCTCGCGCCGGGCGACGTGCTGGTGCTGCTGCGCAAGCGCGGCCAGTTCGCGCACAGGCTGGTGCGGGCGCTGAAGGCGCGCGGCGTGCCGGTGGCGGGGCTGGACCGGCTGGTGCTGACCGACCAGCCGGCGGTGCAGGACCTGATGGCGCTGTGCGACATGCTGCTGCAGCCGCAGGACGACCTGACGCTCGCCAACCTGCTCGTCAGCCCGCTCTGCGACCTCTCGGATGAGAGCCTGATGGCGCTCGCCCTGGGGCGGGAGGGCACGCTCTGGGACGTGCTGCGTGCCCGCTCCCGCGAGCGGACGGACTGGGAGCGCGCCTATGCCTTTTGCGCCACCCTGCTCGGCCGCGCCGATTACGCGAGCCCGCATGCCTTGCTCGCCGAGGCGCTCGGCCCGCTCGGCGGGCGGGCGCGGCTGTTCCGCCGGCTGGGGCCGGAGGCGGCGGAGCCGGTGGACGAGTTCCTCCAGGCGGCGCTGACCTACGCGGCGCAGCACCCGCCCTCGCTGCAAGGCTTCCTGCACTGGATGCGGCAATCCGGCGCCGAGGTGAAGCGCGAGGCCGAGGGCGCGGGCGGGGCGGTGCGGGTGATGACCGTGCATGGCGCGAAGGGCTTGCAGGCACCGCTCGTCATCCTGCCCGACACCACCGGGCTGCCGACGGATGACACGCGCATCGTCTGGGAGCCCGATCCGCTGACCGGGGTGAAACTGCCGCTCTGGTTTCCGCGCAAGGAGTTGCGCTGCCCGGTGGCGGATGAGCGCAAGGCGGAAGCGCGGCGGCGGCAGATCGAGGAATACAACCGCCTGCTCTACGTCGCCCTGACCCGGGCGGAGGACCATCTCGTGGTCTGCGGCTGGGAGGAGAGCCGGAAAGGCGCGGCGGCGGAGTCCGGCGAACCGGAGGCACCGCCGGAGAGCTGGTATGCCTCGGTCGCGCGCGGCCTCGCCCGGCTTAATCCGGAGCGGGACGCCTTTGTCGAGGCCGGGACGCCACTCCCGGCCGGCAGCGAAGCCGAGGATGGTGCCGCCGCTGATCCGGACCCCGAGGATCCGGCCGATCCGCCGGCGGAGGCCGCTTCCGATGCGGGCGAGGGCGCGACTCCGGGCGGGGCCGTCGCGCGCGGCGCCTGGATGGGTGAAATCCTGGCGATCGCTTGCCCGCAGACGGCGGCGCCGCCCGAATCCGCCGCCCGCGCCGCCGAGGCCGCGCCGGACCTGCCGGCCTGGGTCGGGCGGGCGCCGTTCTGGTCGCCCGCGCCGCCGCCGCCCGAGCCGGCCCGGCCGCAGCCGCTGGCGCCCAGCCGGCCGGAAGGGGTCGCCCTCGGCACCGTGCCGAGCGCCGCCTCGCCCCTCGCGGCGCGCGGCGAGGACCGGTTCAGGCGCGGCGCCCTGGTGCATGCGCTGTTGCAGCATTTGCCCGACCTGCCGGAGCCGGAGCGGGAGGAAGCCGCCTATGCCTACGCCGCCCGCGCGGCGCATGGCCTGCCGGCGGCGACGGCGCGGGAGTTGGCGCGGGAGGCGCTCGGCGTGCTGGCCGATCCGGCGCTCGTGCCGCTGTTCGGCCCGGCGGCGCGGGCGGAACAGCCGCTCTCCGGCATGGTTGGCGGGATGGTCGTCTCCGGCCAGGTGGACCGGATGGTGGTGCTGCCGGACCGCGTGCTGGTGGCGGATTTCAAGACGAATCGCGACCCGCCGCCGAACGTCGAGGAGACGCCGCCGCTCTACCTGCGGCAGATGGCCGCCTATCGCGCGGTGCTGCGCGGTCTCTACCCGGACCGGCGTATCGATTGCGTGCTGATCTGGACCACGGCGCCGCGGGTGATGACGCTGCCCGAGGCGCTGCTGGACGCGCAGGATCTCGGCTGACCGCCGGGCGGGCGGCGCCCCGTCGCGGCGCGGCGCGGCGGGATGCTTGATCCGCGCGCGTTTTCCGCCCATCTCGGCTGGTGAATGGCCGGTTCCGGCCGCTTCCGGGCGGTGCGCCCCCCGGTTTTTTCACTCGTCAGCCGACGCGGGCGGCGCCACAGTCAGCGCTGATCCGCCGCAGGAGAATGTGCATGAGCGCCAACACCGTCCCCGTCACCGACGAAACGTTCGAGCAGAGCGTGCTGAAGGCCTCCGGCCCGGTCCTGGTCGATTTCTGGGCGGAGTGGTGCGGCCCCTGCAAGATGATCGCCCCGGCGCTGGAGGAAATCGGCGCCGAGTTCAAGGGCCAGGTCACGGTCGCCAAGGTGAACATCGACGAGAACCCCGTGACCCCGAACACCTATGCGGTGCGCGGCATCCCGACCCTGATCCTGTTCAAGGACGGGCAGCCGGTCGCGACCAAGGTCGGCGCCCTGCCGAAGAGCGCGCTCAAGGATTGGGTGCGCGGGAGCCTCTGAGGTTTATGCGGAAGGCCAGGGGCTTTGCCCCTGGACCCCATCAAAGGCTAAGCCTTTGAAATCCGTTACTTTTCGAGGTCGCAGGGGCAGCCAGCCCGGGGCCTTGGGCGCAAGTAATGGGATCCAAGGGCCTCACGGCCCTTGGCGGGTCCAGGGCGGAGCCCTGGCCTTGCCTTTCTAACACGCACGGCGCGAGCCCCCTTACCCATCGTGGCCGTCTGCCGCTATAGCGCCGGCATCGCGCACGACGCAGGAGACCGATTCAATGCCCGACATCGCCACCGCCGACTACAAGGTCCGCGACATCAGCCTGGCCGAATGGGGGCGGAAGGAAATCTCCATGGCCGAGGATGAGATGCCCGGCCTGATGGCGCTGCGGGAGGAATACGGCGGCACGAAGCCGCTCGCCGGCGCCCGCATCGCCGGCTGCCTGCACATGACCATCCAGACCGCCGTGCTGATCGAGACGCTGATCGCGCTCGGCGCCACGGTGCGCTGGTCGTCCTGCAACATCTTCTCGACCCAGGACCACGCCGCCGCCGGCGTCGCGGCGGCCGGCATCCCGGTCTTCGCCTGGAAGGGGGAGTCCGAGGAGGAATTCTGGTGGTGCATCGAGCAGACGGTGCGCGGCCCGGATGGCTGGACGCCGAACATGATCCTCGATGACGGCGGCGACCTCACCCAGCTGATGCACGAAAAATATCCCGAGATGCTCGCCGATGTGCGCGGTCTCTCCGAGGAAACCACCACCGGCGTGCACCGGCTGCGCGAGATGGCCAAGGCCGGCAAGCTGCTGGTGCCGGCGATCAACGTGAATGACAGCGTCACCAAGTCGAAGTTCGACAACCTCTATGGCTGCCGCGAGTCGCTGGTGGACGGCATCCGCCGCGGCACGGACGTGATGATGGCGGGCAAGGTCGCCATGGTCGCGGGCTTCGGCGATGTGGGCAAAGGCTCCGCCGCCTCGCTCCGCAACGCCGGCTGCCGAGTTCTCGTCTCCGAGATCGACCCCATCTGCGCCCTGCAGGCGGCGATGGAGGGCTACGAGGTCACCACCATGGAAGATGCCGCCCACGAGGGCGATATCTTCGTCACCGCCACCGGCAATGTGGACGTCATCACGCTCGACCACATGCGCGCGATGAAGCACCGCGCCATCGTCTGCAACATCGGCCACTTCGACTCCGAGATCCAGGTGGCGGCGCTGCGCAACTTCCGCTGGCACAACGTCAAGCCGCAGGTGGACGAGATCGAGTTTCCGGACGGCAAGCGCATCATCCTTCTGTCGGAAGGGCGGCTGGTCAATCTCGGCAACGCGATGGGCCACCCCTCGTTCGTGATGTCGGCCTCGT
>DATJWY010000103.1:0-2807 GCA_035500775.1 Acetobacteraceae bacterium
CAATGCCACACGCACCCTCCGTTGCTCCGCGTGCGCCGACGCATGCGCGCACTATGCAGGAGCGAAAGCCGCCTCACCCGCCGGGAGTTCCATCGGGAGCGCGCTTTTCCGGCAAAGGGGCTGTGGCCACTCCGCCCTCTGGGCTCCCGCCGTCGGCAAGCCTTTTGAACCCATTACTTAAAGTGATCGGGGGTCTGGGGCCTCAAGGCCACGTCGTGCGCAGCACGCCTTCGCGTGACGGGGTCCAGGGGCGGCGCCCCTGGCCTTACCTTGCCCTGACACTCGCCGCGTCCCTAACGGCCGGCCCGGCGCGCACCCAGCCGGCAACGCTGCCCGGAATCGGGACCAACGATCCGCGCCGGGTCGTATCGGTGGACTCCCCACCCTGGCGCGCGCTCGGCCGGGTGCAGACCGAATTGGGCAGCCGCTGCACCGGCTTCCTGGTCGCGCCGCGTCTGGTGGTCACGGCCGCGCATTGCCTGTTCCTGCGCCGGCCGCGCCACTGGACCCAGCCCGGTTCGGTCCATTTCGTGCTGCGCTACGCCGCCGGCCGCTTCGCCGGCCACGCCGTCGCCGCGGGCTACGCCATCCCGCCCGGCTACGACCCGCTGGACGAGGAACAGAGCGCCGGGCTCGATATCGCGCTGCTGCGCCTCGCTGCCCCGCTCGGCGGGCCGGACGACATCCTGGCCCTCGCCCCCGCCTTGCCCGCCCCCGGCACGCCGGCGATGCTCGGCGGCTATGGCCAGGACCGGACGGAACTGATCGACGCCGACCCCGCCTGCACGGTGCTCGACACCGGACGCGATGCCGGGGGCCATGCCCTGATCGCGCATGGTTGCGCCGGCACGCGCGGCACCAGCGGCGCGCCGCTGCTGACACGGGGCGCGGACGGGCGCTGGATGGCGGCCGGGGTGCAGGTCGCGGCGCGGGGCGCGGGTGCGGGCGGCCTCGCGGCGCCGGTGACGGCGCTGGCGGGGGTGCGCCCCACGCCCTGATCCGGGTCGCGGACAGGCGCGGCTACCGGCAAATCCTCGCGGCCGTCGCTTTTGCTGCATTGCACCCATGTCACCTTGCGAGGGCTGGCATGAACGCTGCTCAATAACGCGGCCGGAGCGTTCCCACCCTCGCGAACGCGGCCTAAAACCCCTGTTGGCTACAGTTCCGTGAGCACCTCCTGCGTGCCGGTGTGACCCGGTCTCCGGGCGATGCCACACCGAAAGAGGGAGAACCGGCCGTGTACAGAGACCGCATTCTGCTCAATTCGCTTTGGGGCAAGGTCATGCCGCCGGAAGAGGCGGCGCTCATGTTCAAGGACGGCATGGTTGTCGGCATGAGCGGCTTCACCCGCGCCGGCGATTGCAAGGCGGTGCCCTTCGCCCTCGCCGAGCGGGCCTCCATCGACCCGCTGAAGATCACCCTGATGACCGGGGCCTCCCTCGGGAACGACATCGACAAGACGCTGGCCGAGGCGCACGTCATCGCCCGCCGCATGCCGTTCCAGTCCGATGCGACGCTGCGCCGTGAGATCAATAGCGGCGAGGTCATGTTCATCGACCAGCATCTGAGCGAGACGGTCGAGCAACTGCGCTCGCGCCAGATCCCGCCGGTGGACATCGCGGTGGTCGAGGCGACCTCCATCACCGCGGATGGTGGCATCGTGCCGACCACCTCGATCGGCAATTCCGGCACCTTCGCCGTGCTGGCCGAGAAGGTGATCATCGAGATCAACCTGACCATGCCGCGCACGCTGGAAGGCCTGCACGACGTCTATTTCCCGACCTACCGGCCGCATCGCGACCCGATCCCCGTCATCAGCCCGGAGAGCCGGATCGGCCTGCCCGCCATCCCCATCGACCCGGGCAAGATCGTCGGCATCGTCATCACCGAGAAGCAGGACAGCCCCTCCCGCGTCGATCCGCCGGATGCCGAGACGGCGGCGATCGCCGGGCATCTGGAGGAGTTCCTGATGCGGGAAGTGCGGCTGGGGCGGCTTTCCCTCTCGCTGCAGCCGCTCCAGGCCGGCATCGGCACCATCGCCAACGCGGTGCTGCACGGCTTCGGCGAGAGCCGGTTCCACGACCTGACCATGTATTCCGAGGTGCTGCAGGACAGCACCTTCTCGCTGTTCGACTCCGGCAAGCTGCGCTTCGCCTCCGGTTCCTCGATCACCCTGTCGAGGGATCTCTACCAGCGCGTCCTCGCTGATTTCGAGCGCTACAAGAGCCGCCTGATCCTGCGGCCGCAGGAGATCAGCAACCACCCCGAGGTGGTCCGGCGTCTCGGCATCATCGCCATCAACACCGCGCTCGAGTGCGACATCTACGGCAACGTCAACTCGACGCATGTCGGCGGCACGCACATGATGAACGGCATCGGCGGTTCGGGCGACTTCGCCCGCAACGCGCATCTCGCCGTGTTCGTCACCAAGTCGGTCGCCAAGAACGGGCACATCTCCAGCATCGTGCCGATGGTGCCGCATGTGGACCATAACGAGCACGACGTGGACGTGATCGTCACCGAGCAGGGCCTCGCCGACCTGCGCGGCCTCGCCCCGCGTGAGCGCGCCGAGGTGATCATCAATAATTGCGCGCATCCGCACTATCGCGAGGAACTGCGGTCGTATTTCCGCACCGCCTGCCAGACGCGCGGCGGCCAGACGCCGCATGTGCTGGAAGAGGCCTTTTCCTGGCACAGCCGCCACGCGAAGACCAAGACGATGCTGCGGGAAGGCAAGGCCTGAGGATCGCCGCCGGGTTCCTGTCCTGGCGGGCTGGGATTAAGTAAGGCCAGGGGCGCCGCCCCTG
>DATJWY010000104.1:0-10032 GCA_035500775.1 Acetobacteraceae bacterium
ACCGTCAGCACTCTCACGCCTCGACGTGACCCGCACGGTTGCCGGTGATTCAATGGCCCGCCGGAGCGACCGCCAAGAGTCCGGCGCAGGCGGGCCATTGAGCCGCCGGCTTGACCAGAGACACAGTATCTTTGGAATCCATTACTTAAAGTGATTGGGGGTCTGGGGCCTCAAGGCCCCAGTGGGGTTTGGGGCGAAGCCCCAAGTCTCTACGCCTCAACCTAAAGCTATCGCGCTCTACCCGGCGCGCCGCCCCCATGCGCCGGCAGTCGCGTCGCCGTGATGTTCCCGGTATGCACGCGCGGAGACGATTGCGGGGATAACGGCGTGACGCGCATGCAACCCGGGTCCGCGCACATGCGCGATCCTGAGCCCAACAGCCAGACCGAAGCCATGGAAGCCAACCAGCGGCTGCGCGCCGAGAACGCCGCGCTGCGGGCGCTGGTCGAGGTCAGCCGGGAGAGCGCGCGGTTGCAGGCCCTGCGCGCGACGCTGAGGGATGAAGGCTGGCGGCCGGAAAATGCCGGCACGCCGTCCCGTCTCGTCCGCCGGCTGCTGCGCCTGATCCGCGCGGTGCTGCCGGCGCGGGCACAGGCGGCGCTGCGCCGGCATGGTCTCGCGATGCAGGCCTATTACGCGCTGCGCATCGCCGAGGCGCAGGGAGTGGAGGCGCTGCTGGCCCGGGTCACCACGCGCTGGCGGATGCGCCGCCGCGCCACCCGCCGCCGCGCCGCGCCGCCCGGGACGGAGCCCGCCGTCTATCGCGCCACGCCGGACCCGGCGACGCGGGCGGCCCTGCTTCCCTCGGTGCTGATCATCGCCGATCTCGTCATCCCGCAATGCACCAAATACCGCGTCTGGCAGAAACAGGCGCAGATCGAGGCGCTCGGCCGCGCCTGCCACGTCGCCGACTGGCGGAAGCCCGAGGGGGCGCGCGCCGCCCTCCAACTCTGCACTGATGTCATCTTCTACCGCGTCCCCGCAACGCCGGAGACGCTGGCGCTGATCGCCGAGGCACGGCGCCTCGGGCTCGATCCGTGGTGGGAGGCGGATGACCTCATCTTCGATGAGACGCTCTACCAGCAGAACCGCAACCTGGACACGCTGGAGCCGGATCTGCGGCGCGCGGTGCTCGCGGGGGTCGCGCCGTATCGGGCGGCGATGCTGGCATGCGGCCGGGCCATCGCCTCCACCGAGGGACTCGCCGCGGCGATGCGCGCGGCCGGGGTCAGCGAGACGCGGGTGATCGAGAACGCGCTCGACGCGGAGACGCTGACCGTCACCGCCGCGCTGCGGGCGCGCGGCGAAAGGCCGGCGGATGGCCAGGTGGTGATCGGCTACGGGTCCGGTTCCAAGGCGCATGACGCGGATTTCGCCGAGGCAGCGCCCGCGCTCGCCGCCGTGCTGCGCGCGCGGCCGGAGGCGCGGCTACGGATCATGGGCGAACTGACCCTGCCCGCCTGCCTCACCGAATTCGGCGACCGGGTGGAGCGCCTGCCCCCCCTGCCCTACGCCGCCTATCTGGAACAGCTTGCCGCGTGCGACATCAGCCTGGCGCCGCTGGAGCCGACCCGGTTCAACGACGCCAAGAGCGCGATCAAGTTCATCGAGGCGGCGATGCTCGGCCTGCCCTCGGTCTGCTCGCCGCGGAAGGCGTTCCGCGCCGCCATCACGGATGGCGTGGATGGGCTGCTCGCCGATACCGGTGGTGCCTGGGAAGCGGCGTTGCTGCGGCTGATCGATGATCCGGCCGGGCGGCGGCGCATTGGCGCCGCGGCGCTGGCCGGCGTGCTCGCCCGCTATGCGCCGGAGGCAATGCGGCCGCAGGTGGCGGCGGTGTTTCCGCCCCCTGCCCTCCGCTCGCCGAAACTGCGCGTGCTCGTCGTCAACGTGTTCTTCTGGCCGCGCAGCTTCGGCGGCGCCACCATCGTTGCCGAGGAAATGGCGCGCCGCCTGCACGCGCGTCCGGATACGGAGGTGGTGGTGTTCACCTCCGAGGTGCGGGCCGCCGACGCACCGGGCGCGCTGCTGCGTTATGCGGAGGGCGATCTGCCGGTCATCGGCGTGCGCCTGCCGCCGGATGGCGACCGCATCCTTGATTTCGACAATCCCGGTATCGCCGAGGCCTTCGACGCGGTGCTGGAAGCGGTGCAACCGGATGTCGTGCATTTCCACGCCGTGCAGGGACTCGGCGCCGCCGTCACGCGGCGCTGCCTGGAGCGGCGGATTCCCTATGTGGTGACGCTGCATGATTGCTGGTGGCTGTGCGACCGCCAGTTCATGGTGCGGCCGGATGGCACAAGCTGCCCGCAGATGCGAATCGACACACGGGTTTGCGAGGCCTGCATGCCGCGCGTGCCCTATCTGCACGAGCGCCTGGACATGTTGCTGCACGCCTTGCACGGCGCGGCGTTGCTGCTCTCGCCGAGCCGGACGCATCGGGACCTCTATGTCGCGAACGGATTGCCGCCTGAGCGCGTGATGGTGAACCGCAACGGCATCCGCCTGCCGGAGCGGCCGCGCGGGCAGCGGCGCGCGGGCGTGCTGCGCTTCGGCTATGTCGGCGGTGTTGGCCCGATCAAAGGTTTCCCGCTGATCCGCGCCGCGTTTGAGAGCCTGCCGCGCGGCGACTACGAACTCGTGATCGTCGATAACACGCTGAACCTTGGCTATGCCTCGGTCGATGTCTCCGGCTGGCGCGCGCGCGGCCAGATCCGCCTGGTTCCCGCCTACCGGCAGGAGGAGATGGACGCGTTCTTCGCCGGCATCGACGTGCTGCTGTTTCCCTCGCAATGGCGGGAGAGTTTCGGCCTCACCGTGCGCGAGGCGCTGGCGCGCGATGTCTGGGTGATCGCGACGCGTGGCGGTGCCGCCGAGGAAGACATCATCGACGGGGTGAACGGCACGCTGATCCCGCTCGACGGCAGACACGAGAAATTGCGCGACGCCATCGCCGCCTTGCTTGATGCGCCGGAGCGTCTCGCAAGCTTCGTCAATCCGGCGAAGGAAACGCTGACCGGCTACGACGCGCAGGCCGAGGAACTACGGGGCATGCTGGCCGCCGTGGCGACGAACGGCTGATCCCCAAACCCGACACTGTGAAAGTCGCGGGAAAAAACCGGTCCGGCGGCATCGCCGGACGCGGCCTCCGCCCCTCCCCTCATGCGCCGGATTGCCCCACGGACGCATCACGGGCTTTCTCCTTGACCCGCCCTCCGGTTTGGCAAACAATCGTTTGGTCCAAGAAAAACAATTGTGCGACTGCGAAATCATAAAAGCGGCGCACTCATGGGGAGGTTCACGTCATGGCGGACACCGTCCGGAAATGCGAGCCCAGCGTTGCGGATTTGCTGCGCGATGCGCCACGGAACTGGGGCAAATGGGGGCCGGACGATGAGGTCGGCTCGCTCAATTACCTGACGCAAGGCGAGGTGCTGCGCGGCGTCAAGGCCGTCACCTCCGGCAAGACCTTCACCTTGCAGGTCCGGATGGGGCATCCGAACGGCGATCCGGTCTGGCCCGGCCGCGCGCAGCCGACTCATATCAACGTGATGGACAAGGGCCATTATTTGTGTGGCAAGGGGCCCGAATTCCCCGGCCACGCCGAATACGCGGACGATGTGCTGTTCATGTACCTGCAAGGTTCCACGCAGTACGATGCGCTCGGCCATGTGTGGTACGACGATCAACTCTGGAACGGCTATGACGCGCGAACCACGGCCGGGAAAATGACCAAGGCGAGCGTGCTGCCGATCGCCGAGCGCGGCGTCGCCGGGCGCGGCATCCTGATCGACATGGCGCGGCACCGCAACAAGCCGGTTCTCGACAAGGGCGAGACCTTTACCCACGAGGATCTGATCGCCGCCGCCACCGCGCAGGGCACGCGCATCGAGAAGCGCGACATCCTGATCGTGCGCACCGGCTGGATCGGCTCCTACTACGAGCGCGACAAGGCTGAATTCTACAAGGACTTCCTGGAGCCGGGCCTCACCTACTCGCCGGAGCTGGTGCGCTGGTTCCATGAGATGGAGATCCCGAATCTCGTCACCGATACGATCGCCAACGAGGTGACGATCGATCCCGTCTCCGGCGTGGCGCTGCCGCTGCATAATGCGCTGATGCGCAATCTTGGCGTTACCCTCACGGAAATCGCGCAGCTCGATCCGCTCGCCGATGATTGCGCGGCGGACCGGCAATATACCTTCCTCTACACGGCGGCGCCGCTGAAGATCACCGGCGGCACCGGAGCGCCGGTCAACCCGCTCGTCGTGAAATAAGGTGGGAGACAGCGTCATGGATGGAACGGCCATCCGGCCCTGGCTCGCGCAATACGATCCGGGCAAGCCGAAGGCGATCGTGCCGGACTATACCGATGCGCTCAGGATGTTTCAGGATGCGGTCGCCCGCGCGCCCGACCGCCCGGCCATCCTCTATTTCGACGGCTCCCTGACCTATCGCGAGCTGGACACGGAGAGCACCCGGCTCGCCACGCTGCTGCGCCAGCGCGGTTTCGCCCCCGGGGACCGCTTCGCCATCTATCTGCAGAACGTGCCGGCCTTCGTGATCGCGCTGCTCGCCGCCTGGAAGGCGGGCGGCATCGCGGTCGCGATCAATCCGATGAACAGGTCGCGCGAACTCGCGATCCTGTTCCGCGACTGCACGCCAACGGCGCTGATCCTGCACCCGGCCTTGTTCGGGGAATACGTCAACCTGCCTGAGGACGTGCCGCATCCGTCGATCGTGCTGACGGCCTCGCCGTTCGATTATCAGACGCGCAATGATCCGCGCCTGTTCGCCAATATCGCCACGGAACAGCGGGACGACGATCTGCGGGCGGCGCTGCGCGCGGTGCCGGCCGACGCGCCGGCTGCGCCGCGCTTCGGCAAGGATGACATCGCCTTCCTGGTCTATACCTCCGGCACGACGGGCGTGCCGAAGGGCGCGCTGAACACGCACGGCAACGCCACCTTCAACGCGCAGGTCTATCGCGACTGGATCGAGCTGGAGGAGGGCAAGCCGGTTCTCGGCATCGCGCCCTTGTTCCACATCACCGGCCTGATCGGTCATATCGCCGCCGCCTTCATCACCGCGGCGCCGCTGGTCCTCTCCTACCGCTTCGAGCCGGGCGTGATGCTGGACAGCGTCGAGGAACACCGGCCCGCCTTCACCATCGGCGCCATCACCGCCTTCATCGCCATGATGAACGCGCCCACGGCGCGGCGCGAGCAACTCGCCAGTCTGACCAAGATCTATTCCGGTGGCGCGCCGATCCCGCCCAGCGTGGTCAGCGCGTTCCGCGATGCGTTCGGCCACACCATCCGTAACGGCTATGGATTGACGGAGACGAGTTCCCCCGCGGTCGTCGTGCCGCTGCGGGCGGAGAACCGGATCGATCCCCATTCCGGCACGCTCGCCATCGGCGTGCCGGCGTTCAATGCCGATTTATGGGTCGTAGGTGAGGACGGGCAGCCTCTCGGCCCTGGGGAGGTCGGGGAAATCGTCATCTCCGGACCGATGGTGGTGCCGGGCTACTGGAACAAGCCGGAGCAGACGGCGGAAGCGATGCGGCCGGATGGGTTCCGCACCGGCGATGTCGGGTTCATGGATGCGGATGGCTGGTTCTATCTGGTCGATCGCAAGAAGGACATGATCAACAGCTCCGGCTACAAGGTGTGGCCGCGCGAAGTGGAGGATGTGTTGTATTCGCACCCGGCGGTGCGGGAAGCAGCCGTGGTCGCGGCGCAGGACGCCTATCGCGGCGAGACCGTACGCGCGGTGATCAGCCTGAAGCCGGGCATGGAAGCCGAGCCGGAGGAGATCATCACCTTCTGCAAGGAGCGGATGGCGGCTTACAAATATCCGCGCATCGTCGATATCATCGACGAATTACCGAAGACGCCGACAGGGAAGATCCTGCGGCGGGAGTTGCGGGTTTAACGGTAAGGCCAGGGGCTCCGCCCCTGGACCCCGCCAAAGGCGTAGCCTTTGGAATCCGCTACTTCATTTTGGGGGTCTGGGGCCTCAAGGCCCCAGTGGGGTCGAGGGGCAAAGCCCCTCGCCTTATTAAGTCACGACCCGAACCATCACGCGTAATCCGATTGCTCGGCGATGGCGAGCCACGGGTGGCGCCGATGCATATCGGCGATCAGGCTGCGCTTGTTTTCCCAGACCTGAGTGCTCGTGTGCAGCATGGAGCCGCCATGGATGCGGTATTCGGCGAGGATCCCCGGCACGGCCTCGCCCCAGAAGCCGAGTTCCAGCAGGCGGCACCAGAAATCATAATCCTCCCAGCCGAAGCGGACATGTTCGTAGCCGCCGGCAGCCGCCCACGCCCATTTGCCGACCAGGGCCATGGCGTCGATATAGTTTCCACCCACGAGACGCTGCGCCAGGAAATCCGGCTTGCCCATCACGTAATCCTGCTTGCCGGCATCGCCCGCGCCGAAAGTCTGGATGCGCGGATAGGCGAAGGCGGCGGTGCTGCCTTGCAGGGTCGAAAGCAGGCGCGCGCAGCAACCGGGCAATAGCCGGTTATCGGCATCGAGCGGCAGCACGAACGGCGTCTCGGCCGCCGCGAAGGCCGCGTTGCGGGTGAAGCCGAGGCCGCTGTTCCCGCGATTGCGCAGCACCAGAACGCGGTTGAAGCGGTCGGCGTTCAGCGTCACCCACTCCACCGCGATCGCCGCGGAGTCATCGGTGGAGGCATCGTCCACCACCACGAGATCGAGCGCGTCGAGAGTCTGCGCGCGGACGGATTCCAGCGCCTCGACGATGGTGCCGGCATAATTGTAGAGCGGGATCACCACCGTCACCGTGCTCTCGCGCAGCGTGTCGGCGCGGAACAGCACCTCCGTCTCCGGGACGCGCGGCCGGCCGAGCGGGCCGAAGCCGCCGCGCCGCAGATCCAGCTCGAAGGCGCGGGCGGCGGCGGCGCCACCCACCACCTGGTCGAGCATCGAGCCGACCAGCTCGGCACGCCGCTCCGGGCCGAACATCCACAGCGCGTCGTGATACGCCGCGCGCGCGACCTGACGACGCAGCGCCGGCTCATCCACCAGACGCAGCACCGTCGCGTACCAGGCTTCCTCGGTTTCCGGCAGGAAGCCGGTGACGCCGGGCTCGATCGCGCGCCGGAACGGGCCGACCGGGGAGGCGACGGTCACGACATCGACCAGCGCCGCCTCGAAGAATTTCAGCTCGCTCTTGGCGGCGACGAAGGGATTCTCCGGTTCGAGCGGCGCGAGATTGATGTCGAACCGGGCGAGTTCACGCGGCAGCTCGGGCAACTTGACCATGTCGCGCCACTCGATCTGGTCCGCGACCGGGCGCAATTGCGGGAACTCCTCCGGCAGCACCACGCCCTGGCCGCTGCGCGGGTCACGGAACAGCACCAGACGGCACTGCGGCCGCTCCGCCAGCACGCGGGCGATGGCGCCGACAGCGACGGCGAAATCCTTCTGATGCGTGCGCGAACCGCTGGCATAGCCGATGCGGACAAGCCCGTCCCCGCCCGCCTCCTCCCGCTGGCGCACCAGCAGGCGGGACATGGCGAGGCTCGCGGCGTCGAACCCGTTCGGCAAAACCATCGCCGGGATCTGCAACGCCCGCGCATGATGCGCGAGTTCGAGCGTGCTGCACGTGACCAGCGTCGCCTCGCGCAGCCCGTGCCTCACCATGGCGAAGAAGCGGTGCACCGAGGCTTCCGACAGGCCCTGCGAGCGGATGCCGTCGATCACCGCCGCATCGGCAAGCTCTGGACGGAAGACGAGATCGTCCACGTCATAGACGATGCGGGCGCCGAACAGGGCACAATGCTCGTAGATGCCCTGCAGATGCGGGCTCCACGGCGCGCGCCAGATCACCACGATCGCGGCGCCGGCCAGGATCTGCGGATTGACATCGGCGAGATCGACGGCAGCGCTTTCCCAGCCCAGGGCGGCGGCCGCGGCGGCGTAGCGATCCACCCGATAGATCGAGCCGGGCGTGCCGGGCTCGCCGGAGACGAACAGCACGCGCCGGCGCGGCGCATAGAGGTCGATGGGCGTGCGCCCGAGCAGACGGTCGCGCAGACGCAGCGCGCGGCGGACGGCCCCCCGCGCGCGCGGGTAATGGATCAGGCGGGAGACGAGGCGGATCGCGCGGCCGCGCGGGGCCGGCGCCACGACCGGATCGGTGGCGTCGGCCGCGTCATCGGGCGCTGTCCCGTCGGACACCGCCTCGGTTTCCGCCGCTTCCCGTGCTTCGGCAGCGCCCTGAGCCTTGGCCTGCGCCTTGGTCAGAGCCTGCTCGGCACGGGCGAGGCGGAACCGCGTCTCGGAGAGTTGCCGCCGCAGGGTGCGCGCCTCCCGCACCGCTTCGGCCACCGCCTCTTCCTGTACCGCGCCCGCGAGCACCCAGCGTTCGCCGATCAGGGCGAGGCGCTCGCGCAGCGCATGGACCGCTTCCGGATCGGTGGCGCGGCACAAAGCGGCGATGGCGGCGGGGATTTCCGGGCCGGTGGCCAGCACGCCGAGGCCGGCGCCATGCAGGAAGTCGAAGCACCGGCCCGGCTGGCGCAACCCGGCCCAGAACCGGCGCGCACCGCCATCCGCCCCCGCCCGGTTGATGCCGTGCAGCAGCACGACGGCACGATCCGAGAGCAAGGATCGCCAGGCATCGAAGGCGTGGCCGGCGGCGGCGTGATCGGCCGGGAGGTCGAGATGCAGCAGGTCGATACCGCCCTCGGGCACCGCCTGCGCCGGCGTCTCGCCCGGACGGCATTCGGAGAAGGCGGCGTAGCGGGCGGCGTGCAGGCGGTCGAAGGCGGGCAGGGCAGGGCCGGCGGCGAGGAGCAGGCAGCGCGCGTCCAGCGCCTCCCGCGCCACCGCCTCGCACAAGGCGGCGTAAGAGAGGCCGCCGCGCGTCCCGGCCTCCACGATCAGCCGCGGGCGCAACGCCGGCACCAGCCAGGCCGCGAATGGCAGATGCGGGTGCCAGTCGCTCTCCGCCTGCAACAGCGGCGGCGGCAGGAAGAAGGGCGCGAGCAGCGGCGATGTCAGGGCTTCGAGGCCGGGATCGGAGGCGGCTTCTGTCAGGCGACTGGGGTCCGAAGGCCGGGTCACTAAGTTATGGGCTCCTGCGAGGATGTCATGCCGGCGGCCCGGCCGGTTTCGACCGGTCAGGACCTCGGGCCGCCGGTACCAGGCCCGGCGGGTTCCGTTCAGCGCGGCGTTGGAATGGTGGTTATGCTCCCGTCCGGCCCGATCACCGTGCTGGTGCCGTTGCCGTTCGGGATCACGATGCTGCCCTTGGGGATCGCCCCGCCCTGCGTGCGGCTCTTGCCGCCGGTCTCGAGACCGGCCTTGGGCATCGCCGGGGGTGCATAGGCGGATGGCGGCGGCACGGGCGCTTCCGGGACGGGCGGGGTGACGACCGGCGGCGGCACCTGGAGGTCACGCGGCAGGCTCGGCCCGGCATTCGGCGTCGGCGCACCCTGCTTCATCTCCAGGCCGGGCATGGGCGGCATCGCCGATTCCGGCGGCAGCCTGAAACCCTCGGCGTTCTGCTGCCGCTCGATATCCGCGAGCGTCGGTTGCGGCGGGGGCGGGCCCGGCCAGACATTGCCGGCCTCCGGCTGCAGCGCCGGCATCTCCACGGTTTGCGCCCGGACACGCTTCATGTTCTCGGCGTCGCCAAACGGGGCGTTCGGGTTGGCGCCCGGCAGGGTCGTGGAATTACCCAGGAAGGTCCAAAAACCCGAGCCGGTGCAGCCGGCGAGCAGCAGGGTCGATGTAAGGAGAGCGAAGCGCCGCATCGGGAGGAGGCTCCAAGCGCGACCGGACGGCCGCTGTTGCGCGGCACTCTGCCCGCGAGACCGATCCGGCTCAAGCCGTTCGTGGCAGCGCAGCGACGAAACACGCAATTCAGTTGCGGATGGGGCGCAGGCAGGATGTCCCGCTGGCCCGGCCAGGGCTCTGCCCTGGACCCGCTGGGGCCTTGAGGCCCCAGACCCCCGATCACTTAAGTAATGGATTCCAAAGATACTGTGTCTCC
>DATJWY010000105.1:0-6892 GCA_035500775.1 Acetobacteraceae bacterium
TCGGGGGTCGGGGGCCTCACGGCCCCAGTGGGGGCAGGGGGCAAAGCCCCCTGGTGCAACGGAGAGGCATATCACGGCATGGGAGCTTGGTTGCGTTCGCTCGCCGGCAGGCGGGCGGATCTCGCGGCGTGCCTGCTGGGCGCGGCGTCGGCGCTGGCATTGCCGCCCTTCTGCCTGCCGCCCGTCCTGCTCATCGCCATCCCCGGCCTGCTGACGCTGACCAGCCCGGAAGCGGCCGGCGGGTGGCGCACCACGTTCCGCCGCGGCTTCCTGTTCGGCTTCGGCCACCATTTGGTCGGGCTCTACTGGGTGACCAACGCCATCCTGGTCATGGCGTCCTCCTTCTGGTGGGCGGTGCCGCTCGCGGTACCGTTGCTCGCCGCCGTGCTGGCGCTGTTCATCGCCGTGCCCTGCCTCGTCGCCCGGGCCGCGGCGCCGGGCTGGCGGCGGGTGCTGCTGCTCGCCGGCGCCTGGACGCTGTCGGACATCGCCCGCCAGTTCGTGCTGAGCGGCTTTCCCTGGAATCCCCTCGGCAGCACCTGGGAGATGCAGGGCCTCGCCGGCGACATCATGATCCAGCCGGCCTCCTGGGTCGGCGTGCACGGGCTGACTCTCGCGACGCTGATCCTCGCCGCGACGCCGGCGCTCGGCGCGCGCGCCATGGCGGCGGGGGCGGTGGTGCTCGTCGCCTGGGCCGGGGCCGGTCTTGCCCGCCTGCATCAGCCGGAGCCGGCCGCTCCCGGCATCACCGTCGTGATCGCCCAGGGCAATATCCCGGAACAGGCGGTGCGCACGCGGAAATGGGCGCTCGACACCTTCGCCCGCTACCTGGAGTTGACCCGTCAGGGCGTTGCCGCGGCCAATGGCGGACGGCTGGTTGTGGTCTGGCCGGAAACCGCGAGCCCGTTCCTGCTGCCCGAGGATGCGCCGGCGCGGGCGGCGATCGCCGAGGCGGCGGGGCCCGCGCTCGCCACCCTCGCCGGAACCGTGCGCTTCGACGCCGCGGGACAACCGCATAACAGTTTGGTCGCAATTTTGCCCCAAGGGGACATCGCTGCAACCTACGATAAAGCGCATCTCGTTCCGTTTGGGGAATATGAACCTGGTTATCTCCCCATCCGCATCGCTCCCCAGGGTTTCGCTCCGGGCAATGGTGTTGCGACGGAACACGTGGAAGGACTGCCCGCTTTCGGGGCCTTGATTTGTTATGAGGCGATTTTTCCGGCCCAGGTGGTCGATGAGGCGGACCGGCCGGACTGGCTGGTGAACATCACCAACGACGCCTGGTTCGGCAATTCGACGGGGCCGCGCCAGCATCTGGCGGCGGCGCGGATGCGCGCGGTGGAGGAAGGCCTGCCGCTGGTCCGCGCCGCCAATACCGGCATCAGCACGGTGTTCGACGCGCGTGGCCATGAACTTGGCCGACTCGGGCTGCTGCGGTCCGGCACGTTGGCGCTGGATCTGCCGGGCAAGCGGCCGCCGACGCCGTTCTCGCGCCTGCGTCTCGCCGCGCCCGGCCTGCTCGCACTGGCTTGCTGTGTCCTCGGCGCGGGATTGGGGCGGCGGCGTCTGAATACCCATACATGGACGGCAAAACGTCCAAAAACGTGGAATCTTTGGTCGAAACGGGTCTAAAACATTGACAATTCCTGGTTGTGTGGCTAAATCCCAGTGCACTTACCAAACTGAAACGAAACGCTTCGTCCCCGCTGGAGACACTTTATGATGGCCCGCAACGTGCCTCTGGCCCAGGAGACCGGCGCCACGGACGTCCCTGAACGTGAGAATCGTCCAAGCCCGATCGACGTGCATGTCGGTTCCCGCATCCGCCTGCGCCGGACCCTGATGGGCATGTCACAGGAGCGGCTGGGCGAGGCGCTGGGGCTGACTTTCCAGCAGGTGCAGAAATACGAGCGCGGGGTGAACCGGGTCGGCGCCTCCCGCCTGTTCGATCTCTCCCGCGTGCTGGACGTGCCGATCAGCTTCTTCTTCGACGACATGCCGGAGCCGCTGGCCGGCAGCCTCGGCGGCACGGCGCATGCCGTCGGCTATGCCGGACTGGCCGACGCCCAGGACAGGCTGGCCGCCCCGGCCGACGATATGCTGTCGCGGCGGGAGACGCTGGAACTGGTGCGGGCCTATTACCGCATCAGCGATCCCGCCGTGCGCAAGCGTGTGTTCGATCTGATCAAGTCGATGGGACCGGCCGAACCCTGATCCCCGTGGGTGGGCGCGGCCTTCAGGCCAGCGCCCGCCGCACCGACAGCGCCGCCGCGATCACCACAGCATGTACGAGACGGGGAGCGCCCCCCGTCGCCGCTCTGGCCGTCAGCCGCGCCCGCGATAGGGCGGCACCCCCTGGTCGGGCAGGAACACGCCCTCCGGCGGCGCGCCGGTCTGGAAGAACACGTCGATCGGGATGCCGCCGCGCGGATACCAGTAGCCGCCGATGCGCAGCCAGACCGGGTCCAGCGCCGCGATCAGCCGCTTGCCGATCGCGACCGTGCAAGCCTCATGGAAGGCGCCGTGATTGCGGAACGAGCCGAGAAAGAGCTTCAGCGATTTGCTCTCGACAAGCCGCGCGCCCGGACAGTAATCGATCACGAGATGCGCGAAATCGGGCTGGCCGGTAATCGGGCACAGCGAGGTGAATTCCGGCGCGGCGAACCGAACCACATAATTCGTGTCCGGGTGCGGGTTGGGCACGGTCTCGAGCACAGCCGTTTCCGGCGATTCGGGCAGGCCGACGGTCCGGCCGAGCTGGGTCAGTGGTTCGGACATGATCGGATTTCCGCATACAAAGGTGCCAGGGGCACAATACAGGCGCAATACATGAGCGAGGGCGACTTCGCCATAGGCGCGAGTCCCGGCCGCGCCCCGGGGCGGCGCAACACCATGGATCCACCAGCGATGGAGCTTTCCCTGCTTCCGGTTCGACGCTTGAAACCGGCGCGCGCACCGCGCCGTGGCCTGACGCCATGACGTACGCGGTCAAGGAAATATTCTATACGCTGCAAGGCGAGGGCCGGAACGCGGGACGCGCCGCCGTGTTCTGCCGCTTCGCCGGCTGCAATCTCTGGTCCGGGCGGGAGAGCGACCGGGCGAAGGCTGTCTGCACCTTCTGCGACACCGATTTCGTCGGCACTGACGGCGTGGGCGGCGGACGGTTCGCCAGCGCGGCGGCGCTCGCGGAGACTGTCGCCGCCTGCTGGCCGGAAGGCGCGCGCGAGCAGCGTTTGGTGGTGCTGACCGGCGGCGAGCCGCTGTTGCAGGTGGACGACGCGCTGGTCGCGGCGCTGCACGCGCAGGGCTTCGAGATCGCGCTGGAAACCAACGGCACGTTGCCGCCGCCCGCCGGTATCGACTGGATCTGCCTCAGCCCCAAGGCGGATGCGGAATTGGTCGTGAGCCGCGGCGACGAACTCAAGCTGGTGTTCCCGCAACCGGGGGCGGAGCCGGAACGCTTCGAGCATCTCGCCTTCGCGCATTTCCTGTTGCAGCCAATGGATGGGCCGGTACAGGCGGCGAACACGGTCGCCGCCGTGGCCTACTGCCTTGCGCATCCGCATTGGCGGCTCAGCCTGCAAACCCATAAATTCCTGGGAATCCCCTGATGGTTGAACGCGGCATGCGATTCCGGCCGGTGGGCGCGAATCATGGCTGACGGCCACGCGCTGGTGCTGTTCTCGGGCGGGCAGGATTCCACGACCTGCCTCGCCTGGGCGCTCGACCGCTTCGCGCGGGTGGAAACGATCGGCTTCGATTACGGCCAGCGCCATCGCATCGAACTCGATGCGCGGCTGCGGGTAATGGCGGCGCTGCGGCGCGATTTTCCGGCCTGGGGCGAAAAGCTCGGCGAGGATCACGTCATCGACATGGGTGCGCTCGCGCAGATCAGCGACACAGCGCTCACCCGCGATGCCGAAATCGCCATGCAGGCCAACGGGCTTCCCAATACCTTTGTGCCGGGGCGCAATCTTCTGTTCCTGACCTTCGCCGCCGCCATCGCCTATCGGCGCGGGGTGAAGCATCTTGTGACCGGCGTGTGCGAGACGGATTTCTCCGGCTACCCGGATTGTCGCGACGATACGATGAAGGCGATGCAGCTCGCCCTCAATCTCGGCATGGAGACGCGCTTCGTCATCCATACGCCGCTGATGTGGATCGACAAAGCCGAGACCTGGGCGCTCGCGCACACGCTCGGCGGCGATGCGTTGGTCGATCTGGTGCGGGAGGAAACGCATACTTGCTATCACGGCGATCGCACGCATCGTCATGAGTGGGGGTATGGGTGCGGGGTTTGTCCGGCCTGTGAGTTGCGCGCCAAGGGGTGGGCCGCTTATCGGGCGGCGTTAAGGCCAGGGGCTCCGCCCCTGGACCCCGCCAAAGGCAAGCCTTTGGAATCCTTTACTTAAGTGTTGGGGGTCTGGGGCCTCAAGGCCCTAGCGGGGTCGAGGGGCGGAGCCCCTCGCCTTATCGCCGCCAGCGCCTCGACACGGGCGGCGTCCCGCTCGGTGGCATCCACCCGGCGCCAGGTGACCGGCCCGGTTTCGCGCGTGAGCGCCCGGCGCAGCACGGCGATATCCGCGTCCGACGCATCGCCGCTCCGCGCCGCGATCCGCTGCTCCAGCACCGGCAGCGGCGCCTCAAGCCAGAGGGCGGTGAAGGGCACTCCGGCGCGGGCGGCGGCGGCCTCGATGCCGTGCCGCTCCTCCGGGGCGAGGAAAGTGGCGTCGGCGATCACCGCATGCCCGCCCTCCGCCGCCTGCGCCGCCATGGCGGCCAGGGTGGCGGCGACTCGCCTGTGCTCCTCCGGCGTGTAGGCGGACTCGGGCAAGGCCTGTTCCGGGCTCACGCCGTGCAGGTGCTTGCGGATTTCGTCGCTGCGCAGGACCAGCGCGCCGGGCGCGGCGCCGAGCGCCGGGGCGAGGGCGCGGGCCAGGGTGGATTTGCCGGTGCCCTGCAAGCCGCCAATGGCGACCAGAAGCGGCGGCGGCGGCCGCAGATAGGCTTCCGCCGCGTCCAGATACCGCGCCGCCTCCGCCGCGCGCCCGAGGCTCGCGCGGATATGCGCCAGCACCATGGCCCGCAGCGACAGGAAGGGCGGCAGTCCGTGCGTCAGCGCGGCATCGCCGCTGCGGGCGACATAGCGGTTCAGCACCCGGTTGGCGGCGGCACGGCCGACCCGGAGATCGAGATCCATCAGCAGGAAGGCGAGATCGTAGCCAAGATCGATCGTCGCCATCGCCTCGTCGAATTCGAGCGCGTCGAACGGCAGCGGTACGCCATGCCAGAGGCAGAGATTGCCGAGATGCAGGTCGCCATGCGCGCGGCGCACGAAACCGGCGCGGGCGCGCGCCGTGAGCCAGCCGGCGCGTTCGTGCAACGCCGCCTCCGCCGCCGCGCCCCAGGCGCGCACCCGGCCGGGATCGAGCCCCGCCGCCAGCGCCGAGCGCACATTGCCCTCCGCCACCGCGTGCAGGGCGCCGGCGCTGTCCCAATCCGTGGCCGGGGGCAGCGCGGCGTGGAAACGCGCCACCGTGTCTCCGAGCGCGTCGAGCAGCGCCGGGCCAAGTTCGCCGCGCGCCGCGATGGCGTCGAGGAAATCCGTGGCCGGCACGGGGGCCATGCGCAACACCCAGTCCACGACCGCCGCATCCGCCGCCGGCGCCGGGGTGAGGCCGAGTTTGCCGCCGGGCAGGCGCACGATGGCGGCGACATCCCGGTAGATCTCCGGCGCCGCTTGCTGGTTCAGCGTCAGCTCGCGTCGCAGGAAGGCGTGCCGGCGCGGGAGTGTGCTGAAATCGAGGAAGCCGGGGTTCACCGCCTTCTTCAGCTTCCAGACCGTATCGGCGCCGATGAACACGGCGGAGATATGCGTCTCGATCGGCGGGCGCCCGGCAAGTTCTTGCAGGAAGGCAGCCGCTTCGCGTTGCTCATCCGGGATCGTCATGCTCGGCCGCCTCCCTGGAACACGGTCGTTCAGGAGGGACGTGTCCGAACGAGGGTGCTCGTGAAAACCCTGCGCGCTGACGCCGGATCCGTTGCGGGCGCGGGGCACACCTTATACCAGCCCAAAGACCGAGAATTGAGTGACCCATCCGTGTAATACCAACTGCCGTAAGCCTTGATTGATCGCGAAAAAGGCCAGGGCTCTGCCCTGGACTCGTCACGCGCAGGCGTGCCTTCGCACGACGGGGGCAGCGCCCCCAGACCCGCACAAGTTTAGAATCATTCACGAAAAGCGGCCTGGGGCCATCGACCCCGCCGTGGTGACACAGCGGGAACCGGCCTCAGGCGAGAGCGGCCGTCGCGCCCTGGCTGGCATAGCCCGGCGAGTAGGCGCGGGACGCCGCGGTGAAGTCGTGCAGCAGCAACCCGGCCAGGCCGGATGTCGTATTCGCGCCAGCGGTTGATTGGGTGCTGCTGGCCGTGGCGCTCGCGCTCGTGGCCGAGGCGGTGCCGGAAGCGTTCGCCTGGGTGCCGGAGGGGGTGAGGTCCGCCAGCAATTGCTGCAGGTCGTTGGCCAGGGTGCTGCTCAGCGACGTCGTTCCGGTCGTGCTGGTGGTGCCGGCCGTGCTGGCGCTATCGGAGTCGCTGGCGGAATTGCCGGCGTCCGACGCGCCGGAGGCGTCGGCGCTGCCGCCGCTGGCGGCGCTCAGTAGGTCATTGGCCAGGGTTGTCACGTCATGCGCCACCTTGCCGCCATGGCCGTGATGATGCCTGCCGGGAGGCGACGCTCCGGCGCTCGCGCTCTGCTGCCCGGCCGCGTCGCTGGTGCCGCTGCTCGTGCCGAGGGTGGCGGCGCTGCCGTTGCCGGCCGTGCTCTGCATGTTGATCAGCAGCGCTTGCAGATCGGCGCTCAGCTGCGCGAAGCTGCTCTGGCCGCCGG
>DATJWY010000106.1:0-4376 GCA_035500775.1 Acetobacteraceae bacterium
CCGGGGCCTCAAGGCCCCGGCGGGGTGCAGGGGCGGAGCCTCTGGCCTTCCGCCGTCGCCCCCGCTACCCAGGCGGCCGACCAGCAAGAAACAAGAGGAACCACCATGCAGGCAGCAGCGCCCAACGCCCCGGCGCGGACGCTCCTCTGGCTGACCATCGCGCTGCTCGGGGCCGGCGCGCTCGGCGTGCTCGCGCTGCACCGGGGGGAGACAATCAGCGCCGTCTGGCTGCTGACGGCCGCGCTCTGCGTCTATGCCACCGCCTACCGCTTCTACAGCCGCTTCATCGCGACCCGCGTGCTGCGCCTGGACCCGGCGCGCCCGACCCCGGCGCGGCGGCGGGATGACGGGCTCGATTACGTCCCCACCAACAAATACGTGTTGTTCGGCCATCATTTCGCGGCCATCGCCGGCGCGGGCCCGCTCGTCGGGCCGGTGCTGGCGGCGCAGATGGGCTATCTGCCGGGCACGCTCTGGCTGCTCGCCGGCGTCGTCTTCGCCGGGGCGGTGCAGGATTTCACCGTGCTGTTCCTCTCCACACGGCGCGACGGCCGCTCGCTCGGCGACATGATCCGCGCCGAGATGGGGAAACTGCCCGGCATCGTGGCGCTGATCGGCGTGTTGCTCATCATGGTGATCCTGCTCGCCGTGCTGGCGCTGGTGGTGGTCAAGGCGCTCGCCGGCAGCCCGTGGGGCACGTTCACCGTCTTCGCCACCATCCCGATCGCCGTGTTCATGGGCCTCTACAGCCGCTTCCTGCGTCCGGGCCGGGTGCTGGAGATGTCGGCGCTCGGCTTCGTGCTGTTGATGGCCGCCATCACCGGCGGCGCGCCGGTGAGCCAGAGCCCCGTGCTCGCGCCGCTCTTCACCTTCCGCCCCGAGACGCTGGCGCTGCTGCTGATCGGCTACGGCTTCGTCGCCGCCGTGCTGCCGGTCTGGCTGGTGCTGGCGCCGCGCGACTATCTCTCCACCTTCCTTAAGGTCGGCACCATCGCGGGTCTCGCCATCGGCATTCTGGTGGTGATGCCGGAACTGCGCATGCCGGCGATCACACGCTTCGTCGATGGCACCGGCCCGGTCTTTGCCGGCAGCCTGTTCCCGTTCCTGTTCATCACCATCGCCTGTGGCGCCGTCTCGGGTTTTCACGCCCTGGTTTCCTCCGGCACCACGCCGAAGATGCTGGAGAACGAAACCGAGGCGCGTTTCATAGGCTATGGCGCGATGCTGATGGAATCCGGCGTCGCCGTCATGGCGCTGATCGCCGCCTCGGTGCTCGATCCCGGCACGTATTTCGCCATGAACAGCCCGGCCGGGGTGATCGGCACCACTGTCGCGGACGCCGCCCGCACCATCTCCGGCTGGGGTTTTGCCCTGACGCCGGAGACGCTCCAGGCGGTGGCGCATTCTGTGGGCGAGGGGACGATCCTCTCCCGCGCCGGCGGCGCGCCGACCCTCGCCGTCGGCATGGCGCGCATCCTTTCCGGCGCGGTGGGCGGGGCCGGGCTGATGGCGTTCTGGTACCATTTCGCCATCCTGTTCGAGGCGCTGTTCATCCTGACCACGGTCGATGCCGGCACGCGCGTTGCCCGCTTCATGCTGCAGGATCTGCTCGGCATGGCGGTGCCGGCGCTGCGGCGGACGGAATCCTGGGGCGCCAACCTGTTCTGCACCGCGCTCGCCGTCGGCGGCTGGGGATTCTTCCTCTACCAGGGCGTGACCGACCCGCTCGGCGGGGTGAACACGCTCTGGCCGCTCTTCGGCATCTCCAACCAGATGCTGGCGGCGATGGCGCTGATCCTCTGCACCGTGGTGCTGTTCAAGATGAAGCGGGAGCGCGTCGCCTGGGTGACGCTGCTGCCCACGGCCTGGCTGCTCATCTGCACGCTCACGGCCGGGCTGGAAAAATTGCTCTCGCCGTCGCCCGCGATCGGCTTCCTCGCGCATCACGCCCGCTTCCAGGCGGCGCTCGCGGCCGGGCAGGTGCTCGCGCCGGCCAAGACGCTGGCCGAGATGCGGCATGTCCTCGTCAACGACGCGGTGGATGCGACGCTCGATGCCGCCTTCCTGCTGGTGGTGCTGTTCATGTTCGGTGCCGGATTGGCCGCCATCCGTCGCGCGCTCACCAATCCTGTCGTTTCCGCCAACGAGGTCGCCGATGATCTGCGATTGCTCAGCCCTGGTGAATGACGCGCGCCGCCTCGGCCGCGCGCTGCGGCAGACGGCGAACCTGATGGTCGGCATCCCGGATTACGACGCCTATGTGGCACACCGGCAGCGGCAGCATCCGGGCGAGGCAGTGATGACGCGGGAGGAATACGTGCGCGAGCGGCAGGAAAGCCGCTACGCGCGCGGCGGGTTGCGGTGCTGCTGAGGGGAACGTAAGGGCAGGGGCTCTGCCCCTGCACCCCGTCACGCGAAAGCGTGCATGCGCACGACGGGGCCGTACGGCCCCGGACCCCAATTTGCTTGGGGCGCAGCAACGTTCTCGTCAGGCAAAATCGAAAAACGGAAAGGGGTCTGGGGCCATTGGCCCCAGTGGGGTGCAGGGGCAAAGCCCCTGGCCTTCCTTTCGGGTCGCCCGACCAACAACGGGGGGGACTCGCACCCGGCCCGCGCCGGGGCTATGCCTCCTGCCTTCGCTGAACACGTTCGAGGACGACTGCCCGCGTGATGCTGCGTATCGAGACCCGTCAGGGCGATGCCTTGGTCCCGCTCTTGCCGGCCCTGGCGCGGCTGCGCGTCGAGGTCTTCCGCGCTTGGCCTTACCTCTATGAGGGCGACCCGGACTACGAGGCCGGTTACCTGCGGACCTACATCAGCAGCCCGAAGGCCGGGGTGATCATCGCCTTTGACGGCGAGACGCCGGTTGGCGCCTCCACCTGCCTGCCGCTCACCGACGAGACGCCGAACGTGCAGGCCCCGTTCCTCGCCCGTGGCTGGGACCCGGCGCGCTTCTTCTATTTCGGCGAATCCGTGCTGCTGCCGGCCTATCGCGGCCAGGGCGCGGGCGTCGCCTTCTTCAACGCGCGGGAAGTGCATGCGCGCGCCGTTTCCGACGCGGATTACGCCTGTTTCTGCGCCGTCCAGCGTCCGGCGGACCACCCGGCCCGCCCCGTCGGCGCCGTGCCGCTCGACGCATTCTGGCGCCATCGCGGCTACACTTTCCGCCCGGATCTCGTCTGCACCATGTCCTGGAAGGATGTCGGCGACGCCGGGGAGACGGAGAAGCCGCTCGCCTTCTGGATGAAATCGCTGACCGGAGCCACGCTGCCATGACCCTCCGTCTCGGGCTGCTGCAATACGAAGTCCGCCGGCACCAGACCTTTGAGGATTTCGCCTACCGGTTCGACACCCGCATCGCCGAGGGCGCGGCCGGGGCCGATCTGCTGGTGCTGCCGGAATATGCCTGCATGGAGGTGGCGCCGGCCCTCGGCGCCGCGCCGGAGCCGAATGCCGAGCTGGAAGCGGTCTGCGCCGCCTCCGGCCGGCTGCTGACCCTGATGCGCGAGACGGCCCGCCGCCACGGCGTCTGGCTGGTGCCCGGCACGCTGCCCTGGCGCTCCGGTGACGGGCGGACGCGCAACCGCGCACCGCTGATCGCCCCGGACGGCGCCGTGACCTTCCAGGACAAGCGGGTGATGACCCGGTTCGAGACCGAATCCTGGCACGTGGACGCCGGCGACCCGCCCGCGGTGTTCGAGACGCCCTGGGGCCTGATCGGCATCGCCATCTGCTACGATTCCGAGTTCCCGGACCTGGTGCGCGCGCAGGTGAAGGCGGGTGCCTGGCTGATCCTGGTGCCGACCTGCACCGACACGATGCACGGCTTCAACCGCGTCGCCCTCTCCGCCCGCGCCCGGGCGCTGGAGAATCAATGCTATGTCGCCGTCGCGCCCACGGTGGGCGAGGCGCCTTGGCTGGCCACGCTCGATGCCAACCGGGGTACGGCCGCCGTCTATGGCCCGGTGGATCGCGGCTTCCCGGAGGACGGCGTCATCACCTGCGGCGTGCCCGATTTCGGCGAATGGGTCTTCGCGACGCTTGATCCGGAGCCGATCCGGCGGGTGCGCGAGGACGGCGCGGTGCGCAACCACCGCGACTGGCCGGAGACGCCGCCGCCCTGCCGGGTGCTGCGGCCGGAATCGATCACGGCAGGCAAAACTCCCTGAGCGCCTGACGCGGATGTGGCGGCCCGGGGCGCGGGGCGTTGCCCCGGACCCCACCAGGAGGCTCTGCCTCCTGGACCTCCGCCAAAGGCCGGTGGCCTTTGGAAACCGCAAAACTTGCGGGGGTCTGGGGCCTCTGTATAGACCGGAGACATCCCTGACGTACGTTCGGAGACATGGTTGACGCTTTTGGGCTTGATCTGCGTGGAG
>DATJWY010000107.1:0-21946 GCA_035500775.1 Acetobacteraceae bacterium
GCCCTCGGCCTGTTCGGCAGCCTGGTCGGGCTGCACGTCGCGGAGGGGGATAACGGGCTCATCCTCGCCACCCGCCCGGTGACCACGGCGGCACTGGTGGGGCTGGTCTTCCTCGGCCGGTTCGGCATCGTGTTCTGGAGCGCCCGGCTCGGCCGCCGCGAGGCCTATCGCGAGAAGCGCGTCATCGCCGAGACGCTGACCCGGCTCGGCCGCTTCCTTGCCCCGGGGCTGCTGCTGCTCGCCCTCGCCCTGCCCTTCATCGGCGGCCGCTACGCCATCGATACCGGCACGCTGGTGCTGATCTACGTCATGCTCGGCTGGGGGCTGAACATCGTGGTCGGCCTCGCCGGGCTGCTCGATCTCGGCTACGTCGCCTTCTACGCCGTCGGCGCCTACAGCTACGCCATCCTCTCCACCAGCTTCGGCCTCGGCTTCTGGACCTGCCTGCCGATTTCGGGACTGCTCGCGGCGCTCTGGGGCATGGTGCTCGGCTTCCCGGTGCTGCGCCTGCGCGGCGACTATCTCGCCATCGTCACCCTCGCCTTCGGCGAGATCATCCGTGTGGTGATCAATAATTGGGTCAGCCTCACCAACGGCCCGAACGGCATCACCGGCATTCCCCGCCCCACCTTGTTCGGCCTTGAATTCAACGCCGGCCCGCACAGCTTCGCGCGGTTCTTCGGCCTGCATCCGAGCCCGCTGCACCGGGTGATCTTCCTCTATTACCTGATCCTCGGCCTCGCCCTGCTCACCAACTGGGTGACGCTGCGCCTGCGCCGCCTGCCGCTCGGCCGCGCCTGGGAGGCGCTGCGCGAGGACGAGATCGCCTGCCGCTCCCTCGGCATCAACATCACGCGCACCAAGCTCAGCGCCTTCGCCACCGGCGCGATGTTCGGCGGTTTCGCCGGCGCGTTCTTCGCCGCGCGCAACGCCTTCATCAGCCCGGAGAGCTTCGTCTTCATCGAGAGCGCGACCGTGCTCGCCATCGTCGTGCTCGGCGGCATGGGCAGCCAGCTCGGCACCGCGCTTGCCGCGCTGGTGATGGTCGGCGGCGGCGAGGCGCTGCGCGAGGGGCTGCTCGATCTCTCCCAATCGCCGGATTTCGCCTGGGCCGGCAGCGCCGCCGGGGATATCGGCGAATACCGCATGCTGATCTTCGGCCTCGCGATGGTGGCGATGATGGTGCTGCGGCCGCGCGGCCTCGTCTCCGGCCGCACGCCGAGCGTGGCGCTGGCCGAGACGCGCGAGATCGCCGCCGAGCTGGTGGCGGAAGGGCGAGGCTGAGCGGATGATAGGGGCAAGCAAGGCCAGGGGCTCCGCCCCTGGACCCCGCCAAAGGCCAAGCCTTTGGAATCCATTACGTGTGGGGGCCTGGGGCCTCAAGGCCCCAGCGGGGTCCAGGGGCAGAGCCCCTGGCCTTAAGACCCGATGACGGCAGAAGCCCTGCTCTCGGTGGAAGGGCTGGAGATGCGCTTCGGCGGCTTGCGCGCCGTCAGCGATCTCTCCTTCGCGGCGCGGCGCGGCGAGATCACCGCGGTGATCGGCCCCAACGGCGCCGGCAAGACCACGGTGTTCAACTGCATCACCGGCTTCTACCGCCCCACCGGCGGCAGGCTGGTGCTCACGCATCCGGACGGCAAACGCTTCGATCTGCAAACCCTGCCCGGCCATCGCATCGCCGCCCGCGCCCACGTCGCCCGCACCTTCCAGAACATCCGCCTCTTCGCCGGCATGACGGCGCTGGAAAACCTGCTGGTGGCGCAACATAACCGGCTGATGCGCGCGACCGGCTTCGGCGTGCTCGCGGTGCTCGGCCTCGGCGGCTATCGCTCCGCGGAGCGGGCGGCGATCGAGCGCGCGCGTTTCTGGCTCGACGCGACCGAGCTTCTTCCCCGCGCCGACGCCCCGGCCGGCGCCCTGCCCTATGGCGCGCAACGCCGGCTGGAGATCGCGCGCGCCATGTGCACCGAGCCGGTGCTGCTCTGCCTCGATGAACCGGCGGCCGGGCTCAACCCGCGCGAGAGCGAGGCGCTCGCCGCCCTGCTGCACAAGATCCGTGACGGCGGCACCTCGATCCTGCTGATCGAACACGACATGCGCATGGTGATGCGCAATGCCGACCACATCGTCGTGCTCGATCACGGGCGGAAGATCAGCGACGGCACGCCGGACGCGGTGCGGCAGGACCCGGCGGTGATCGCCGCCTATCTCGGCGAGGGCGACGAGGACGAGTCGCCCGCCGGCGGCGCGACGGAGACGGTGGCATGACCTCGCCGCTGCTCGCCCTGTCCGGCGTCAACACCTTCTACGGCGCCATCCAGGCACTGCGCGATGTCGAACTCACGGTCGCGCCCGGGGAGATCGTGACGCTGATCGGCGCGAACGGCGCCGGCAAATCGACGCTGATGATGACGATCTGCGGCGCCCCCCGGGCGCGCAGCGGGCGCATCCTGTTCGACGGGCGGGACATCACCGGCTTGCCGACGCATGAGATCATGCGCCTCGGCATCGCCCAGTCGCCGGAAGGGCGGCGGGTGTTCCCGCGCATGACCGTGTTCGAGAACCTGCAAATGGGGGCGAAGCGCGATCACGGCCCCGGTTTCGAGCGGCTGCGCGACCAGATGGTGGCGCTGTTCCCCCGGCTTGGCGAACGCATGGGCCAGCGCGCCGGCACGCTCTCCGGCGGCGAGCAGCAAATGCTGGCGATCGCGCGGGCGCTGATGAGCGAGCCGCGCCTGTTGCTGCTGGATGAGCCGAGCCTCGGCCTCGCGCCGCTGGTGACGCGGCTGATCTTCGGCGCGATCCGCAACCTCAACCGCGAGACCGGGCTCTCCGTGCTGCTGGTGGAGCAGAATGCCTGGCAGGCGCTGCGCCTCGCGCATCGCGGCTACGTGCTGGTGAACGGCGTGATCACCATGCAGGGCGAAGGGGCGGCGCTGCTGGCGCGGCCGGAGATCCGGGCGGCCTATCTCGAAGGCGCGGATTAGGCTCCGGACCGAATAAAGTTCATTGAACGACGCAGGAGCGTCAGCTATTGGTTATGTAACCGAGCCATAGGCAGAGAAGCACTGATAGAAAAGCTTGCGGCCGGCAGGGCTGTAATCCTGCCGGCCTTATCCTCGAATTCATAAAGCCCTCTATGATTCTTGGAGAATTTCTACTTCCTTATCTATGACATCACCGTGATCGTGTGCGGCAACTCTTAGATCATAATTGCTCTGTAGATTGAGCCAGAAAGATCCAGAAGTTCCAAAGGCACGGCCGAGACGCAGGGCGGTCTCAGCAGTGATCGCTCGTTTATTCCGCACAATGTCGCTTATTCGATTGGCAGGCACTCGAAGCTTGAGAGCCAAGGCGTTGGCAGAAAGATTGCGCGCCTTCATCTCAGCTTCGAGGGTCCTACCAGGCGGCATGGGGCGGAGTTTGAAGCCACCCGAGCCAGTATTCACTTTGATTTACCCCCTTTCCAAACCACTGAATACGAATTCAGTGGGTGTCTTCGATTCGGACATCGTAGGCATTTCCGGCTTTAAACCTGAAAATCAACCGCCAGCGGCCGTTGATGTTGATGGACCAGAAATTCTTGAGCGGCCCGTTCAGCTTATGCAGGCCGACACTCCTGAGCGCCCCGAGGTCGTCCAGTTTTGTCGCAGCATCAAGTTCGCCGAGGCGCTGGTCCGCCAACTCTTCGTCCAGACCGGAAAACTTCGATTTTCCTTCTGTTGCGAATTTCTCAGTGGCAGCATCTCCAAAGTTCGTAATCACGATATTTTCTCCATAGTTTGTAGCTCATACGATCCATTGATCTCTCTCCATTTGGGTCGGCAGTCCCTCTTGTTATGGAACCGGCGCCTTTGCTAGGTCCATCGAGAGCGGGTGAGGGCAATCCAACTCTCGATACCCCTCATGTATAATGCATTGCGTAGTACGTCAAGCGTATAATACAGATGCCGACCAAAGCCCCATCGGAGGATTGAACCCAGGCACGATGCCTGCCGCCTGGATGAAGGCGGAGAACTTCTCGGGCGGCTCGGCGCTATGCGGAGTGTTCTTGTGGTATTCGTGATCGGCTGGCGGCTTCGCCGCCTTCTGCGATGACAGCCCGCAGAAGGTGACGTGCCGCACCGCCCCTCTCCGCCGCCCCCCGGCCGCGCGCGCCTAGCTAGAGGGCAGCGCGCACGACCACACTCCTTCCCGATCAACGGACCGATCAAGCCTCTGGGCCCCTGGCATGCGAGAGCTGGTGCCATTCATCCGTCGCGGCCTGCTGGACATAAAAAATGTAATGTTATAACATTATATTCGTGATCGACGCCCTGCCCCGGTGCGCCGCCAGATCCTGGCCTTCATCCTGAAGCTGTGCATCATCCCGGTTCCACGACGGCATGGCTGGGTCCGCCCCGCCTTGCATCGTGGAGTGAATGAGAATAGTTCTCACTTTCATTCGCAATCACCGCACGACGGCGAGCCAAGGATCCTTTCCGATGACGCAACTCCCCCCTGCCCGTCAGCGTCCCCGGCGCCGCGTCCGCCCCGGCATCGTGACCTACCTGGCAGGCTCGATCCTCGTGCCGCTGCCCGCCCTTGCCGACGGTGCCCAAGGCGGGGCAGCGCCCGCCGCCCCCACCGTCAACACCGGCCTGATCGGCACGCTGTTCGCTCCCTCGCGCACCAATCTGCTCGGCGACATGGGCGGCCTGCGCCCCGCGCTCGACCAGTACGGCATCAGCCTGAGCATTCAGGAAATCAGCGAGGTCTTCGGCAACGTCACCGGCGGCACGAACCGCGCCGCCGAATATGACGGCCTGACCACGCTGGCCCTGGCGCTCGACACGGAAAAGGCGTTCGGCTGGCAGGGCGGCACGTTCAATGTCAGCGCGCTGCAGATCCATGGCCGCAATCTGAGCGACGAGGTGCTCGACAGCATCCAGACCGCGAGTGGCATCGAGGCCGACCGCGCCACCCGCCTCTGGGAACTCTGGTATCAGCAGGCCTTCCTCGACGGCCAGGCCGACGTGAAGATCGGGCAGCAGAGCCTCGACCAGGAATTCATGATCAGCCAGAACGCCGCCCTGTTCGCCAACACGATGATGGGCTGGCCGACGATTCCCTCGGTGGATATGTATGCCGGCGGCCCCGGCTATCCGCTCTCCTCACTCGGCGTCCGCCTGCGGGCGCGGCCCACCGACGCGCTCACCATTCTCGCCGGCGTATTCGACGATAACCCGACCGGCGGTTCCTTCGCGAACGCGACGCAGCTCCGTGGCGCCGCGCAATCCGGCACGGCCTTCAACCTGGATACCGGCGCGCTGTGGATCGCCGAGCTGCAATACGCGATCAACCAGCCAGTGGCGAACGCGCCGGCGAATGCCCCGCCGCCCTCCGGCCTGCCCGGCACGTATAAGATCGGCGTCTGGTTCGATACGGGCAGCTTCCCCGATCAACGCTATGACGATAACGGTCTTTCCCTCGCCAACCCGGCCAGCGACGGCCAGCCCCTGATGCGCCGGCATGATTTCAGCCTCTACGGGGTCGCCGATCAGATGGTGTGGCGGCCGGACCCGCAGAGCCCGCAATCCGTCAACGTGTTCGCGCGCGTCATGGGCGCACCGCCGGATCGCAACCTGGTCAACTTCGCGCTCAATGCCGGCGTCACGCTGAAGGCGCCGCTGCCGGGCCGCGACAACGACACGTTCGGCATCGGCTACGGCCTCGCCTCGGTCAGCAGCCGCGCGAGCGGGCTTGACCGCGACATCGCCTTCTATTCCGGCTCGCCCTACCCGATACGCGGCAGCGAGAGCTTCATCGAGGTGACCTATCAGGCGCAGCTCGCCCCATGGTGGCAGGTGCAGCCTGATTTCCAGTACGTCTTTACCCCGTCAGGCGGAATCCCCAACCCCAACCAGCCGGGCCAGCGCATCGGCAACGAAGCGATCCTCGGCCTGCGCACGACCGTGACGTTCTGATCGCTGATTGACCCATGCTTGAAAGCCCCTGGACCCCACTGGGGCCAGCGGCCCCAGACCCCATTTCGTTTAACATTTCAAACTTATGCGGGCCTGGGGGCGCTCGCCCCCAGCGGGGCGCGGGGCGGAGCCCCGCAGCTTTCTTTCCCGAACATAAGCTGCCGCACACGGACACTTCCCTGCCGCACTGCAATCCCTCTACGCTTCCCTGCCGCGCGGTCGCGGCGACTGCACGCAGGGAGTCGCCATGCTGAAACGAAATCTGCTCGCCGGGGCCGCCGCCTTGGCCACATTCTGGATCGCCGGAAGCGCGCATGCGCAGATCCCGGTCGCCGAGGCGGGCCCGGTCACTGGCGAATACGCAAGCCTCGGCCAACAGATGAAGGACGGCGCCGAGCAGGCCGTCGCCGACATCAACGCGCATGGCGGGGTGCTCGGGCAAAAACTCGTGCTCACCACAGGAGATGATGCCTGCGACCCGAAACAGGCCGTCTCGGTCGCGAACCAGCTTGCCAGCCGCGGCGTGAAGGTGGTCATTGGGCATTTCTGTTCCGGCAGCTCCATCCCGGCCAGCAAGGTCTATGCCGACGAGGGCATCCTGGAGATCTCGCCCGGCTCGACCAATCCGGATTACACGGACAAGGGGTCCTGGAACACCTTCCGCACCTGCGGGCGGGATGACCAGCAGGGCAAGGTCGCCGGCGCCTATATCGCGAGCCATTTCGAGGACCAAAAGATCGCGATCCTCAATGACAACTCCGCCTACGGCAAAGGCCTGGCCGACCAGACCAAGGCGGCGCTGAACGCGGCCGGCGTGCAGGAAACCCTGTATGCGACCTTCACACCCGGCGAACATGATTATTCCGCCCTGGTCAGCCGCCTCAAGGCCGCGGGTATCAGCGTCATCTATATCGGCGGCTATCACACCGAGACCGGGCTGATCGCGCGGCAGACGCATGACCAGGGCATGTCGCCGACGATCATCGGCGGCGACGCGCTGATGACCAGCGAATTCTGGCAGATCGCCGGCCCGGCCGGGAACGGGACGCTGATGACCTTCGCCGCCGATCCGCGAAAGCGGCCGGAGGCGGCCGCGGTGGTCAAGGCGTTCCACGCCCGCAACATCGATCCCGAGGGATATGTGCTCTACAGCTATGCCGCGCTGCAGATCTGGGCGGAAGCGGCGGCGAAGGCGGGCACCACCGATCCGCAGGCGGTCGCCGACGTGCTGCACCAGGGCTCGCCGTGGAACAGCGTGCTCGGGCCGATCAGCTTCGACAAGAAGGGCGACCCGACCACCGCCGGCTACGTGTTCTACGTCTGGAAGGACGGCACCTACACGCAGATGTAACCGGGGATAAGGGCGGGACGCGGTCCCTCCGGCCGAACCGTACCGCCGGGGGGCGAGCCCTCCGGCGGCTTCGGCCGGAAACAGACCTCGGCCGGAGAGGCCCGGCCTGGAGTCCCGTCCTCGATCCCGCGACTTACTTGTCCAGCATCTCGCGGGTCTTGTCCTTCACGCCACCAATCGCGTTCTGCATCTTGCCTGCAGCCTTCTCCGCCTTGCCCTCGGCTTCGATGGCGGCATCACCGGTCAGCTTGCCGACAGCTTCCTTGATGGTGCCCTTGATCTGGTGGCCGATGCCTTTGATGCGATCCGTGTCAACCATTGACTGGTCTCCTTTTGGCTCGAGCCCAAAGGAGAACGAGGCAAGCCCGCCTACGGTTGCATGCAAAGCGGCCTGACAGCCCCCCGTCCGGCAATCCCCTCCGCTACCCAGCGCCATACCGCGCGGCACCCCGCTCGCCGGTCTCCTCACCCGGAGAGCCGCCATGCGAGTTATGCAGCTCTCTCATGTCCACGGTGACAGATCGTCACGCAGCGGGTATCATTATTGCTACGTAGTGAGTTATTAAATGAGACCGTCGGCGGCCTGCTTCCCCTTACCGGGCAATCAGGGCCGGGCGGGACGAATTGCACGGGCCGAACGCCCACGTTTGTGAAGCAGTGGACCAGTTCAGAATCGTGGTGTCATCCCGTCCCCTTGGTGCCGTGGCGTTGCCGGCGGCCCTGCATGCGCACTCCATGCGGCCCGGTCCGGTTTCCGGCTCCCGTGGGGCGGGGCGGATGCGGGCCATGGCGCGCGGCTGCGCGGCCGTCCCGATCCTGGCTTTCCTCACCACCTGCCCAGCCTTCGCCGACTCCCCGCAAGGCAGCCCGTTCCGCATCGCCGATCCCGCCATCGCCCCGAGCCTCGGGACCACGACCGAGACATCCGGGGCACTGTGGATGCTGCTCCTTGCCTGCGTCCTCGCCCTGATCTTCGGCCGCCTGCTGCTCTCCAATGCCGCGCGGGAGACGCGGCGGCTGCGCCGCCTGGTCAATGCCACGCTGGAAGCGGTGCTGGTCCAGCGCAACGGCATCGTCATCGACGCCAATCAGGCGGCCTGCGACATGTTCGCGACCACGCTGGAAAATCTCTGCGGCCGCCAGCTCAACGAGTTGGTCACCCCGCCAAGCCGCGGCATCCTGCGCGCCCGGCTGGACAGTACGGCCCAGTCCCGGCCGGAGGTGGACTTCGAGGAAATCGACATCGTCCGGCTCACCGGCGAGACATTGCCGGTCGAATTCGCCCTGCGCCTGTCGCCCGACGTGCAAGGCAGCGGCTTGCTCACCCTGCGCGATGTCTCCGCGCGCCGGCAGGCGGAGGAACGGCTGCGCTTCCTCTCCGATCACGACGCCCTGACCGGCCTCGCCAACCGCTTCCTGTTCCATGAGCGCCTAACCCGCGCCATCGATCTCGCCGCTCGCAAGCAAACGGAGGTCGCGGTCCTCTACCTCAACCTCGACCGTTTCCGGGCGATCAACGAGATGCTCGGCCACGAGGCGGGCGACCAGTTGCTGGTGCAGGTGGCGGAACGGCTGGAGTCGGAGATGCGCCCCACCGACACCCTCGCCCGCCTCAGCAGCGACGAGTTCGCCGTGCTCCGTCCGCTCGCCAACAGCGCGGACACGCCGGCGACCCTCGCCCGCGCGCTGATCGACGGGCTGCGCATGCCGTTCCAGATCGAGGGGCAGCAGGTCGAGATCGGCGTCAGCATCGGCGTCGCCACCTTCCCGGCACACGCGCAGACAGCGACGCGGCTGCTCAACCACGCCGACGCGGCGCTGCAGATCGCCAAGCGCAGCGGCCGCGGCAATTTCCGCTTCTTCGAACCCACGACCAGCGGCCGGCTCCAGGAACAGCGGCAGATCCGCCACGATCTGCGCCGCGCCCTCGATCGCGGCGAACTCACGCTCCACTACCAGCCGCTGGTCGAGTGCGCGACCGGCGAGGTCAAGGGGTTCGAGGCGCTGCTCCGCTGGTGCCATCCGGTGCATGGCAATATCTCGCCCGCCACCTTCATCCCGATCGCCGAGGAAAGCGGGCTGATCCTGCCGCTCGGCCGCTGGGTCATGGAAGCCGCCTGCGCCGAGGCGGCCTCCTGGGCCCGCCCCTGCCGCGTCGCGGTCAACCTCTCCCCCGCGCAGTTCCGCCAGCCGGACCTGACCGTGATGATCAGCAACATCCTCGCCCGCACCGGCCTGCCGCCGAACCTGCTGGAACTGGAAGTCACCGAGGGGCTGCTGATTGAGGAGCCGGAATCGGTGCTGGCGACGCTGACGCGGCTGCGCTCGCTCGGCATCCGCATCTCGCTCGATGATTTCGGCACCGGCTATTCCAGCCTTTCCTATCTACGCCGATTCCCGTTCGACAAGATCAAGATCGACCGCTCCTTCGTCACCGGCATCGAGAATGACGAGGGCGCGGCCGCGATCGTCCGCGCCATCGTCATGCTCGGACACAGCCTCAACCTCTCGATCGTCGCCGAAGGGGTGGAAACGCAGGCGCAGTTCGAGCTGCTGCGCGCGCTGCAATGCCATCAGGTGCAGGGCTTCCTGTTCGGGCAGGCGCTGGCGCGGAACAAGCTCGGCCACCTGGTCAACCCGGCCGGTGAGCCGGAACGGCCAGCGCCCTGGCTCGCCGCGGTGAGTGCGGCCTGAGACCGGACGCGCAAGGCCGGGGGCGCTGCCCCTGGACCCCGCCAAAGGCAAGCCTTTGGAATCATTTACTTAAATTACTGCTGGTCTGGGGGCGCTCGCCCCCGTCGTGCGACTGCACGCCTGCGCGTGACGGATCCAGGGCGGAGTGGCCCAAGGTTCCGCCGCCCCGCAGGGGCGATGGAATGGCCACGGAGGGGGATCCCTGGCCTCTCCTTTCAAGCAACACGCCGCCGCCCCCACAGCTCAGCGGCCATGGCATCCGCCTCCGCCGGGCTATCCACCCGGCCGGTCGCCAGCAGCGCGAGCGCGATCGTCCCCACCACCTTCGCCACCAGGGCCGGCGGCGATGCCTCGCCCCGCCACACCGCGGCGAACAGCACGGCGCTATCCGGCGCCGCATCGGGGGTGGCCTCCGCCGGCATCCCGGACGCCGCCTCGGACAAGGCCGGCAGGATCAGCTCGCTCCGGCCAATGCCGTTGCGCCAGAGATGGATCGTGGCGGGCTTCGCGGGGTTGCGCTCCGCCTCGCCGCCGCCGCCCTTCAGCACCAGCAGCCGCTCGCGCCCCAGCCGCTCCGCCACGCCGAGATGCACCTCGATATAAGGCGGGTGGAACACGCCATCGACGGCGGCGGGCGCGTCCGCCGGGTCGAGCAGCCGTGCGACGGTGTTGACCGGCGAGCGCAGGCCGAGCAGGCGGCGCAGTTGCAACAGCCTCTCCAGCGCCGGGGCGAAGGCGGCCAGCGGCAGATAGGCGAAGCCCCGCGCGGCGAGATCGCGTCGCGCCGCCGCCGGGTCCAGAGCCGGCGCCAGACCGAGCGCGGCAAGGCCATCGGCCACGGTCAGGCCGGTGGAGAATTCGTTCGAGCCATGCATCAACACGGGAATCCCCGCCTGCCCCACCGCCAGCGCGGCAAGCAGGAACCAGGGCGCGTCCCGCGTCCGCCCGGCGCCGTAGGAGGGCCAGTCCAGCGCGACCGGCGGCATGTCGGCGAGCCGGGCCACCGCGCGCGCCGCCTCGACCAGCCCGGCCACCTCCTCCGGGTCCTCGCCGCGATAGCGCAGCAGCATCAGGAAGGCGCCGACCTGCACCGGTGCCGCTTCGCCGGCGAGAACCATGGCGAAGGCCTCACGCGCTTCCACGCGGGTCAGGGCGCGGGACCGGCCCGGGCCACGGCCGAGCGTGGCGACAAAGCCGGCGAAGCGTGTTTCTGTGTCCATGGCGGTGAGACCTCAAGAAAGGCCAGGGGCTCCGCCCCTGGACCCCGCCAAAGGGCCAAGCCCTTTGGAAACCCTTCACTTAAGTGATCGGGGGTCTGGGGCCTCAAGGCCCCAGTGGGGGTCCAGGGGGGCAAAGCCCCCTGGTCAACAAAAGCAAACGCTAAAGCAGACGATCCGTGCCATCGGCGCGCTGCCAGACGCCGTTCGCCCAACTGCCCAACACCTCAAGCTCCGGCGAGAGCAGCACAAGGTCCGCGCGCAGGCCAGGGGCGATCCGGCCGAGATGGTCGTCGAGGCCGAGAAAGGAAGCGGGCACGGCGGACGCCATGCGCAGGGCCGATTCCAGCGGCAGGCCGAGCAGATGCACGCAATTGCGCACCTCGCTCGCCATGTCGGTATCGGCGCCGGCGAGCACGCCCTCCGCGGTGACGAGCCGCCCGTCCCGCCGCAGGATCGTGCGTCCGTTCAGGGTGAAACTGTCCTGGGCGGAACCGGTCGGCGCCATCGCGTCGGAAACCAGCAACACCCGGTCGGGTTTGCACGTCATGGCCAGGCGCAGCATCGCCGGATGCACATGGATGCCGTCCGCGATCACGCCGCACCAACTGCGCGGATCGAGCAGCGCGGCGGCGATGATGCCGGGCTCCCGCGCGGTCGCCGGCGGCATGGCGTTGAACAGATGGGTAAAGCCGCGCAGCCCGTGCCCGATGGCGGCGATGGTGCGTTCGTAGCTTGCCGCGCTGTGCCCGCCGCTGAGAATGACCCCGGCACCGGCCAGGGCGGCGAGCGCGCTGTCCTCGACCATCTCCGGCGCGAGCGTGACCACCACCCGCCCCCCGGGCAAACGCGCCGGCAGGGCGGTGAGCAGCGCGAGATCCACCGTGCCGAGCGGCCGGATATGAGCCGCCGCGTGCACGCCCGGCCGGACGGGGCTGATGAACGGCCCCTCGAAATGCACGCCGAGCACGCCACCGCAGGGCACGGCATGCGCCGCTTCCACCGCCTCCGCCGCGCGCGGCATCAGCGCCGGATCGTCAGTGATCAGGGTGGGCAAAATGCTGGTCACGCCGAAGCGCCGGTGCGCGGCGGCGATGGCGAGCGCTGCCTCGGCGGTCGGCGTGTCGTTGAACTGCACGCCGCCGCCGCCATTCACCTGCACATCGATGAAGCCGGGCGCGAGCAGCGCGTCGGCGGGCAGATCCATGCGCTCCGCCTCCACCGTTTCGTGCCGCGGCAGGATCGCCTCGATCCGGCCATTGCGCAGCAGGACATCGCGCCCCTCGGCGATGCCATCCTCCAGGAACAAGCGGGCGCCGGCGAGCAGCATGTCTCTCAGCCCATCCGCATTCGAGGTTGATGGAGACTGTTCTCGGGGATCATGCTCGCGCCGGGGCCGTGTTCATGCGGTCGTGGAAAATACGGGAAGAAAACAAGGACATGGGCATAGCGGATATCGAAACCACACTGGCCACGCATCGGGACGCATTGGGCGAACTCGGCGCCAAGGTCAAATTCGACTGCGGCACCGAAGGCGTGATCGTGGTGGACGGAACCACCCGGCCGGCAACCCTGAGCCGGGACGACGCGGAGACCGACTGCACCATCATCGCCCCCTCGGAGACGCTGCGACAAGTTCTCGCCGGCGACTTGAACGGCACGGTGGCGGTGATGACCGGGAAGCTCAGGCTGAAGGGATCGACCACGGTCGCCATGAAGCTGACATCACTGCTCGGATAGGACATTTCGCGGCGCGACAGAAGCGCGAAGCAGCGGGCCCTGGCGCGCGGCGGCGGCCTCCCGCCGGAACCCCGCCGCCGGGGCGACGTTGAGGCGGCTGTCAGTGGAAGCGGAGACGTTTATGCTGCGCCTTGCCCTCTTCTTCCTGGTGATCTCGCTCATCGCGGCCCTGTTCGGTTTCACCGGCATCTCCGTGGCCGCGGCCGGGATCGCCAGGCTGCTATTCTTCGCCTTCCTGATCCTGTTCATCATCTTCCTGGTCTTGGCGCTGCTGGCCGGGCGCACCGTCATGTAGGGCGACGCCGCCCACACCGCGAAAGCGGCCGGCCGGGGGCCACTTCCAGCGGCGGCGCGTCCCGCGGAACGCGCGCCCGCGCCCGCGCCACGGCATCAGGCGTTGCCGACAGGCCCGAGCAGATCCTGGCTGTTCAGGCGCAGCACGCTGGCCAGCAGGCGCAGCGCGTCCGGCCCGCCCCGATCCTCCAGCCCCCCGGCCTCGATCTCCCTGGCCAGTGCCTCGGCATGGCCGGCGACAAGGTCCGTGGCCCGCAGCATCGCCTCGCGCGAGAGCATTAGCTGCATGTCCTCGGACATCTGGCTCCAATCGATAATCATTGACAGTCCCTTCACCCTGGGGGCCGGGGCGAGGCGGCCGCACAGGAAGCTCGGTGAGTCCTTTAAGGAACCTGACAGTCAGTGATTAACAGGTGCTTGGCATGCCCTGGGCCGAGCCGCCCGCCGCCCCGCCCCGGCGGCGGATTGATTGCCAATCCGTACCGTGCGGCGGAGCGGCGGCGCGTGGGTCAGCCGGCGCGGGTCAGCTCATAGAGCGCGATGGCGGTGGCGGCGGAGACGTTCAGGCTCTCCATCGCCCCCGGCATGGCGAGGCCGGCGGTCTCGTCGCAGGTTTCCCGCGTCAGCCGCCGCAGCCCCGCGCCTTCCGCGCCCATCACCAGCGCCACCCGGCGCTCCCGCAGCGCCGTGCCGGAAAGCGGCGGCGCGTCGGCATCGAGCCCGACCACCCACAGCCCCGCCGCCTTCAGCGCCGCCAGGGTGCGGGCGAGATTGACCGCGCGCAGCAGCGGCACCGCCTCCAGCGCGCCGGACGCGGCCTTGGCCAGGGCGCCGGTTTCCTCGGGCGCGTTGCGCTCCTGGGCGATGACGGCGGCGGCGCCGAACGCGGCGGCGGAGCGCAGGATGGCGCCCACGTTGCGCGGGTCGGTCACCTGGTCCAGCACCACCACCGGGCCGGGCCGCTCCAGCGCCTCGGCGAGCGTCGGCGTGGCGAGCGGATCAACGAGCAGCGCCACCCCCTGATGCACCATGTCACGCCCGAGCAACTGGTCGATGCGGGCGCGATCGGTCCGCTCCGGGGTGATCGCCCAGGGGCGCGGCAGCGTGCCGGCGAGGGCCGACTCGGCTTCCTCGGTCAGCAGCAGCCGGCGCAGGTGACGGGCCGGGTTGCCGAGCGCCGCCGCCACCGCGTGCAGGCCGTAGAGCCAGATGGCGCCGGACGGGGTCTGCGGCACGTGCGGCGCCGGACGCTCGGCGCGGGCGCGCGGCTCGGCGACCGGGGTTTCGAAGGCGCGCGGCGGGGCCTCGATATAACCGCGTGGCGCCGGACGCTCGGAACGGCCGCGCGCGCCGGCTTCCGGAGAGGTGAAGGAACGCGACGGGGCCTCGCCGCGCCCGCGCGGGCCGGCGGCGAAAGGAGCGGAACGCGACGCGCCCGACTTCGCTCCGCCGAACGGGGGACGCTTACCCTTGCCGCCAGACGAGGCACCGCCCCGAGGCTTGCCGCCCTGACCCGAAAACCCGCCAGAGCCGCCGCGCCCACCGGGACGCTGATTATTGTTTCTCATACCCCGGGGTATAGAGCGGATTCGCCCCCGATGTGCAGGCCGAAACCGTCCTCAATACGCGATCGGACCAGCTTCTTCCCCGCGCGCCTGTCCGCGCACCCCGCCGGCCCATCCCGGACGGCGCCGCGGCGCCGGCCCGGGCGATCCACGCGGATGACGCGCGCCCCCGCGGCACCACGTTGACAACAGGACAAAGACGGCTTAGGTGCGCGTCTCCCGAACGGGCCACGGTCCGATCGGTGGAGGGGTGCCCGAGTGGCTAAAGGGGACGGACTGTAAATCCGTTGGCGCACGCCTACGTTGGTTCGAATCCAACCCCCTCCACCATTCCGGTTAAACCTAACGATTTCAGCCAGTTAGCGACCATTGCCGGCAAAGCCGGCTTCCGCAGCGGTAAAGGTCCAGCGGCGTGTCCTGAAACCCAAGGGCACGGGCGAGGACATGCGCTTTCTGCCTGAAAGCACCCGCTTTCGTCATGCCGCATGTCCCCTGTCAGCGTTTGCAACCGAACCCACAGAACCCAATGGAGTTTATCAGTGAGCAGCGTTGGCGGCGTCCCGCGCCAATGCGGTTCTTCGGACCCGATCGGCAACCCGCGGCGCAGCAACGATGGAACTGCATGAGATCCGCTACTTCCTGGCGGTCAGCAAGACCCGCAACTTCACCAGGGCGGCAGAGCTGTGCAACGTCACGCAGCCCGCCCTTACCCGCGCCATCCAGAAAATCGAGGAGGAAATCGGCGGACTGCTGTTTTCCCGCGAGCGCGGCAACATCCACCTGACAGATCTGGGCCGGCTCCTGGAACCCCAATTTTCCGAGATGATCGAACACGCCCATGCAGCCAAGGAGGCGGCACGCCGGTTCCTGAAACTCGAAGGCGCGCAACTCACTCTTGGCGTCATGTGCACCATCGGGCCACTGCGCTTCGTGGCCTTCCTCAACAGGTTCCGCGCCACACATCCGGGGATCGAGCTTACCCTGATCGAGAGTGTGCCCGCGAAGCTGTCGGAAATGCTGGCGAGCGGCGCAATCGACATCGCCCTGATGGCGCAACCGGGGGGATTTGCCGATCCGCTGCGCGCGACCCCCCTCTACGGCGAGCGGTTCGTGGTCGCGTGCGCCCATGGCCATGCTTTCACGCAGCATAATGCGATTCGCCTGACCGACATGGAGGGGCAGATCTACCTGCAAAGGATCAACTGCGAATATCGCGATTTGCTTGCCGAATTGCTGCGAGAGCGCGACGTGGAAATCCTGCGTTCCTACCGCAGCGAGCGTGAGGATTGGATCCAGGCCATGGTCGCCGGCGGCATGGGGGTTTGCTTTATGCCGGAGTATTCGCTCGTGCTGCCCGGCCTGCTTACGCGCCCGGTCATCGATCCCATGGTCAGCCGCGAGGTCTGCTATGTGACAGTGGCCGGCCGCCGCTGGTCCTCTCCCGTGGCGGCCCTGGCCAACGCCCTTCGTGAGTACAACTGGCCGGTCAGCGATGACGATGGGTCCACCGATGGGCGTATCGCGAGATGAGGCACCTGGCCGGCAGCAGACGCGTCTATGGAACATCATCCAGGGCGGCGACGGCGCTCTGCACCGCCTCGGACAGCGTGGGGTGCGCCTGGATCGAGTCGCGCAGCGCCGTGTAGGGAGCGCCGGCGTTCATCAGATCCACGTAGGCATGCACCAGCTCCCCGCCATCCACCGCCAGCACTGCGGCGCCCAGGAGCTCGCCGGTCGCGGCGTCCGCGATCACCTTGATGAAACCCTCATCCTCGCCGATCTCGGCCGCCTTGCCGCTGCGCCGCATGTCGAATCGCGCGACCTTCACCGCGCGCCCGGTGGCGCGTGCCTCGGCTTCCGTCATACCGACGCGGCCTAATTCAGGATCGGTAAAAATGACCCAGGGAACGATACGGTCGGTCGTGCGCGTGCCGTCACCGGTCATCTGCGATAGCAGGATGCGGTAATCGTCCCAGGCCGTGTGCGTGAACATCGGCCCGCCGCGGATGTCGCCGGCGACCCAGATGCCCTCGACAGTCGTGGCAAGGCGCGCGTCGGCCTGCACGATTCCCCGATCCGACACCGCGACTCCGACCGTATCCAGCCCGAGGTCATCCGTGTTCGGCCTGCGCCCGGTCGCGATGAACACCTGCCCGGCGGCGACCTCACCCTCGCCCAGCCGCACGATGATGCCACGCCCGTCCTGTGCGACTTCGCGAATCTGCGCGCCGAGGCGGAACGCGATCCCTTCGGCCTCGAGTTGGCGCTGCAGCGCGCCGGCCACCTCCGCGTCCTCCTTGCCCGCGATCTGCGGGGCGATGTCGATCACGGTCACGTCGCTGCCCATGCGCCGGTAGAACTGCGCCATCTCCAGCCCGACCGCACCGCTGCCGATGATGGCCAGTTGCGCCGGCAGGTCGGAATGCTGCAGCCAGTTGCCCGCGTGGATGAATGCAATGTCGGCAAGGCCGGGGATGGGCGGAACCGCCGTGCGGGTCCCGGTGTTCAGCACGACCTCGCGCGCGGCAAGCGTCGTGGCCCCAATCCGCACGCGAAAATGCGCGCCATCACGTCCTTCCAGGCGCGCGTGACCCATCAGCAATCTCGGATTCTCGCTGCCGCGAAACCCGTCTTCAATGCCGCGTCGCGAGGCCTCGGCAATCGCGCGCGCCCGTGCCAGGACCGCCGGAAAATCCACCTCCACCTCGCCGACGCGAATGCCGAAGGCGGCGGAGCGGCGCACCTGATGAAGCAGGCGTGCCGACGCCAACACCGCCTTTGTGGGCGTGCATCCGAAGTTGATGCATGAACCGCCCGGCCGGGCGCGCTCCACCAGCGCGACCGTCCGACCCGTCCTGGCCACGCCCCAGGCCAGCGGTATGCCCGCCTGTCCGGCTCCGATGATGACGACGTCGTATTCCTGCCTGTCCATGGTCGGCACTCCCATGTTCACCGGCGGCCTGGCCGGATCGCGTCATGTTGGGCCGCGTTATGGTTCGTCCTTCACGTCGTCCTGATCGCCGAATCGGGAGTGGCTTCGTGAAGGATGAAACCTTCAATCCTGTCCACCTGCGTTTGCCATGGCGCCATCTGCAGCACGCGACGTGTGTGCTCGTAGCCGGCTTCGCGGCGCGCCCGGATTCCGGCGGGACTGAAATCGATGTCCTTCGTGTGATCCTCCCCCTCGACCCCCGGCGCCAGCAGCCGTACCACGTGCATCTGGGTCAGGCAGCCATAACTTGCCCACTCCCGCACCTCGGGGTCCAGGCGTTGTTCCTCCGGCAACCGCTTCACCAACTCCGCGATGATATGGCGCAACCGGTGGATTTGCTTCTGCCGGGCAATGTGGGAGAGAGCACGGCTGCAGTATTGCAGGTCCTTCTGGCGGTTGACGACCTCCCAGATCGTGCTGGGTTCCGGGCCATGTGGATTCCAGATGTGCACGGCAAACACCAGGGAGTTGCGCCGCGGACTGTCGTCGAACACCGCTTCGACGGGCGTATTCGAGAGAATGCCGCCGTCCCAGTAGAGATCCTCGCCGATGCGGACTGCGGGAAATGCCGGCGGCAATGCTCCGGATGCCATCACGTGGCGTACGTCCAGTTCCATGTCGCGGCTATCGAAGTAGCGCATCTCGCTCGTGCGCAGATTGGCCGCGCCGACCACCAGCCGGCAGCTTCCGCGGTTGATCAACCCGAAGTCGACCAATTCGCCGAGAGTCGCGCGCAACGCGTCGGTCCTGTAGTAGGCAGCGGATTCCGGGCCGACCGGCATGTACACCCCGGCCAGCGCCCACGGGTTCGGGGTGAAGAATGCACCGATGCCCTGTGTCAGGGTCATGCACGTGGCGGCGAAGTTGCCGACGAATGGTACGGCGGCCACCGCGTTTTGCCACTCGTCACGTTCCACGCGGCGCCAGAACTCCAGCAGCCGCGCCATGCGTTGCGGGATCGGATTGCCCGCGATGAGGCTCGCATTGATGGCACCGATGGACGTGCCGATCACCCAATCGGGCTCGATGCCGGCTTCGTGCAGCGCCTGATAGACGCCCACCTGATACGCACCAAGCGCCCCGCCGCCTTGCAGCACGAGCACGATCTGACCGACCTGCCGGCGCAGGGCGATGCCGGCCGGCTCCGCTTCGGGCCGCGATTGCAATGTCGTTCCAGAATCCGGCATGAGTCCGTTCCTTCTCATGAACCTGCAGGGCGCCGCCGGGGATCAGGCGAGGCGCGGGGCCGCCCGGAGCAGGGCGGCGAGCATGGCGGATGCGGCGAGCGCGACGGCCACGCCGACGACGCAGCCGTTCCAGCCGAAGTGCTGGTAGACTTGGCCGAGCACTGCGGTACCGAGCAGGCCGCCGAGGTAATAGGCGGCGAGATACATGCCGCTTGCCGCCGCCCGCTCGCCGGTGGCGGCGGCGCCGACGGTGCTGGTGGCGATCGCCTGGGCAAGGAAGGTGCCGACACCGACCAGCACCAGGCCAGCCAGCACCAACACCAGCGACGGCTGGACCAGGAGCGGCAGGCCAATCGCCGCGACGGCGAGCGAAGCCCACAGTCCGGGCGCCCGCCCGAGCCATGCCACCAGGTGCCCGGCCAGCGGCGTGGTGAAGATCGACGGCAGGAACACGAGATACACGACACCCAGCATCATCGGGCCGACGCTGAAGGGCGGGGCGGTCAGCGCGAAGTTCACATAGGTGAAGGTGCCTAGAAAGGCGAACAGAATGCAGAAGCCGATCGCGAAGCTTACGCGCAGCGCGGGATTGCCGAGGTGGCTCCGCCAGATCGCGCCGATCGAGGTCCGTGCCGCGCCGCGTGCGTGCGGCGATGCGGCGCGCATGGTCGCAAGCGCCAATGCGGCACCGGCGATGTTGAGCAGCGCGAAGCCGAGGAAGTTCGCGGGCAGGCCGAGGTAGTCGGCAAGTCCGGCCGAGAGCAGGCGGCCGATGAGGTTGCTGGCGACATTGCCGGTGATGTAGGCGGCAAAGGCGCCGGCGGCGGCCCTGGCGGAGCAGGCCTCGCCGAGCCAGGCCAGCGTCAGGCTGAACGCCGTCGCCATGAACACGCCCTGTGCCACCCGCAGCGCCGCGAACAGGCCGAGCGGAGGCATGGTGCCGAGCAGTGCGGTCGGCACGGCGAGCAGCAGCAGGCTGAGCGCGACGCCGCGGCGGTGGTCGATGCGGTTGCTGAAGGTGGTGACGGCGAGGCCAGCGAAGGCCATGCCGAAGGTGGTCGCGTTCACCGCGATGCTCATCGCTGCCGGCGCCACCTGATAGGCGCGCGCGAGCGAGGGCAGGATGGCCTGGGTGCCGAACAGGTCCACCACGGTGAGGAAGGCCATCAGGCTAATCGTCAGGCTGCGCAACAGCCCGGCGCCAGTCGTCGCGGCGGCCGGTGCCGCCACCGCCTCGGTTGCCGTGTTCACGATGCCGGTTCCCTTCAAAGGGCCGCGCCCCGGCCGGGCATGATCCCGGCCGGGGCGCCGGCGGTCACATGGTGTGGGCGTTGTCGTTGACGTGGAACAAGTCCGCTGAAAGCAGCGTCACGGTGGTGCTGCCGGTGTTTTTCCACCAATGCGCGGTGGTATGGGTCTCGGCGGTGGAGTCGCCGGCGTGGTACACGATGGGCACAGCGCAGGTGCTGGCATATTCGGTGATCTCGCCGGAAATGATGTAGATGATGGCGGGGCGGTCGCCGTGGCTGTGCCAGGGGACGACGCCGCCGGGCTCGATCACCAGCTTGCGCAGACGGAACAGACGGTCGCGGATGCCGATCGATTCCTTCGCCAGGTCGATGGAGGCGATCACCGTGTCCGTGACGCCCTGGGCGGGAGCATTGCTCTGCGGCTGGCCTTGACCGCTGGCCACGACCTTGTCGGCCGGGCAGCCGCCGGCATGGGCCGGGGACGCGCCGAGGGCGCAGGCGGAGGCGAGGCCGAAAGCGGCGATGGCGAGGGCGCGGCCGCGGGGGGTGCGAAACATGTCCCGAAATCCTTCCCGTTCTGAGTGAGGCCGCTCGTGCGGCGGCAGCGGGATATTTGGTGCGGGAAGGGCTGCGCCGGAATTGCCGTTTGGGCGTTGAGTCGATAACGCCGCTCTATTGCTGGGGCATTGTCACGCTAACTGGGTCTGGCGGACCGGGAGCCGCGAGGACTGTCGGGAATTTCGCGTGCGGGCGGACGATTGCACACGATGAGTTCCAGGCCCGTCCCTTCCAGGATTGAGTGATGCGGGATGTTCTGCCGACGATCCGCAAGGTGCGGCGGCCATTGATGTTGATACCAAATATTGGTATCGCCCCGCCTGAAAGCCAAGCACCGCCGCACCTTGGAAGCCATCTTCGCCCGCCCGGTCCAGGGCGGCATCCGCTGGTCCGACATCGAGGCACTGTTTGTCAGCCTCGGGGCGGAGGTCAGCGAGCGAGAAGGCTCCCGCGTGGCCGTGGTCCTGTTTGGCGAGGTGAAGGTCTTCCACCGGCCGCACCCCACCCCGGACATGGACAAGGGCGCGGTCGCGAGCGTGCGGAAATGGCTGGAAGCGAATGGGGTGACGCCATGAACAACACCATGACCATCGGCGGCCACCGGGCCGTGATCCAGTTCGACCCTGAGATCGGGATGTTCCGGGGCGAGTTCGTCGGCCTGACCGGCGGTGCGGACTTCTACGCCGACAGCGTGGAAGGGCTTCGCCGGGAGGGTGAAACCTCGCTTCGGGTATTCCTCGACGTGTGCCGGGAGAAGGGCATCGAGCCGATGCGGACGTTCTCGGGGAAGTTTCAGGTCCGCATCCCGGAGGCGCTGCACGCCCGGGCCGTTGAGGCCGCCGCTGCCCATGGGATGAGCCTGAACCAATTCATCCAAAGAGCAATCGAGGACGAGATCGCCGCATAGAGCAATTCAGCCAGACCGGTTCCGGTCTGGCCGATGAAATTGCTCGAAAACCAAAGCCGGCGCGCGTTGCAGGCCGCCCGGCGAAGGTCATTTCGCCGGATATCGCTCCCGCCGAGCGACACCGCGTCCCCGGCGGGAACGGGCAGGGAGCGACGCGTCGCCCCCTGCCCCAGGCCCTGACTCATACCAACCGCCGTAAGTCTTGACCGATCGCGAAAAAGGCCA
>DATJWY010000108.1:0-2064 GCA_035500775.1 Acetobacteraceae bacterium
ATCGCCGGGTTCTCGCTGGTCGGCATCGCCCTCGGGGTGGCGACGCTCATCATCGTGATGAGCGTCATGAACGGGTTCAAATCCGACCTGCTCGGCCGCATCCTCGGGCTGAACGGCCATCTCGGCGTCTATGCCGCCGGCGCGCCGCTCACCGATTTCGATGACATCGCGGCGCGAATCCGCACCGTGCCGGATGTCGTCTCGGCGACGCCCATGGTGGAGGGGCAGGTGTTGCTGACCGCCAATGGCGGCAGTCTCGGCGGGCTGGTGCGCGGCGTCCGGCAAGCCGATCTGCGGAACCTGCATTCGGTCAGCGACACGATCCGCGGCGGCTCGCTCGATAATTTCAGGGGCGAGGACGCGATCGCCATCGGCCTCACCCTCGCCGAGCGGCTCAATCTCGGCGTCGGCTCGCGGCTCACCTTGGTCTCGCCCGAGGGCGCGGCGACCGCCTTCGGCACTATCCCGCGCGTGCGCGCCTACCGGGTGGTGGCGATCTTCCAGGTCGGCATGAACGAATACGACAGCAGCTTCGTGTTCCTGCCGCTGGAGGCCGCGCAGATCTTCTTCCAGAGCCCGAACGCGGTGACGCAGATCGAGGTGATGGTGCGCGAGCCGGAGCGCGTGGCCGCGGTCAATCGCGGTATCCGGGACGCGTTGCGCGGCCTCGCCGTCCGCGTTGTGGACTGGACGCAGAGCAATGACAGCTTCTTCGCCGCCGTAACGGTGGAGCAGAACGTCATGTTCCTGATCCTGACGTTGATCATCCTGGTGGCGGCGTTCAACGTCGTCTCGTCGCTGATCATGATGGTGAAGGACAAGACGCGCGACATCGCCGTGCTGCGCACGCTCGGGGCGGGGCGGGGGGCGATCATGCGCATCTTCCTGATGTGCGGCGCTTCCGTGGGCATCACCGGCACCGCGGTCGGGACGCTGCTCGGCGTCGTGTTCTGCCTCAACATCGAGCGTATCCGGCAATGGCTCCAGAGCCTGACCGGCACAAAACTGTTCGATCCCGAGGTCTATTACCTCGAACATTTGCCGGCGAAGCTGGAATGGGGCGAGGTGATGCAGGTCATCGTCATGGCCCTGGCGCTCTCGCTGCTGGCGACGCTCTATCCGAGCTGGCGCGCCGCCCGCACCGACCCCGTGGAGGCGCTGCGCCATGAGTGAGCCGCTCAGCCTGCGCGGCGTGGAGCGCACCTATCGCGGCGAGGCCGGGGCGTTGCCGGTGCTGCGCGGGGTGGATCTCGATCTGCGCGCCGGGGAGATCGTGGCGCTGGTGGCGCCGTCCGGCACCGGTAAATCGACCCTGCTGCATGTCGCGGGGCTGCTGGAGCGGCCGGATGCCGGGACGGTGCTGGTCGATGGGCGGGATGCCGGCGCGTTGCCGGATGCCCAGCGTACCGCCATCCGGCGCGATCGGATCGGCTTCGTCTATCAGTTTCATCATCTGCTGGCGGAGTTCTCGGCACTGGAGAACGTCGTGCTGCCGCAGATGATCGCGGGCGTGGCGCGCAGGCAGGCCGAGCAGCGGGCGATGACCCTGCTCGCCGCCTTCGGCCTGGAGCAGCGGGCGCGGCATCTCCCTGGAAAACTCTCCGGCGGCGAGCAGCAGCGCGTGGCGATCGCGCGGGCGCTCGCCAACCGGCCGCGCGTGCTGCTGGCCGATGAGCCGACCGGCAATCTGGATGTCCGGACCTCCGATACCGTCTTCGGCGAGTTGCTGCGCGGGGTGCGGGAGCAGGGGGTGGCGGCGCTGATCGCGACCCATAACGAGGCCCTGGCTGCGCGGATGGACCGGGTCGTGACGTTGCGGGATGGGAAGCTCGTTCCGAAGTAACCGGGGCGGAGCCCAGGATGCGCTAAGATAAGTAAGGCGAGGGGCGCTGCCCCTCGACCCCGCCAAAGGCGTAGCCTTTGGAATCCATTATTTAACGCATCGTATCCGTGAGGCAATGAAAGCCGGGAACCTCCCGCCGCTCGGCGGTGCCGGCGTCACGAGCGAGATTGATGAAATCTTTATTGGCAAGAAGGCAAGGTGCACCCGTCCGCTGCGGCTAT
>DATJWY010000109.1:0-3342 GCA_035500775.1 Acetobacteraceae bacterium
CATCGTGGAAGGAGCTGGGAATATTGCAGTGATGGAGGCACTCGCCCGCAACGACCATCTTCCTTTCGCCTCGGTGAAGGCGCTGGCCATCGACCGGCAAAATCTGCAACGGGAATTCCAGCGGCTGAATTACGCGCATATGCAGCACCACGCCATCGCCGAGGCGCTGGCGGCGGGGCAGGGCGCGCGGGTGGAAGCTTTGATGCGCGAACACGCCAGTGCCGTGCTGCGCTATACGGATATCGATCCGGCCAGCACCGGCCTCACCATCTTGCGGGGTTGAGACCGGCGCGCGGGCGGGTTCAGCCCGGCAGGCGCAGCACAGCCTTCACGCAGGCGCCGGTCTCGGAGTCATGCACCGCCTCGTTGATCTGCGCGAAATCGTAGACGCGCATCATCTTTTCGGCGGGGAAACGCCCCTGGCGATGCAGTTCGGCCAGCGCCGGCAGGAACAGCGCCGGCTCGGAATCGCCCTCGACAATGCCACGGAGATGCTTGCCGGAGGAGAGCAGGTCGATGACCGGCACCGGCAGCAGATGCTCCGGCCGCGGCGCGCCAATGACGCCCAGCGTGCCGCGCGGCGCGAGGGCGGCAAAGGCCTGTTGCAGCACCGCGATGACCGCCGTGGTGTCGATGGCGTACATGACACCGCTGCCGGTGATCGCCTGGATCGCCGGCACGGAATCGGTCTCGCCCACATTCACCGTATGGGTGGCACCCAACTCACGGGCCAGCGCCAGCCGGGCGGGGTTGCGGTCCACGGCGATGATGGTGGTTGCGCCCACCACGCGCGCCGCCATCACCGCCGCCAGCCCCACCGAGCCGGTGCCGAACACGGCGAGGCTCTCGCCCGGCCGGATCTTCAGCGCGTTCATCACCGCGCCCGCCCCGGTCTGGATGCCGCAGCCGAACGGTGCCAGCACGGCGAGGTCGGCATCCGCCGCCATTTTCACCACATTGCTGTGATGCGCCACCACGTGGCTGGCGAAGGAGGATTGGCCGAAGAAATGGCTGTGCACCGGCCCCTCATCGCAGCGCAGCGAGGTGCTGCCATCCGATCGCGCCCCGCTGAAATTCAAAGGGAAGAAGGCGTGGCAGTAGCTCGGCGCATGGGCGTTGCAGGAGGGGCAGGCGCCGCACGCGCGGTAGCTCAGCACCACCTTGTCGCCCGCCGCGAAGCCGTGGACATTCGCCCCGATTTGCTCGACGATGCCCGCCCCCTCATGCCCCAGCACGATAGGCTGGGGCACGGGGAAGACCTGGTCGCGCATGGCAAGGTCGGTGTGGCACACGCCCACGGCGGTGATGCGGATGAGCAGTTCATCCGCACGCGGGCCCTCCAGCGAGAGGGTTTCGGGGTGGAAGTTTCCGCCCTTCTCACGGGTGACGGCGGCCTGGATATGCATTGTTGCACCCTCCCTCAGAACGGCTTCATCGGTGCTTCGGCCTGTACTGTCATCCACTGCCACATGGAGAACTCCTCCCAGCTCGCCGGGCCGCCCACCGCCGTGCCATTGCCTGAGGCGCCGCGTCCGCCGAACGGGTTGACCACGTCATCGGCCACGCTCTGGTCGTTAATGTGGATCAGCCCGGTCTTCAACGCGCGGGCGAGCTTCATGGCGCGGCTCACATCCCGGCCGATGATGCCGGCGGAGAGGCCGTATTCCGTGTCATTTGCCAGCGCGATCGCCTCTTCATCCGTGTCGAACGGGATGATGTTGACGACGGGTCCAAAAATCTCCTCGTCGAAGCAGGGCATGCCGGGGCGCACGTTTTCCAGCACGGTCGGCTTGTAGAATAGCCCCTCATACGTGCCGCCGGCGGCGAGCGTGGCTCCGGCGGCGATGGTCTCGGTCACCAGCTTGTGCACACGGTCGCGCTGGCGCTCATTGATGAGCGGCCCAAGCGCCACCTGGCCGGAAGCCGGATCGCCCACCGGCAAGTGGTTGGCCTTCTCGACCAGTGCTGTGGTGAGGGCCGGGGCGAGCGAGCGCTCGACCAGGATGCGCCCGGAGGCCATGCAGATCTGCCCCTGGTGGAACCAGGCGCCGAAGGCGACGTTGGAAGCGGCGGCGCCGAGGTCGGCATCGCCCAGCACGATGACGGAGTTCTTGCCGCCCAGCTCCAGCGAGACCTTCTTGAGATGCCTGCCGCAGGCCTCGCCTACGCGCCGCCCGGCGGCGGTGGAGCCGGTGAAGGCGATCATCTGGATGTTCGGGTCGGCGCACATCGCCTCGCCCGCGTCCACGCGCCCGGCAAGCATGTGCAGCACGCCGGCGGGCAGGCCGGCCAGCTCGAAGATGCGGGCGATGATGACGCCGCCGCTCACCACCGTCTGCGGATCCGGCTTCAGCACCACGGAATTGCCGATGGCCAGCGCCGGGGCGACGGCGCGCAGGCCGAGGATGAGCGGGAAGTTGAAGGGCGAGATGACGCCGACCACGCCCAGCGGCACGCGCCGCGCGATGGAGAGACGCTCCGGCGCGGAGGGCAGGGCGCGGGAGGGGATGTCGTGCAGCAGGGCGGCGGCGGCGCGGCAGATCTCAACCGCCTCGCGGACCTCGTGCAGGCCTTTCGGGATGATGCCGCCGGTCTCGCGGGCGATCCACAGTGCCAGCTCCTCGGCATGGGCTTCGAACAGATCGGCGGCCTTCAACAGGATCGCCTCACGCTGGCGCTCATGCGTGGCGTACCAGGCCGGCTGGGCCACTGCCGCAGCCTTCGCCGCGGCGGCGATGTCCGCCGGGCTGGCGATGGCGGTGCGGGTCAGCACCGCGCCGGTGGCGGGCTCGATGACATCCGCCACGATACCGGATGGGATCCAGCCGCCATTGAATATTTTCCCTTCCCAGGCCGAGCCCAGGACCGAACCCTTTGCCATTGTGTCTAACATCGTCATATCCTCCTGACTTGTTGTTTAAATACGTCTTGGCTCAGCTTCGCTCCGAAACTCGAATGCCGCCTGAGAGCTGGTCGTGTCCGGGCTGCGTCATCGCACCGCTGCGGCGCATCCGCCCTGCCTCGCCCCCGGCTAGCCTCAGGACATAACCGACAGGCAGCAGGCGCAGCGCGTAGCGGCGCTCCAGCCAGCCCCAGATGCCCTGCGGCAGCGACAGCGCGAACCCCACGGCGGCCACGCCGACGCCGATGAGATACCAGACGCCCTGACCGCCGAACGCGGTCTCGATGGCGAAGAACAGCAGGGCGCCGAGGATCGGCCCCTCGAATGTGCCGATGCCGCCGACCAGCGTCATGAAAATCATGTAGGCCGTCCATTGCACGCCAAAGTAGGTGTTCGGCTGAAAAGAGATGGACGACGCCAGCCACACTGCCCCGGCCATG
>DATJWY010000110.1:0-7587 GCA_035500775.1 Acetobacteraceae bacterium
GGCGAGGGGCGTTGCCCCTCGACCCCATCAAAGGCAAGCCTTTGAAATCCATTTGTTTTTTAGCTGCGTCCGCGGTCTTCAGTCGGCTTGAGGATGGTGTCGTTCGCGGCTGACACCGCCAGGAGAAACGACCGGCATCCAAAGGCCTCCGGCCTTTGGATGCCTTATCCTGGTGCCTATGGGGGAACCATTTTATGCGCCGCCGCTCTTTACTCGCCCAGGGACAGGCTCAGCGGCCGCAGCGGGATCGAAGCGGGCGAGCCCCCGCCAGGCCCGCCGCCCCTCCAGCACCTGCCAGGCCAGCAGCGCCGGAACGCCGATCGCCAGATCCCGCCCGCGCCGGACCAACGACAGCGCCACCGCCTGCTCCGCCCCGAGGCCGAACAACGCGCCGAGCAGCAGCAGCGCCGCCTCCTGCACGCCGATCGCGTTCGGGATCATGAAGGCGAAGCTACGTACGCCGTAGAGCAGGCTGTCGATGACAAGGCCGGCGGCGAGGCCGAGCCGGATGCCGATCAGGCGCAGCATCATCCAGGTTTCGACCCCGCTCAGCACCCAGCTCAGCAGGTGCACAAGGCCGGCCAGCCACAGCACTCCGGGCCGCCGGTGCATGCCGTGGATCGCATCCCGCAGCACCCCGTCCCGGCTCGGCGGGCTGTTCAGCAAATGCCGCGAGATCTGCGCCAGGGCACGATCAACGAAGGAGGCGCCCCGCACCTGCACGGCGATGAAGAGGAAAGCGAGTGCGCCGAGCAAGCCGATGCCGAACAGGATCGGCCAGATCAGATCATTGCCCGGCCGGATGCGCCAAAGCAGGAACAGGCCGAGCAGTATGTAGCCGAGCTGCGCCACCAGTTCGACCGTGACATCCACCACGGTGGAGGACGCGACGAACACTCCCTCCACGCCGGCTACCACGGCCGCGCGCGCGCCGAGCACATAGCCGCCGATCTGCGACAGCGGCAGCGCCTCGGCCGCCGAGTCACGCACCAGCCGCCCCCAGGCGAAGCGCCCCCACACCGCATCCGCCCGGCCTCTGGCCAGGACGAACCAGGCCGTGCCCATCAGCGCGATCAGCCCGACATGAAACAGTACGATCCAGGTGAAGCCGGGCCAGCCGAGGGTTTCCAGCGTTTGCAGGATCGCGCCCATGCCGAGATGCGTCACGAGCACCGTCAGCAGCGCCACGCCCGACACCAGCCCCAGAGCGCCGAGCGCCTTCACCCGTGCCCTCCCGTCCGTTCCGCCGCCGGCGGGCGCGCCCCACCGCTGACCGCCCCATTGGCCGGCCCAGCCTCTCGCACCCCTTGGGGAACCATGGCCCCGCCCCTCTCCGCTCCCCCGCGCGCCCCCGGCGACATCCCACGGCGACACGGGCAAACCCCGACAGTTCAGGATGCAGGCGACCACGCCCGCAGCGCCAAACAACTCTCGGCGTAGCCCGCCCGCCGCCTGACGCGGCCCCGGCGCGCCGGCCGGGGCGCCGGATCAACGGCTGGCCGTCGTCTCCGGCAGCGTGTCATGCGTGTTCAGCCAGATACCGTGCGGCGAGCGGCCGACGCGGATGATTTGGTAATCCCCCGTCCGCGGGTCGATCACCGCAACCGCCTGCCGCCAGCGCAGCCCCGTCCAGAGCTTGCCGTCCGGGGCGAAGTCGATGTCGTCCGCGCCACCCGGCACGCGCAGCGTGCGCACCACCTCCAGCGTCCGCGGATCGAGCACCGTAATCGTGCCGCCCACCCGGTTGGTGGCATAGATCGCCGAGTGGTCGGGCGGGACGAACATTGTGTGCATACCCTCGCCGGTCGGGATCACCCGCTCGACATGCCCGTCCGCCGGATCGACCACGGCGATATGCGCCTCGCCCATGATGCCGACGAGCAGCTTGCCGTCATGCCAGAGCACACCGGCCGGAGTGGTGCCGACCCGCGTCTCCCACAGCACCTGGCCCGAGGCGACGTCGATCGCGATCAGGCTGTCCGTGCCCTGGAGGCTGACGAAGACCCGCCGCGAATCGGGCGAATAGTTGATGTGGCTCGGCATCGAACGCGCCGGGATCCGATGCAGCAGCCGGTAGGTGGCGGCGTCGTAAATGTCGATCTGGTTGCGCGCGAGACCGGCCACCGTCAGCCTTGTGCCGTCCGGGCTGAACACCAACTGGTACGGGTCGCTGACCGCCAGCCGCCGCTGCACCGCGCCGGTGTGCGGGTCGAGGAAGAACAGGGCATTGCCGGTGGTGTCGCCGATCAGCAGGGATTTGTGGTCGGGCGTCAGCGCCATGTGGTGCGGCTCGCGCAGCATCGGCACACGGCGCAGCTCGCGCTGCGTCTCGACATCGATCAGGCTGACCGTGGCGTCGTTGGAATTGACGACGAAGGCCAGGCCGCGGGCATGCGCCGCGGCCGGGAGCATGGCGCCCAGGGCCGGGACGAGCAGGGCAAGGGCAAGCAGCGGGGAAGAATTTCGGCGCATGAAACCACACCTCTGGGGGCGAACTCGCGCCCAGGCATACGCCCATCGAAGGGTGAATGGCAGGGGGCGGACGCGTATAGATTAAGTCAGGCCAGGGCTCTGCCCTGGACCCGCTGGGGCCCAGAGGCCCCAGACCCCCAATATTTAAGTAAAGGATTCCAAAGGCTTCGCCTTTGGCGGGGTCCAGGGGTGGAGCCCCTGGCCTCAAACCCCGTCCACCCAAGGCTTCCAGCGCACCGGCTTCGGTGCTAGGTCCGGCGCCCAACCGCCCTTGACTTTCGAGCGGAACTCCGAACAGGAGCCGACATGACCGCGTCTTACCCGGCCTCCGCCCTGGCCCCCACGGCGGCAGCGCCGCTGATCCTGGCCCTGCCCAAGGGACGAATCCTCAGCGAATGCGGGCCGCTGCTCGCGCGCGCCGGCCTCGTGCCCGCCGCGGACTACGCGGATGAGAGCAGCCGGCGCCTCCGCTTTCCCACCGACGATCCGGCGCTCGATATCGTCCGCGTCCGGCCGTTCGATGTCGCCACCTTCGTCGCCTTCGGCGCGGCGCAGATCGGCATTTGCGGTGCCGACGTGCTGATGGAGTTCGACTATCCGGAGATCTACGCACCGCTCGATCTCGGCATCGGCAGCTGCCGCGTCTCCGTCGCCGAGCCGGTGGAAACGGCGGAGGGCGAGGACCCGACCCGCTGGTCGGTCGTGCGGGTGGCGACCAAATACCCGAACATCGCCCGCCGCCATTACGCGGCGCGCGGCATCCATGCCGAGGTCGTGCACCTGAACGGCGCGATGGAGCTGGCGCCCGGGCTCGGGCTCAGCCGGGTGATCGTGGACCTGGTGCAAACCGGCTCCACGCTCAAGGCCAATGGCCTGCGGGAAACCGAGGTGATCGCGCACGTGACCTCCCGCCTCATCGTCAACCGCACCGCGCTCAAGACCCAGCCGGAGGCCGTCGGCGCCTGGATCGCGCGCTTCCGCGCGGCGCTGGAAGCCGGCACCGGAGACCAGGCATGAAGCGTCTCGCCACGACCGAGCCCGGCTTCGCCCCCGCCTTCGAGGATTTGCTGAACCAGGCGCGGGAAACGACCGCCCGGGTCGATCAGGCCGTCGCCGAGATTATCGCGGAGGTGCGGACGCGCGGCGACGACGCGCTGTGCGACCTCACCGCCCGGTTCGACCGGCAGAGCCTGACCCCGGACCGGCTGCGCCTGACCGCCGAGGAGATCGACGCCGGCCTCGCCGCCGTGCCGGGCGAGCTGCTGGCGGCGCTCGACGTCGCGGCGGCGCGCATCGAGGCGTTCCACCGCGCCCAGCTTCCCGCCGACCTCGCCATGACCGACGCGGACGGTGTCTCGCTCGGCATGCGCTGGACGCCGCTCGATAGCGTCGGCCTCTACGTCCCCGGCGGCAAGGCGGCCTATCCCTCCTCTGTGCTGATGAACGCCATTCCGGCGCGCGTCGCCGGGGTCGGGCGCATCGCCATGTGCGTCCCCTGCCCCGGCGGGGCGCTGAACCCGCTGGTGCTCGCCGCCGCCCACCGGGCGGGGATCGACGAGATCTACCGCATCGGCGGCGCCCAGGCCGTGGCGGCGCTCGCCTACGGCACCGAGACCGTGCGGCCGGTGGACCGCATCGTCGGGCCGGGCAATGCCTATGTGGCGGAAGCGAAGCGGCAGGTGTTCGGCCGGGTTGGCATCGATTCCATCGCCGGTCCCTCCGAGGTCGTCATCCTCGCCGATGCCGACAACGATCCGCGCCTGATCGCGATCGACCTGCTGGCGCAGGCGGAGCATGACGAGGCGGCGCAATCCATCCTGATCACCGACTCCCCCGCCCTGGCCGACGCCGTCGCCGGCGCCGTGGAGGCGGAACTGCTCACCCTGCCGCGCGCCGAGATCGCCGGGGCGAGCTGGCGCGCGCATGGCGCCATCATCCTGGTGCGGAACTGGGAGGAAGCCGCCGCGCTGACCGACCGGCTCGCGCCCGAGCACCTGGAAATCATGCTGGCCGATCCGGATGCGCTGTTTGCGCGCATCCGTCATGCGGGTGCCGCGTTCCTCGGCCGCTTCTGCCCCGAGGCGATCGGCGACTACGTTGCCGGCCCCAACCATGTGCTGCCCACCGGACGCACGGCGCGCTTCGCCTCCGGCCTCTCGGTGTTCGATTTCATCAAGCGCACCACATGGGTAAAAGCCGACCCGGCCTCGCTCGCCCGGATCGGCCCGGCGGCGGTGGCGCTCGCGGAGGCGGAGGGGCTTGACGCCCACGCGCTCAGCGTCGCGCTGCGCCTGCCCTGCTGAACGCGCGCGGCGTCCTTGACCTGGGCGGGGCGAGTCGTCACATTCCGGCCCGAAAGTGACCCCAAGCCAGGATTCGAATGTCCAAAGAAGACATGATCGAGTTCAGCGGGACGGTGATGGAGCTTCTGCCCAACGCCATGTTCCGTGTGAAACTCGACAACGAGCATGTGATACTCGCTCACACCAGCGGCAAGATGCGTAAGAATCGCATCCGCGTGCTGGCAGGTGATCGGGTGAATGTCGAAATGACTCCGTATGACTTGACCAAGGGACGGATCACGTTCCGCTTCAAGTAGTGTTCCCTGGCCGGATGATCGGATCGATCAACCGGCCCGTTCGGGGCGCCGCCCCCCAGCAAAGGCCCGGCGCCTTCGGCAAACGTGGACCAGAAGGCTGGGGCCCCGAAGCCCCGGCGGGGTCGAGGGGCCAGCTCCCTCGCCTTCCCGGAAGCCGTCGCGCATGACGCCCCCCCTGATCCTCGCCTCCGCGAGTCCGCGCCGCCTCGCCCTGCTCGCCCAGATCGGCGTCACGCCCGACGAGGTGGTTCCCACCGATATCGACGAGACGCCGCGACGGGACGAATTGCCGCGCCCGCATGCCGAGCGCCTGGCGCGGGAAAAGGCCCGGGCCGCGAGCCGCCCCGGTTGCTTCGTCCTGGCGGCCGATACGGTGGTTGCCGTCGGCCGCCGCATCCTGCCCAAGGCGGAGAGCCCGGAACAGGCCGCCACCTGCCTCGATCTGCTCTCCGGCCGCCGTCATGCGGTAATGACCGCCGTGGTGCTGATCGCCCCGGATGGCGGAGTCTCCGAGCGGCTGGTGGACAGCGTGGTTGCCTTCGCCCGCCTGACGGAGGCGCAGAAGCGCGCCCATCTCGCGAGCGGCGAATGGCAGGGCAAGGCCGGGGGCTACGCCATTCAGGGCCATGCTGCCGCTTTCATCCGCTTCCTCTCCGGCAGCTATTCCGGCGTGGTCGGCCTGCCGCTGTTCGAGACGGCGCAATTGCTGCGCGGCCGGGGCTATCCGATCGCATGAACGCCATGGGCCAGGACGAGCCCGCGATCCTGGTGGAAACAAGCCCGGGCGAGGCGCGGGTCGCCGTTGCGGCCGGCACGACCCTGCTGGACTACGCCATCTGGCGTCCCGGCGCGCCGGACGGGGTGGGCGATCTGCACCGCGCCCGTGTCACCGCGCTGGCGCCGGCCCTGGCCGGGGCGTTCGTGGTGCTGGCGGACGGGCAGAGCGGCTTCCTGCCGGATAGCGAGGGCGGCGCCGGCCTCACCGAGGGCACGCTGCTCCCGGTGCGCGTCAGCCGTTCCGCGCAGGGCGGCAAGGGGCCGCGCCTCAGCGCCAGGCTGCCGGAGGTGGACCGCGCCCTGGCGGGCGACGGGCCGGTGCGCCTCGTGCGCCGCGGCCCGGACCCGGTGCGCCGCTTCGCCGCCCTTTTCCCGGCCGCGCCGGTGCGGCTGGACGATGCCGCCCTCGCCGCCAGCCTGCGCCCGGATCTCGGACCGCGCCTCACACTGGCCGCACACCCGCAGGACGCGGTCGCGGCGGAGATCGAGGCGCTGGCCGAGACGGTGGCCGAGCTGCCGGGCGGGCTGCGCGCCAGTTTCCACCCGACCCCTGCCCTGGTCGCCATCGACGTCGATACCGGGAGCGCGAGCGCGGACCGGCAGGCAAAGCAGACGGCGCAATTCGCCGCCAACCGCGCCGCCCTGCCGGCGCTCGCACGGCAGATCCGGCTGCGCAATCTCTCCGGCGCGATCCTGCTGGACCTCGCCGGCCTCTCGGTGCGGCGGCGCGCGGCGCTCGGGCCGGATCTTGCCCGCGCCCTGGCGGAGGACCCGCTCGGGCCGCGCCTGCTGGGCTTCACCGCGCTTGGGCTGGCGGAGATCGTGCGCCGGCGGGAGCATCCGCCGCTGCACGAGATGCTGGCCGGACCACATGCCGCCGGGCTTGCCGCGCTGCGCCGGATCGCCGCCATGGCCGCCGCCGAGCCGGCACGGCGCTTCGGCCTGCGCGCCGCGCCGGAAGTGGCGGCGCGGCTCGCCGCCGATCCGGTGGCGCTGCCAGACCTTGCGCGCCGCACCGGCCGTACCCTTGTGCCTGTGGCCGACCCCTCCCTCCCCCGGCATGGCTGGGTTATCGAGGAGATTGCCTGATATGTCGAAAGCGCATGGTTGCCCGGTTTGCGGCAAACCAAGCGACGCCACGCTGCGGCCGTTCTGCTCGCGACGCTGCGCCGATATCGACCTGGGACGTTGGATTTCCGGGCAATATCGGCTTCCGGGCGGTCCGGAATCCGATATGGAAGAGCAGGATACCACGCCGGACCGGTCGGAGCCGTAGGGCCTCTTTTTGCTGACGATACGGCGATGAATGTCGCTGAACCGTCTTGATCCCATGCGCGGGCTGGGGTAATCCCTGCGCCTCCAACGCACCTACCCCCGGCTCCGGCCGGCGATGCCCAGGTAGCTCAGTTGGTAGAGCATGCGACTGAAAATCGCAGTGTCGGTGGTTCGATTCCGCCCCTGGGCACCATAGCGCTTCCCGCGCACTCCATTCCCCCAAGCGCCTCTGGCAAACATGCGAACGCCTGACATGCGGCGACGGCAATCCGCGCGTCGATCAGGCACCGCGCGGAATCGGCACGCTCTCGGCCGGCCGACATGCCGTCGGCCGCGGCAGGCTCAGGGCTGGGCCTCCAACGCCGTCAGACCGGCCAGGAATTCAACGCCTGTCGCGCGGGCGGCGCTGCCGCCACGCTGGCCGGGATTGATGCCTATCAATCACGGAATGTTCTTGACGGGCA